>NZ_JBYVMD010000001.1:0-329335 GCF_058145955.1 Pseudomonas sp. A39
GCGACGCGGGCGGCGGAGCCTTCGAGTTCGGCGAGGCCTTCGGCGACGTCGAGTTTGTCGAGGGCGGCCTTGGCGCGGATGATCGCAGCGGAGTCGTTGGCGGTCACGTTACGGGCTTCCAGCGCGGCGGCGGCGCCGGCACCGTCGAGGCGGTCCATGTTGGCTTCGCTGGCGTGGCCGGCGTTGGCGCCCTTGATCACCGCTGCACCGGTGTCTTCGTTGTCGACTTCATCCCAACTCAGCATTGAAATACTCCCTTCTGGTCTGTTCTGACGGCCTATGGGGCCGTCCAAAATATAAAATTTGCAGGCGGTTAGGCATTGAAATACGGCGCATAGTGTGGTCGGTATTTACCGATACTGCACACTATGTAGTGGTCTGTTCTGTTTGTGGGCACACTATATGGGGTGTGGTGACGATGGTCAACGCACAAGATGTGCGGTCTGGGGTCGCTGCCGGGCGCTTGATTGACGCCCTGTCCAGGACTGGATATGTTGTCTTGCATGAAAAAGACCCTGCGCGAAGACACCCACCTGATCAGCCAGCTCGAACAGATCGCCGAAGGCTTGAGCAAAACCTTCAGCCCGTTCTGCGAAGTGGTGCTGCACGACTTGCGCGACCCGCAGCACGCGATCCTGGCGATCCATAACAACCTCTCGGGCCGCCAGCCTGGCGACCCGGCCACTGAGCTGGGCCTGGCGCGGATTGCCGATCCCGAGTACCCGCCAGTCATTGCCAATTATCAGAACCAGTTCGCCGACGGCCGCCAGGTCAAGAGCACCTCGATCGGCATCAAGGACACCCGCGGACAATACGTCGCGGCCTTGTGCATGAACGTCGACCTCTCGTTGTTCCGAGGCTTGCAGGGCATGCTGGAACAGTTCGGCTCTGTCAGTGGCGACACGCCCCGTGAGTCTCTCGACCCGTCCGGCGCCGACGCCATTCGTGCGCGCATCGATCAGTTCGCCGCACGCCTGGCCACCACGCCGCGCGCGCTCAAGACCGCGGACCGGCGTGCCTTGATGCGTGAGCTCAAGGATGCCGGCTGCATGGATGTGCGCCGGGCCATGGAAACCGTAGCCTCGCACCTGGGCGTGTCGCGCGCGGCGGTCTACACCTACGCCAAGTAACGCGCGACGGCTTCAATCTCCACCAGATACCCGTGATGCAACTCGGGCACCGGCACTACCGCGCGTGCCGGGCGGTGATCACCCAGTGCGCCGGCGTAGACCTGGTCGAACGCCGGCCAGTGTTCGACCCCCGCCACGTACACCGTGACTTTCACCAGATCCTGCGGCGTGCCGCCGGCCGCCTTGAGGATTTCCAACACATTCGCCAGTGCGACCTGGGCCTGTTCGGCAAACGGCGCCGACAGGTTATGCCGCCCGTCCGGGCTGACCGGCAGTTGCCCGGAGATATACAGCGTGTCGCCGTGGCGGATGGCCTGGGAGTAATGCCCGGCAGGCTTTGCCGCCGTGGGGGTGTGGATGATGTTCATGGCGCCTCGCTGAGCAGGGTGGCGTACTTCTGGAGATCGACGTTGCCGCCGGTGACGATGATGCCCACGCGCTGGCCCTTGAGCTGGTCGCCCAACGCGTGCAGTGCGGCCAGGCCCAGGCAGCCGGTGGGTTCCACCACCATTTTCATGCGCTGCATGAAGAACTTCATCGAGGCCACCAACTGTGCGTCCGACACCGTAAGGATGTCGTTCACCTGCTCGCGGATGATGGGGAAGGTGTAGTTGCCCAAGTGCTGGGTCTGGGCGCCGTCGGCGATGGTCGCCGGGGTGTCGATATGTACGATGTTACCGGTGCGAAACGAGCGCTGGCCGTCATTCCCCGCCTCGGGTTCGACGCCGTACAACTGGCACTCCGGCGACAAGGCGCGGGTCGACAGCGCCGTGCCCGACAGCATGCCACCACCGCCCAGGCCGACGAACAACGCGTCCAGGGGGCCGGTGAATTCCAGCAGTTCCTTGGCGGCGGTGCCTTGGCCGGCGAGGATATGCGGATGGTCGTAGGGCGGGATCAGGGTCATGCCGTGTTCGCTCGCCAGGGTACGGCCGATCTGCTCGCGGTCCTCGGTAAAGCGGTCATACAGCACCACGCTGGCGCCATACTCGCGGGTGGCCGCGACCTTGGCGGCAGGCGCATCGCCGGGCATCACAATCGTTGCCGGTATGCCCAGCAAACGCGCCGCCAGGGCAATGCCCTGGGCATGGTTGCCCGACGAGAACGCCACCACCCCGGCTTCGCGTTGCCGTGCGTCAAACTGCGACAGTGCATTGAAGGCGCCGCGAAACTTGAATGAGCCGGTGCGCTGCAGGTTCTCGCACTTGATGAAGACCTCGGCGCCGGTCTGTGCGTTGAGCGTTCGAGAGGTGAACACCGGCGTCAGGCAGGCAACGCCCTCCAGGCGTTGGGCGGCGGCGATGACGTCTTGGTAAGTCGGCAGGTGCATGGGACGGACCTCAATGGCATGTCTGGATAAAATATCCATAACAAGACAGATAGTAAAGATTCGTGTGGGAGTGCTGGCGTTTCGAACCTCTCTGATCGCGGCAGGATACGATGTTGGTCCGACTCGCCGACTGCATCGCCCACTTAGCGCAAGGTTGAAAAGATCATGGTGTCTGACTGCGATATTAAATAGAATGAATCTCATTTGAGACTCACTCGCGCCGCGCAGGTCGCTTGCCATGAATGATGCTGTTGTTTCGACCCACGCCCCCGAGCTGACGTTGTCGAGCCTGTACCGCGACCATCGCAGCTGGCTGGAAAGCTGGCTGCGCCGGCGCTTGGGCAATGCCTGGGATGCCGCGGACCTGAGCCAGGATACGTTTTTACGGGTACTCGCCAGCGCCCAGCCGATTGCGCAGATGCAGGAGCCGCGCGCGTATCTGGTGACCGTCGGCAAGCGCCTGCTGGTGAATTTCCATCAGCGGCGCAGCCTCGAACAGGCCTATCTGCAGGCCTTGGCGAACCTGCCGGAAGCCTGTGTGCCGTCGCCCGAGCAGCGCTGGCTGGTGCTGGAAACCCTGCAAGCCCTGGATGAATTGCTCGATGGCTTGCCGGTGCTGGTCCGCCGCGCCTTTCTCTGGAGCCAACTGGAAGGCCTGGGCTATCGGGAGATCGCCGAGCGCCTCGACGTCTCCGAACGCACGGTAAAACGCTACATGGCCCAGGCTTACGAACATTGCCTGTTGGTGGACCTGTGAGCCGTGACGTGGCCCGCGCCGCCGCCCAATGGCTGGCGCTGTTGGAGTCTGGCGCGGCCACCGAGCATGATCACGCCGCCTTGCAGCACTGGCGGGACAGCCACCCTCAGCACGAACAGACCTGGCAAAAAGCCCAGACCCTGCGCCAGCGTTTCAGCGCCTTGCCCCAGGCCCTGGCGATGGCCAGCCTCGACCGCCCGCAACCGGGACGCCGCGCCGTGCTCAAGCGCGCGTTGGGTATCGCGGCCTTGGTGCCGACGGCCTGGTTGGTCAGCCGTCAATTGCCCATCGAGGTATGGCGCGCCGACCTGCACACCGCCACCGGTGAGCGCAAGCGTATCCCCTTGGATGACGGCGGCAACCTGCAACTCAATACCGCCACGGCGGTGGATGTGGACCTGGCACAGCGGCGTATCACGCTGGTGGACGGTGAGTTGGCGCTGAATCTTCCCGGCGCGACCGCGATGACCGTGCAGACCCGCTACGGCGAGTTGAGCGTCAGCCAGGCCGACGTGTGCATACGACAACAGGCGGCCGGCTGTCTGGTGTCTGTGCTCAAGGGCGCAGTCCAAGTGCGCGACCGGAACGGGCAGATGGCGACCCTGCAGGGGGGGCAGCAAGCGCCGCTGAAAGCCGGCGGGCTGGGTGCCTGGGTGCCGTTTGATGTGTCGCAGCTGGGCTGGCGCGACGGTGTGCTGACGGCGCAGAACCAGGCGCTGGGCGATTTTTTGCGGGAGCTGGAACGTTATCGGCCAGGTGTTTTGCGTTGGGAACCGAACCTGGAGAATTTACGTGTGACCGGCAGCTTCCGCCTCGACGACACCGACCGCATCCTCAATTTGCTTGCCTCGACCCTGGGGCTCGAGCTGCAGGCGCGGACACGGTATTGGGTGACATTGCGCAAAGCAATGAGCTGATCACCCCGTTTGTGTAGTGAGCGGGCTTGCCCCGCACTGGGCTGCGAAGCGGCCCTAAAACCAAACACCCGGCTCTGTCTGACAGACCGCGGTGTTTTTTATTGGGGCCGCTTCGCAGCCCAGCGCGGGGCAAGCCCGCTCACTACAAGTCTCAGTGGTGTTAGATCACATGGGCGCGGTGCAGCTCGGTCAAGGCCAGTGCCTTGAGCCGGGCCAGCAGCGGATCACGCCGGTCCCTTGGGTGCGGCAGGTCCACCGCCAGTTCCTGGCGAATGCTGCTGGGCCGGTTGTCCATCACCAGCACACGGTCGCTCAGGTACAGCGCCTCGTCCACATCATGGGTCACCAACAGCAAGGCGATGGCATGGTGTTTGGCCAGTTGCAGCAGCAGGTCCTGCAGCTTCATGCGGGTAAACGCGTCCACTGCGCTGAAGGGTTCATCCAGCAACAACACCTGCGGGCGTGAATACAGGCCCCGCGCGATGGCGACCCGCTGTGCCATGCCGCCGGACAACGCCTTGGGCAGCGCCTGGGCAAACCCCTTGAGGCCGACTTCCTCGATCAGTTGCGTGACCCAGGCCCTGTCGTAGTGGTTGTCATCGCTGAAACCGATGTTCTGTTCCACCGTGAGCCAGGGCATCAACCGGGGTTCCTGGAACACAAAGGCGACTTCGCCCTCCGGGCTGTGCAGTTCGCCCAGGAAGTCCTTTTCCAGGCCGGCGACGATGCGCAGCAAGGTGCTTTTGCCGCAGCCGCTGGGGCCCAGCAGGCTCACGGCTTCCCTCGGTTGCAACGTCAGGCGCACCTCGTTCAGCACGGTGGTGTGGGCGAAGCTTTTACGCGCCACGTGAATGTCCAGCAGAGGCTGTGCGCTCATTGTCCGGCTCCCTGAAACGTATCGCGCCAGGCCAGGCAGCGCTTCTCCAGTGCCGCGAGCAGGCCATCGCTGACCTTGCCCAGCAGCGCCAACACAATGATCGCGGCCAGCACGATATCCGGCCGCGAGGTTTCCCGCCCGTCGCTGAGCAAATAACCCAGGCCCTTGGTGGCCGCGATCAACTCAGCCGCCACCAAAAACATCCACGCCAGGCTCAAGCCGCTGCGCAACCCGGTAAACAGGCCGGGCAGGGCGGCGGGCAATAAAATGCGGCGCACCAGGCGGCGGCGATTGAAACCATACATTTGCCCGACTTCCACCAGCTTGCGGTCGATATCGCGGATGGCCGCAACCCCATTGAGGTACACCGGGAAGAACGCGCCGATTGCGATCAGCACGATCTTCGACGTTTCGTCGATGCCCAGCCACAGCAGCAACAGCGGCACCCAGGCCAGGCTTGGGATCGAGCGCAGCCCGGCGAAGGTCGGTTCCAGATAGGCTTCGGCCTCACGGCTCAAGCCGACCCACGCGGCAAACATCAACGCCAGGCTGGCGCCGATGGCAAAGCCCAGCAGCACCCGGCCGAGGCTGGCGCTGATGTGTTTCCACAGTGCACCTTCGGCGAGGTCCGTCAGGGTCACGGCGATTTCGCTGGGCGCCGGCATCTGGTACGACGGCAGCCAACCCACACGTACCACCACTTCCAACACCAGCAGGATCAGCGCCGGCACCACCAGGCCCTTGAGCCGTCTCGGCCAGGCACTGCGGTTGATCGCCACGGGCGCGGCAAGGGGCAATGCTTGGGTTTTGCTGGTCATCACGCGCTCCTTCTCCTTAGTGTCAGTGGCCGAACGAGGTGTCGATCAACTGGTCGATCACCTGGTCCACATTCACGCCTTTGCGCACCAACTCTTCGGACACCAGGATCGGCGCGGCGGCCTTGGACGACAGCACATCCTTGCTGCTCAGGAACGGCGTGCTCAGGTCGGTGCGCGACAGTTGCAGCTTGGCCACTTCCAGCGGCAGGCCGGATTCGTCGGCGAGCAGCTTGGCGAATTCATCCGGGTGCTTCACCGCCCAGTCGCGGGCCTTTTCATAGGCGCCGAGCACTTTGGTGATGGTCTGCGGATGCGCTTTGGCAAATTTTTCGGTGACGCTGACCACGCCATAACTGTTGAAATCCTTGTTGCGGTACAGCAGGCGCGAACCGGCCTGGATTTCGCTGGCGGCCATGTGCGGGTCAAGACCGGCCCAGGCGTCCACGTCACCTTTCTCTAGGGCGGTGCGGCCATCCGGGTGTTGCAGGTGTAACAGCTCCACATCGTCTTTTTTCAGCCCGGCCTTTTGCAGGCTGCGCAGGGTGAACAGGTACGGGTCGGTGCCTTTGGTGGCGGCGATTTTCTTGCCCTTGAGATCGGTGACGCTCTTGAACGGCGAGTCCTTGCGCACTACCAGGGCCGTCCATTCGGCGCGGCTGTACACATACACCGATTTGATCGGGCTGCCGTTGGCGCGGCTCAACACCGCCGACAGGCTGGCGGAGGAAGCGAAATCCACGCCGCCACTGTTGAGGTATTCCAGCGACCGGTTGCTGCCCTGGCTCAGGACCCAACCGACCTTGCTGTTCGGCAGGGCCTGTTCCAGCCAGCCAAAATGCTTGAGCACCAGGCTGACGGGCGAGTAGTAGGCATAGTCGAGATTGACTTCGGCGGGGTCGGTGTCGGCGGCATGGGCCAGCGGTTGCAGGCAGAGGGCGAGGGCGCAGGCGCCGAGTAAACGTCGGGTGAAGGGGTTCATGGAACAGCTCCGGCAAGGCGTTGAGAGAAGGCTTTTCTTATATCCAGAAAAATTAAACGGCATGTTCCATCATGCTTTTCGGGAATATGCAGTCTCTGTGCCATCTGGTTCGGAGGCGTGTTTACGGGGCTTGAAGGGGCTAAAGCTGTAGCGCGAATGCGCAAACTGTTGATCAGCTGTTGGTGATGCAACAGTTCTTATATATCTGTATCGAATAAATAAAGAGTTATATATTCCTTTTAATGTTTTCGTGGGTGGCGCATGTTGAGGGCCTGCGCATTCGTGCGGATTGACCCAACAGCCAAAAGGAAAGCCGACATGACCATTAAAGCGATCAACGTGCGCAACCAGTTCAAGGGCGTCATCAAGGAAATCCTGCTGGGGGAAGTGGTGTCGGAAATCGACGTGCAGACCGCGTCCGGCATCGTCACCTCGGTGATCACCACCCGCTCGGTGCGTGACCTGGAGTTGAAAGTGGGCAGCGAAGTGATTGCCTTTGTGAAATCGACGGAAGTGTCCATCGCCAAGTTGTGAACCCAATCGAATGAGGGCGCTGGCAAGCCGGGGCCCTCATTAATAGATGCACGCTTCAGCGTTGGCGAAGGGCGCGTTCCATGCGTTGCAGGCCTTCTTCCAGCATCGTTCGTGGGCAGCCGAAGTTCAGTCGCACGAACTGTTGGCTGTCATCGCCGAACTCGATACCGGCGCTCAACCCGACCTTGGCCTGCTCCAGGAAAAACTGCTGCGGATCATCCAGGCCCAGGGCGCTGCAATCCAGCCACGCCAGGAACGTGCCTTGCGGCACCTGCATCACCACGCCGGGCAGGCGGGTTTGCACGGCCTCGAGCAGGTAGTCACGGTTCGCTTGCAGGTACTGCACCAACGCATCAAGCCAGTCGCCGCACTGGCTGTAGGCGGCGCGGGTGGCCTCCAGACCCAGGGGGCTGACGCTGTCGACCATGCCGCAACGCGCCTGGTTGAAGCGCTCGCGGATCTCGGCGTTCTGGACCACTGCAAAGCAAGTTTTCAGGCCAGCGACGTTATACGCCTTGCTCGCCGACATCAGCGTGATCGTGCGCTGGGCGATCTCATCGCTGAGGCTGGCAGTGGGAATGTGGCGTCGGCCATCAAAACACAGCTCGGCGTGGATTTCGTCGGAGATAATCAGCGCGCCGTGTTCCAGGCAGGCGTTGGCCACGGCCAGCAGTTCTTCGCGGGGGAAGACTTTGCCCATGGGGTTATGCGGGTTGCTCAACAGCAGCGCGCCGGCACCGGTCAGCGCCTGACGCATGGCGGGCAGGGGCGTGAGGTATTCGCCGTCGACCAGTTCGAAGGGGACTTCGATGCGCGGCAGGTTCCAGTGCCCCGGCGCCAGGCGGATCGGCCGGTAGTTGGGGGTTTGCAGTACCACCGGTTGGCCGGGTTGTACAAAGGCGTGCAGTGCCATGTTGAAACCCGGTTCGACGCCGGGCAGGAACAGCAACTCATCCGGCTGTACGCGCCAGGCGTACTTGGCCCACAAATCGGCAATGATCGCCTCACGCACATCCGGGCCGGCGACGCTGTAGCCGAGCACCTGCTGGTCGAGGCGCGCGTGCAAGGCTTGCAGCACGGCGGGTGGGGCGGCGATGTCCATGTCGGCGATCCACATCGGCAAAACGTCGTGCGGGTAGCGGTTCCACTTGGTGCTGCCGGTGCCTAGGCGGGGGTGGATCGTGTCGAAATCAAAGCTCATGGGGGGCTCGTGTCAGTGCGTCGGGCGCGGGAATGGGGCTGATTCTAGCGTCATTATTTTTATAGGCCAGGGTTGATTGGCGCTTACCGTTGTTGAGGTGTGCCGTACTGGGTTAAAACTGTGGGAGGGGGCTTGCTCCCGATGGCGGTGTGTCAGTTGATGCATCTGTGGCTGTCCCATTGCTATCGGGAGCAAGCCCCCTCCCACAGTTTGATCTCCATACATCAGGTAACGGATATACCCCTTGAGAAACACGCGCTTCCACGCAAGGCGCGGGCGCACAGGCCGACCGCGACAAGCAGCGCACAGTTTTTCAAGAAGCCTTGCAGGGTGATTTATCCGCAAAAAGGGTTGTTATCAACGGTTCACCAGTTTCGCCGGCAAGGCGATGACCAGGAAGCTGCTGAGAATCAGGCAGCCGGCGAAAAACCATAAGGCACCGGCGCTGCTGCCTGTGACGTCGATCGCAACGCCCATCAACGAGTTGCTCACCAGGCCGGCGATATTCGCCAGCGAGCAGGCCAGGGCAAAGCCGGTGGCCGCCGCCGTACCTTTGAGGAAGGTCGCCGGCAGGCTGAAGAACACCGGCACCGCGCCGATGATCGCCGCCGAGGCAATCGCGAACAGCGCCACGGTGGCCGCCACGTTATGAGTAAAGAAGGTGCTGGTGGCCATGGCCGCCGCGCCGATGAAAAACGGCACGATGATGTGCCAGCGGCGCTCGCGGTGCTTGTCGGAACTGGCGCCGATCAGCAGCATGCCGAGCAGGGCGGCAACGCTCGGCAACGCGGTGAGCACGCCGATATGGAAGGTGTCGATGACCCCGGCATTGCGGATGAAGGTCGGCATCCAGAAGCCCATGGCGTAAGCGCTGAGCAGGATCGAGAAATCGATGCCGCCGAGCATCCACACCTTGAGGTTGAAGAAGCCGTCGCGGAAGCTGTGCTTGCTGTCGGCACCGTCGGCGTCATCCTTGCGCAGTTCGGTTTCCAGCAGGGCCTTTTCCTCGTCCGACAGCCATTTGGCTTGCTGGTAGGTGTTGGGCAGTGCCCAGAAGGTCAGCACGCCGAGCAATACGCTGGGCACCGCTTCGATCAGGAACAGCCACTGCCAGCCGCGCAGGCCGCCCATGTGGTCGAAGTGGCCCATGATCCAGCCGGACAACGGGCCGCCGATCACGCTGGACAGCGGCAGGCCGATCATGAACAGCGCGATGATCCGCCCGCGTCGGTGAGTGGGGAACCAGGTGGTCAGGTAGTACAGGACGCCCGGCAGAAAGCCCGCTTCGGCAGCACCGAGCAGAAAACGCAGGATGTAGAACTGGGTGGTGGAGGTGACCAGCATGGTGCAAGCCGAGAGCAGGCCCCAGGTGATCATGATGCGCGCGATCCAGATCTTCGCGCCGACCCGTTCCAGTACCAGGTTGCTCGGCACTTCGAACAGGATGTAGCCGACAAAGAACAGGCCGGCACCGAGGCCGAACGCGGTTTCGCTGAACTGCAACTGGTCAAGCATCTGCAGTTTGGCGAAGCCGATGTTGATGCGGTCGAGGTAGGCGGCCAGGTAGCAGAAGCACAGGAACGGAATCAGCTTCCAGGTGATCTTGTGGTAAAGCGTGTTGACCGGGTCGGCGACGGTGGTCGCGGGCGCTGCATTCGCAATGGGCATTGGGTGTCTCCTGGCGGTGACTTATGGTTTTTATACAGCCGCTTTTGTTCCAGCACTTCGGAGTGCTGTAGAAGCGACTTCCAAAGGCAGTGTCAGAAGACTGAGGTCTTTCGGTTTTGCATTTCAGGCCTCAGTTTGTTCAAGACCGCGCTCTATGGCGCGGTTCTCGGTACCGTCTTATGGCTCCCTGAACTTGCTCATCGCCTCCTGCTTGCTCACCACGTCGCCATACTTGCTGTCGATATCGAACAGGTTGGCCTCATGGGGCGCCGGGTGCCGGTCGCCGACGCATTCGCGCACGACGATGGTGCGAAACCCGTGTTGCACCGCATCCACCGCCGTGGCGCGGATGCAGCCGCTGGTGGAACAACCGGCCAGTACCACGGTGTCGATGCCCTGGGCATGCAGCATCGGCGCCAGGCTGCTGCCGAAAAACGCACTGGCGTACTGTTTGGTGATCACCACTTCATCGGCTTGCGGCAATACTTCGGCGCAGAACGCGGCCAGTGGGTTGCCTTCGACCATGTCTTTCATCACCGGGGCCTTCTTGACCCAGATGCCACCGTCGACGAAATGGCCGGGATGGTAGCGGATATTGGTGTGCACCACCGCAATCCCGTGCTCGCGTGCGGTGGCCAGCAGCTCGACGCTTTCGGCCACGGCCGTGACCACGCCCGGCGCGAATAATGGCGCGCCTTCGGTGGTGTAGCCCTGCATGAAGTCGATCATCAGCAGCGCGGCTTTTTTGCCGAAACCGATGCGGTTGCCCCAGACGCCCTGATAATTGGCGTCGGCGGATTGTTCGCTCATCTTCCCAATCTCCTCATTCATAGCTGTGGTGAGCGGTTTATTTGTGGTGAGCGGGCTTGCCCCGCGCTGGGCTGCGAAGCGGCCCCAAAAAAGCGGGAGCGCTACGCACTCCAGCGCGGGGCAAGCCCGCTCACTACAAAAAACCTGCTCATCACAGATGCGGTTTCAGTAGGCGCCGGAGAGCAGCGCGCCCGCGCCGGGAACGATGGGTTCCAGGTCCAAGGCCTTGAGCATGGCGTAAGTGGTGGCGATCGCGGCCGTCAGCACCGGCTTGCCGGTTTGCGCCTCGACCTTGGCCACCACCGGCAACGATTGCATCTGCACGCAGGCGGACAACACGATCACGTCGACACCTTCCAGGTTCATCCCGGCGACGATGGCCGGCAGGTTGGCCGGGTCGTGGCGGGCCACTTCGAGGTTGTCGGGGATCTCCAGGGCACGCCAGTCCACGACCTCAAAGCCTTCTTCGCGGATGTAGTTCACCACCAGTTCGGTCAGTGGCTTCATGTACGGCGCGACAATCGCGATGCGCTGGGCGCCCATTACTTTCAGGCCTTCGATCAAGGCCCCGGCGCTGGTGATAACCGGTGCATTGGCATCGTTGTCGGCGGTGGCCTTGCGCAGGCGTTGTTCGGAATTGCGGTGATAACCCAGACCCATGGCCATGATCGCCACCAGGCACGCATAACCCAGCACATCGACCTTGGCGTCGGACAGTTCGACGGCGCAACGGTCGGACTCGCCGTCCATGGCCGCCAGTTCTTCCTTGCGCACTTGTTTCATGCGCATGCGGCTGGAGTGAAAGGTAAAGCGCTCGGGGCGGATCGCCTGGCGGGCGGTGAGCATCGCCGGGATCTCGGTTTCCATGGTGGTGTTGGAGCTCGGCACGATCTGGCCGATGCGGTAGGGCTTCTGCATGGTGGTCTCCAGGGTTATTGTTCGAGGAAGTCGCCGAGGGCGTGGAAGAAACCGTCGAAGTCATCCCACGGAATCATGTGCCCGGCATTCGGTACGCGGGCCACCTGGATGGCCGGTTGCAGGTCCTGGATTTCGGTAATGTCCTCGTCGAGGATCACGCCGCCGCGCCCGGCCACCATCAGCAGGGCCGGCGCCTTGAGAGACGGCAAGTGCTGATGGAAATCCACCGTGTGAAAGTCATTGAAGGCGCGCACGATGGCGGGCTCATAGCAGGTGTGCAGCCATTCGGCGCGCAGTTGCAGTTGCTCGTCGGTCCAGGTAGCGCAGAAGGCGCGCATCGCCTCGGCGTCCATGCCGATCAGGGATTGGCGAATCGAGTCGACGTACCACGGCAGCTTGCTTGGGTATTCGCGTCGGCCCGGGCCGGACACCGGCGGGT
The DNA here is from genome assembly GCF_058145955.1 of Pseudomonas sp. A39. Taxonomy (NCBI): domain Bacteria; kingdom Pseudomonadati; phylum Pseudomonadota; class Gammaproteobacteria; order Pseudomonadales; family Pseudomonadaceae; genus Pseudomonas; species Pseudomonas sp. A39. Next base: position 12,379 of record NZ_JBYVMD010000001.1, read on the forward strand.
CGATCAACACCACGCGATTGACGCCCTGGGGATGCAGCACCGCGCTGCGCAGGGCAAAGCGTGCCCCCATGGAGTGGCCCATCAGGTGGTAGCTGTGCAGGTTCAATGCGTCGGCAAACGCGCCGATGTCCTCGGCGCAGGTATCGGTGCTGTAATCCAGCGCGGGGCCGGTCGAGGACAAGCCACGACCGCGCACATCCAGCACGTAGGTGTCGAACCGCGCGCCCAGGCGCTCGGCCACGAAGCCCCAGGTGATCGCCGGACTGGTGATGCCGGGAATCAGGATCAGCGCCGGGCCCTTGCCGCCATAACGCAGGTAATGCTGGCGGATGCCATTGGCCTGCACGTTGCCGCCGTAGAGGAAGGTGCTCACGCGGCCACCCCCGATTTCAGTTCCTGGGCGTACAGGTCATAACCGTAGACCCAGGCCGGGTCTTCCTGGGTGCGCAGCCAGGTGTTGGCGTTGGACACGGCTTGTACGCGTGACGCACGTTCCTTGCGGTTGGCTTCGTAGAGCTGGAACGCGGTGCGGTAGTCGCTGATGCCGGTTTCCTGCAGGCAGCGAGTGAGCATCGCCGCGTCTTCGATGGCCATGCCGGCGCCCTGGGCCATATGCGGCTTCATCGGGTGGCAGGCATCGCCGAGCAGCACCAGGCGGCCACGGCTCCAAAGCGGCAGCGGGTTACGGTTGCGCAGCGGCCATTTGGTCACGCTTTCGGTGGATTCGATCAGGGCTTGAACGGTGGGGTGGTAGCCCTTGAAGGCGTCGAACATCTCTTCGCGGCTGCTGTCGACGAATGCGCCCTGGAAGTCCCATTCGGCATGGGGCACGCCGGTGACGTAGTAGTACTCGTCGCGCTTGCTGGTGGTGTAGTAGACCATCATGTGGCGATCTTCGGTCCACCACTTGATGCAGTCCTCGAACTTCAGGTCGTACTTGGCCAACTGGTCGCCCCGGATCAGCGCACGGTGGGCAACCCAGCCGCTGTACAGCGGTTTTTCCGCGCCGAGCAGTTCTTCGCGGATCTTGGAGTTGATGCCGTCGGCACCGATCACGATGTCAGCGTAAGTCACCTGGCCGTCGGCGAAGGTCAGGCGCACCTGGGTGTCGGTTTCTTCAAGGGTTTCCAGGCGCTTGTTGAAGTGCAGGGTGCCGGGCTTGAGGGTCGACATCTGCAACGCGTGCAGGTCGCCACGGTGCACGGTGATGTAGGACGCGCCGTAGCCGGTGAGCGGGATGCGCGAGAGGTAGTCGCCGGTCTCGCCGCAACGGCTGAACCAGTGCTCGGGGTGCGAGCCCATCAGGTCCAGCTGCTTTTCGATGCCCATGCGGCGGAAGATTTTCATGATGTTGGGGCCCATATGGATCCCGGCCCCCAGTCGGGAAAACTCCGGCGCCTGCTCATACACATCCACGTCGAAACCAGCTTGCTGCAACAGGGTGGCAGCGGCGGCACCGCCGAGGCCGGCGCCGACGATGGCGATTTTCTGAGTGCTTCCCATGGGGCGTGTTCCTCTGTCTTTTGATTTTTTGGCGGCGTCTGTCCGCAAGGTTTTTAAAGTGTATACGCTCATTTTTTGAAATGGGAAGCCCATCTCTGCAAATATGTTTTTTGGCGATAGTTGTCCTGTGTAACTTTATTTGGCCAATAAATACTGGAATTGTTTCGATAGGTAACGTTTTGGTGCGCCGCTTGCAGTCTGCCTGCAATTCGGGTCTTATCGTTATTAAATGACGTATACGCTATAAAAATGCACTAGAGTGAAGCGCAGTGCTTGAACTTGGTGCAGGCCCACAGGAGACAGGAAAATGCCGGTAAGCGATTGCGAACTGACCCAGATGTTTGAACACGTGTTGACGCTGTCCAAGGTCGACCCGACCCAGAGCGTTGCCGTGCTCAAGAGCCATTACTCCGACCCGCGCACCGTGCGTGCCGCGATGGACGCCGCGCAGCGCCTGGGGGCCAAGGTGTATGCGGTGGAGTTGCCGTCGTTCAACCATCCCAAGGCGATGGGTAACGACATGACCGCCTACTGCGGCGACACTGCGCTGACCGGCAATCTCGCGGCGCAACGCGCGCTGGAAGCCGCCGACCTGATCGTCGACACCATGATGCTGCTGCACTCGCCGGAGCAGGAGCAGATCCTCAAGACCGGCACGCGCATCCTGCTGGCCGTGGAGCCGCCGGAAGTGCTGGCGCGGATGCTGCCCACCGAAGAAGACAAAGTGCGTGTGCTGGCGGCGGAGCAGTGGCTGAAAAAGGCGCGCTCGATTCAGGTGACGTCCCGCGCCGGCAGCGACTTCCGTGCGGCCTTGGGGCAATACCCGTCGGTGACGGAATACGGTTTCGCCGATGAGCCGGGGCGCTGGGACCATTGGCCGAGCGGTTTCCTGTTCTCCTGGCCCAACGAAGAAACCGCCGAAGGCGTGCTGGTGCTGGACATCGGCGACATCCTGCTGCCGTTCAAGACCTACACCCGCGAGAAGATCACCCTGGAGATCGAGAAGGGCTTCATCACTAACATCCATGGCGGTTTCGAGGCCGAATATCTGCGTGACTACATGAAGTATTTCAATGACCCCGAGGTGTACGGCATCTCCCATATCGGCTGGGGCCTGCAGCCACGGGCGCAGTGGACGGCCATGGGGCTGCACGACAAAAACGACGGCATGTGCATGGACGCGCGGGCGTTCTATGGCAATTTCCTGTTCTCCACCGGGCCGAATACCGAAGTGGGCGGAACGCGCAAGACGCCGTGCCATATGGACATTCCGCTGCGCAATTGCGATGTGTATCTGGATAATGAGGCCGTCGTTATTGCGGGGGATGTGGTGGCGCCGCGAGCCTCTCTCGCGCGCTGATCATCGGTATGGGGATGGAGTATCATGCCTCCCCACTTTAACCATCCACCGAGCTGCGCCGTGCCTGATTCCTACGTCTTTTCTGAACAAGTTGGCCACCTGCTGCGCAAGGCCTACCAGCGCCACCTGGCGATCTTTCAGCAGAATGTCGGCGACTCGCAGCTCACCGCCGTGCAATTCGTGACCTTGTGTGCGCTGCGCGATCACGGTGCAAGTTCCCTGACGGAACTGGTCAAGGCGACTGCGGTGGACCAGGCGACCATTCGCGGTATCGTCGAGCGGCTGAAGGCCAAGGCGCTGATCAGCCTGGAGCCGGACCCGCAGGACAAGCGCAAAGTGGTGGTCGACCTGTCCCCGGAAGGCGCCGAGCTGGTTGCCCAGACTGCACCTCGCGCCGCGCAGATCAGCGAACTGACCATGAGCAACCTCAACCCCGCCGAACGCGTCGCGGTGCTGTTCCTGTTGCGCAAGATGATCGACGACCCTCAGGAATAAACAGCCCACTCACCATACGGTCCTTTGGCACCGTTTTTGCTCTGAGTTCATGTAGTAGTCACTTCATCAGTCAAGTGTGTCGTGAGGCCCCAGGTCCGCGATGCTTTTTTTTGACTGTTTCATGTAGTGCCTGCTTCATCAACTGTTACGGGCGAAGCGAATGATCAGCCAGCACATCACGGTAGCGCTTGAGGTCAACGGGCACGTCAGCGAAGTCAGCGCCATGGCGGACACGCCGCTGTTGCTGGTGCTGCGCAATGACCTGCAACTCAATGGCCCCAAATACGGCTGCGGCCTGGGGGAGTGCGGTGCCTGCACCGTGATCATCGATGGCGTGGCGGCGCGCTCATGCGTGTTCCCGCTGGCAGGTGCGGTGGGGCGCGAGATTCTCACCCTTGAAGGCCTGGGCACGCGGCAGGCGCCGCACCCGGTGCAACAAGCCTTTATCGATGAGCAGGCCGCGCAATGCGGCTACTGCCTCAACGGCATGATCATGACCACCAAGGCCTTGCTCGACCGTAATCCCCACCCCAGCGAAACCGAGGTACGCAACGCGCTGTCGGGCAACCTCTGCCGCTGCGGCACCCATATCGAAATCCTGCGCGCCGTGCTGCGTGCGGCCCGCTTGATGACCGTGGATTGATGACCATGACAGACACTCCGCTTTCCCGTAACCAGTGGCTGGCCAAGGCCGGCGTCTTGCTGATCGTCGATGACGTGCTGCCGCCCTCGGGGCCGGTGGCCAAGGGTGGCACGCCCACTGTGAAACCCAAGGAACTCGGGCTGTTTATCGCGGTGAGCGATGACGGGCGGGTGTACGCATTCAATGGCCATGTGGACCTGGGTACCGGCATTCGCACCTCACTGGCGCAGATCGTGGCCGAGGAACTCGACCTGACAATGGAACAGGTGAAGATGGTGCTCGGCGACACCGAACGCGTGCCCAATCAGGGCGCGACCATTGCCAGTGCGACGCTGCAGATTTCCGCCGTGCCCCTGCGCCATGCCGCCGCCGAGGCGCGGCGGTTTCTGCTGGCGCGGGCGGCGGGGCGCTGGGGCGTGAGCACCGCCAGTCTTAAGGTGGACGCCGGCGTTATTCAGGCGGCGGACGGGCGCACCACCAGCTACTTTGAACTGGTCAGCGGCCAGCACGACCAACTGCGCATCAGCGGTGATGCGCCGCTGAAGGCGGTTGAGGAGTATCGCCTGGTGGGCAAGGGCGCTGCACGGGTGGATATCCCAGGCAAGGCCACCGGCGAGCTGACCTACGTGCACGACATGCGCGTGCCGGGCATGCTCCATGGCCGGGTGATCCGCCCGCCGTATGCCGGGCTTGATTGCGGGGAGTTTGTCGGTAATAGCCTGCTGAGCGTGGACGAATCGTCCATCGCCCATATCCCAGGCGTCGTTGCGGTGGTGGTGATCCGCGATTTTGTGGGCGTGGTGGCCTTGCGGGAAGAGCAGGCGATCAAGGCGGCCGCCGACTTGCAGGTGCACTGGAAACCCTGGAACAACGCGTTGCCGGACATGAGCGATGTCGAGCAGGCCATCCGCGACAACCCCCGTGTGCGGCGCACCGTCCTCGACCAGGGCAACGTCGATGCGGCCCTGGCCAATGCCAGTCAACGTATGCCCCGCACTTACCTGTGGCCGTACCAGATGCATGGCTCGATCGGCCCCTCCTGTGGCGTGGCCGATTACTCGCCTTCCGGCAGTCGCGTATGGTCGGGCAGCCAGAACCCGCACCTGTTGCGCGCTGACCTGGCGTGGTTGCTGGAGTGCGAAGAAACCCTGATCGACGTGATCCGCATGGAGGCCGCCGGTTGTTACGGGCGCAATTGCGCCGATGATGTGTGTGCGGATGCCTTGCTGTTATCCCGTGCGGTCGGCAAGCCGGTGCGCGTGCAACTGACCCGCGAACAGGAACACCTGTGGGAGCCCAAGGGCACCGCGCAGCTGATGGATGTGGACGGTGGCCTCAACGCTGATGGCAGCATTGCCGCCTACGACTTTGAAACCAGCTATCCCTCCAACGGCGCGCCGACCCTGGCGCTGTTGCTGACAGGCCGTGTCGAGCCGGTGGCGGCGATGTTCGAGATGGGCGACCGCACCTCGATCCCACCCTACGACATCGATAATATGCGCGTGACCATCAACGACATGGCGCCCATTGTGCGCGCCTCGTGGATGCGCGGCGTATCGGCCTTGCCCAACACCTTTGCGCATGAATCCTATATCGACGAACTGGCCTTTGCCGCCGGCGTCGACCCGGTGGAATACCGCCTGCGCTACCTCAAGGACGAGCGCGCCATCGACCTGGTGAAATCCACCGCCGAACGCGCCAACTGGTCACCGCGCACCGCGCCGATGCAAACCGCCAACGAAGACCATCTGCTGCGTGGCCGTGGCTTTGCCTACGCGCGCTACATCCACAGCAAGTTTCCCGGGTTCGGCGCGGCCTGGGCGGCTTGGGTGGCGGACGTGGCCATCGACAAGCAGACCGGCGATGTGTCGGTGACGCGGGTGGTGATCGGCCATGATTCGGGGATGATGATCAACCCGGCCGGGGTGCAGCATCAGATCCATGGCAATGTGATCCAGTCCACCAGTCGCGTACTGAAGGAGCGCGTGACCTTTGAAGAGTCGACCGTGGCGAGCAAGGAGTGGGGCGGCTATCCGATCCTGACCTTTCCCGACGTGCCGCAGATCGACGTGATGATGATGCCGCGCCAGGACCAACCGCCCATGGGCGCCGGTGAGTCGGCGTCGGTGCCCAGCGCGGCGGCGATCGCCAATGCGATCTACGACGCCACCGGCATTCGTTTTCGCGAGTTGCCGATCACCCCGGAGCGGGTGCTGGCGGCGCTGAATGCGGCGACCCTGGGTGAGCCGGTCAAGTCGCCGGAAAAACGCCGAAAATGGTGGTTCGGCGCGCTGTTCGCCACCTTGGGCGCGGTGCTGGCGACAGCCTGGCCGTTCCAGGCTGAAATCGCACCGATTGCACCGCCCAGTGCCGGCACCTGGTCCAAGGCCACCCTGGAGCGCGGGCGTTTGTTGGCGGCGGTGGGCGATTGCGCGGTGTGCCATACAGCGCCCGGTGGCGCGCCCAATGCCGGTGGGTTGGCCATGGAAACGCCGTTCGGCACGTTGTACAGCAGCAATATCACCCCGGACGTGAAGACCGGGATTGGCGCCTGGTCGTACTCGGCGTTCGAGCGGGCGATGCGTGACGGCATCGGCCGTGACGGGCGCAACCTGTACCCGGCGTTTCCCTATACGGCGTTTCGCAATATCACCGACGCGGATATGCAGGCGCTGTACGCCTACCTGATGTCCCAGGCGCCGGTGAGCCAGGCGCCAACGCCGAACGCCATGCGCTTTCCGTTCAATATCCGGCCGTTGATGGCGGGGTGGAATGCACTGAATGTGCGGCGTGGTGAAATCACGCCGCAGCCTGAGCGCGGTGAGCAATGGAATCGCGGCAATTATCTGGTCAACGGTTTGGGTCACTGCGCCGCGTGCCATTCGCCGCGCAACGTGATGGGGGCGGAGAAGGGCGGCAAGGCGTTCCTGGCGGGCGGCATGGTCGATGGCTGGGAGGCGCCGGCGCTCAATGGCTTGTCCAAGTCACCGACGCCGTGGACCGAAGAGCACCTGTTCGCTTACCTGAGCACCGGCTATTCCGACGCCCACGGCGTGGCGGCAGGCCCGATGGGGCCGGTGGTGAGTGAGTTGTCGAAATTGCCCAAGGCGGATATCCGCGCCATGGCGGTGTACCTGGCATCGCTTAACGGCAATGCGACGGCCGACGTCCCGGTGGCCGCTGCTGTGACCGTACCCAACCCCAATGGCCGAAGAGTTTTCGAAGGTTCGTGCAAGGCCTGTCATGCCGACGGCCTGGGGCCGAAACTGTTTGGGGTGAGCCCGTCGTTGGCGAACAATACCAATGTGCACAGCGATCAGCCGGATAATTTGATCAAGGTGATTCTGCAGGGCATCAGCAACCCGGCGACCCGGGATCTGGGGTATATGCCGGGGTTCAAGGACAGTTTGTCGGACAGCCAGGTGGCGGACCTGGCGGCGTACCTGCGCGGGCAATTCGCGCCGAATGCGCCGCAGTGGAAGGGGGTGGAACAGAAGGTGGCGCATCTGCGCGCCAACCCCGGTACGCACTAGGGCGTGACGCCGCGCACCACCAGGTCACTGATAAACCCCAGCCAATCCTGCTGCGGCCCTTTGTCCGCCAGGTCTTCACCGAGGAACGAGCTGAGGGTATGGCGGTTGGAGTTATAGAAGTAGCACAGCGAGGCAATCATCAAGTACACGTGCTTAAGGTCCACATCCAGGCGAAACACGCCTTGCGCCTGGCCGGCTTCGATAATCGGCTTCAGCACGCCCACCGCTTCCCCCGACAGCCTGCGCATCTCGCCGGACTGCTGGGCATGCTTGCCCTGGTGCAGGTTCTCGATGCTCAGGATCGCCACGAATTCCGGATGCTTGACGTAGTAATTCCAGATGAACGCCACCAAGTCGCGCAGGGCCTGCTCGGGTGCGTCCAGGCTCAGCTTGAGCTTGCTTTCGGCTTTGTTGAACTGTTCGTAGGTGTGTTCCAGCACGCAGACGAACAGGTGTTCCTTGCTGCCGAAATAGTAATACAGCATGCGGTCGTTGGAGTCGGCTTCCTTGGAGATGGTATCGACACGGCCGCCTGAATAACCGTCACGGGTAAACACCTTGACCGCCGCCTGGAGGATGCGCGCGCGGGTCTGGTCGGCCTGTTGGGCGCGGATGCCGGTTTTCTTGATCGCCATATCCCTCTTCATCGCCCTATCAGGGCGCCTTGCACGACAGTCAGGGCGCGGAATATAGCATGGGCTTTTTCGCGTCCGTTCTATGACCGACAAGTTCTGTAATAAAAACGCCATTGCGCTGGGGATTACCTGTGCGCCGGGCTATTTTGGTGCGTCTCAATAACTAGAGTAGCCATGGATGAAATACCAACCCTTCAGCCGTACCTTGATTGCCACAGCCCTGGTGTTGACGGTCAGTGGTGTGCACGCCGCTTCCCAGGCCCCGGTGGCCGGTGAAAATGGCATGGTGGTGACGGCCCAGCATTTGGCCACTCATGTGGGCGTGGATGTGCTCAAGGCCGGCGGCAACGCGGTCGATGCTGCTGTCGCGGTGGGCTATGCGCTGGCCGTGGTGTACCCGGCGGCGGGTAACCTGGGGGGTGGCGGTTTCATGACCGTGCAACTGGCAGACGGGCGCAAGACCTTCCTCGATTTCCGCGAAAAAGCCCCGCTGGCGGCCACCGCCGATATGTACCTGGACAAAGACGGCAACGTCATCGAAGGCCTCAGCGCCAAGGGCCACTTGGCCGTCGGCGTACCCGGCACCGTGTCGGGGATGGAACTGGCCCTGAGCAAATACGGCACCCTCAAGCGCGCTCAGGTCATCGCACCGGCGATCAAGCTGGCGGAAAACGGCTTTGCCCTGGAGCAGGGTGATATTGACCTGCTGCACACCGCCACCGGCGAGTTTGAAAAAGACAAGGACATGCGCGCGATCTTCCTGCACAACGGCCAGCCGCTGCAGGTGGGTCAGAAACTGGTGCAGAAAGACCTGGCCAAGACCCTTAAGGAAATCTCGGCCAAGGGCACCGACGGTTTCTATAAAGGTTGGGTCGCCAAGGCGCTGGTGGATTCCAGCCAGGCCGGCAAGGGCATCATCACCCAGGCGGACCTCGACAAATACAAGACCCGTGAGTTGGCACCCATCGAGTGCGACTACCGTGGCTACCACGTGGTCTCGGCACCGCCACCAAGCTCGGGTGGCGTGGTGATCTGCCAGATCATGAACATCCTCGAAGGCTACCCGATGGCCGACCTCGGCTATCACTCGGCCCAAGGCCTGCACTACCAGATCGAAGCCATGCGCCACGCTTATGTGGACCGTAACAGCTACCTCGGCGACCCGGACTTCGTGAAGAACCCGATCGAGCACCTGCTGGACAAAAACTACGCGACCAAACTGCGCGACGCCATCGAACCGCAAAAGGCCGGGGATTCCCAAGCCATCAAGCCGGGCGTATCACCTCACGAAGGTAACAACACCACCCACTATTCCATCGTCGACAAGTGGGGCAATGCGGTGTCGGTGACCTACACCCTCAACGACTGGTTCGGCGCGGGCGTGATGGCGAGCAAGACTGGGGTGATCCTCAACGATGAAATGGACGACTTCACCGTCAAGGTCGGCGTGCCGAACATGTACGGGCTGGTCCAGGGTGAAGCCAACGCCATCGCGCCGGGCAAGGCGCCGCTGTCGTCGATGAGCCCGACCATCGTGACCAAGGATGGCAAGGCTGTGATGGTGGTGGGCACGCCAGGTGGCAGCCGCATCATTACCGCGACCTTGCTGACCATCCTGAATGTCATCGACTACAAGATGAACATCCAGGAAGCCGTGGACGCGCCGCGTTTCCACCAGCAGTGGATGCCGGAGACCACCAACCTCGAGACGTTTGCCGTGAGCCCGGACACCCAGAAGATCCTGGAAAGCTGGGGCCACAAGTTTGCCGGTCCGCAGGATGCCAACCACTTGGCGGCGATCCTGGTGGGCGCGCCGTCGCTGGGTGGCAAGCCGGTGGGTAACAACCGCTTCTATGGGGCGAATGACCCGCGTCGTAATACGGGGCTGTCGCTGGGGTACTGACGGGCGCGCGCGGGCTTGTTGTGGTGAGCGGGCTTGCCCCGCGCTGGGGGGCGAAGCCGCCCTAAAACCAATCGCCGCATACTGTCAGGCAGTACGCGGCGTGTTTATTGGGGCTGCTACGCCCCCCAGCGCGGGCGGTGCGACGATTCGACAAGCCCGCTCACCACAACAGCTGTTCTACTGCGGTGAATGCGGCGCTCCGGCGTTCTTCCCAATTTCCCCTGATGACCACGACGGGTTGCTGGTGCTGCTGCATCCAGTCCAGGCTGTCCTGGAAAAACGCCCTGCGGTCGGCCAGCTCAGGTTGGCAGCGTTGCCCATCGGCCGTCCACTCCACATCTTCCGGCGACAACAGCAGGTGCAGGTCGTAGTGCCGAGCCAGCAGTTCGTCGTCCAGCCAGGCCGGGTAGTCGCCAAACAGGGTCTGGCTCCACAGTTTGTTGGTCAGCAAGTGCGTATCGAGGATCAGCAGGCGGGGCTGTTCGGCGCGGGCGGCGTCTTCCCAGGCGAGTTGGCCACGGGCGATGGCCGGGATATCCGCAAGGCAGGTATCACGCTGGTGATGGTCGATGAATTCGCGCACGTATTCACGCACCATCAACCCGCCAAACTGCGCTTGCAGCTCCGTCGCCAGCCAACTTTTACCACTGGATTCCGGCCCGGCCAGTACCACCACCTTCATGCGTGCAACGCCGGGTCGGCGCGCCATTCGCGCCAGCCTTGCACGGCGATCACGGTGAACAGCGCGTAGAGCGCGGCGGTGAGGTAGAGGCCTTTGTAGAGAAATAGCCCGACGAAGATCACGTCCACGGCAATCCACAGTGGCCAGCACTGCACGCGCTTCTGCGCCATCCACAGTTGTGCCACCAGGCTGAAACCGGTCAGGGCGGCATCCAGCCAGGGTTGGGCGGCGTCGGTCCAGTGCGCCATGGCGGCGCCGAGCAGCAAGCTGCCGATTGCCCCCACCGCCAGGCTGGCCATGATCGCTGGCACACCGAGGCTGGTCACTTGGCGGCCCTGCTGGACCTCGCCGGCGCGGGTCCACTGCCACCAACCGTAGACTTGCAGCGCGGCGTAGACCACCTGCAAGAGCATGTCGGAATAGAGTTTTACGTCGAAGAACACCCAGGTGTACAGCAACACCATCACCAGCCCGATAGGCCAGCACCAAGGGTTCTGCTTGACCGTCAGCCATACGGCGATCACCCCCAGGGCGGCGGCGAACAGTTCAAGCCCGGACATGGTGGTTCCTTGGGAGAGTGGGAGAGGGCGGGGATTGTAACCAAAGAAGGTGGGTCTAGGAATTGGCTGTTGTAGTGAGCGGGCTTGCCCCGCGCTGGGCTGCGCAGCAGCCCTAAAACCAATCGCCGCATACTGTCAGGCAATACGCGGCGTATTTATTGGGGCTGCTACGCAGCCCAGCGCGGGGCAAGCCCGCTCACCACAACAAGCCTGCTCATCACAATAGGCCCGCTAACCACAATTGGCTTGCTCACCACAACAAGCCCGCTCACCACAAAACTACACTTTGAATTGGCGCAGCAGGCCGTCGAGTTGTTCGCTCAACCCGCGCAATTGCGCACTCGCCACGCTCGACTGTTCCGCCGCCAGCGCCGTGCTGTGGGACAAGCCGGCGGCCTGGGTGACGTTCTGGTTGATGTCTTCCACCACATGGGCCTGTTGCAGGGTGGCGCTGGCAATCGACGCATTCAGGCCGTTGAGGTTATTCAGGGCTTGCCCGATGGCGGTCAGGCTGGCGCCGGCCTGGCCGGCCTGTTCGATGGTCAGTTGCGAGGCGCTGTGACTGTCGCTGATCACCTTGACCGCCGCTTCCGAGTGGCCTTGCAGGCGCTCGATCATGCCCTGGATCTCGGCGGTGGACTTTTGCGTGCGCTGGGCCAGCAGGCGCACTTCATCGGCCACCACGGCAAAGCCACGGCCTTGTTCGCCCGCGCGTGCCGCTTCAATCGCCGCGTTAAGGGCCAGCAGGTTGGTCTGGTCCGCGATGGAGCGGATGACCTCGAGCACGCTGCCGATCTGGGTACTTTCGGCGGACAGGGTGCGAATCACTTCCACCGCCTGGCTGATGGTGCCCGAGAGCTGGTCGATCTGCTGCAGGCTGCCGTCGATGTTGACCTGGCCTTGCTGCGCCTGGGCCTGGGCATCGCGCATTTCGCTGGCGGCGTGTTCGGCGTTCTTGGCCACGTCCTGCACGCCGTAGGTGACTTCGTTGATGGCCGTGGCCACCAGCTCCATCTGCTGGGACTGTTGCTGGCTGCGGTCATGGGCCTGGGTGGCGTTGGCGCCCAGCTCTTGCGAGGACTGGCCCAATGCGTTGGCGCATGCCTGCAACTGGGTTACCACCAGACGCAGCTTGGCGGTAAAGCTGTTGAAGTGTTGGGACAGTTGGGTGACTTCGTCCTGGCCATGGGTATCGAGGCTGCGGGTGAGGTCGCTTTCGCCGCTGGCGATGTTGCCCATGGCATTCACGGCGTCCTGCAACGGCCGTACGATGCTGCGGGCGATCAACGACACCAGCAACGCCATGACCACCGCGATGCCCAAGCCGATAAACGAGGCTTTCCAGACCTGGGCGCTGAACTCGGCCTGTACATCATCCACGTAGACCCCGGAACCGATGATCCAGCCCCACGGCTCGAACAGTTGGATATACGAGGTCTTGGCCACGGGCGCTTCGGCACCCGGCTTCGGCCAGCGATAGTTGATGATGCCCGCGCCCTTGGCCTTGGCCAGGATCACGAATTCGTTGAACACGGCAAACCCGTCGGGGTCGCGGATCGCCGACAGGTTCTGGCCGTCGAGCTTGGGGTTGGCCGGATGCATGATCATCACGGGCGTGAGGTCGTTGATCCAGAAATAGTCGTCATGGTCGTAGCGCAAGCCGCGCACCGCGTTCATGGCTTGTTTCTGGGCGGCTTCGCGGGTCATCACGCCGGTGGTTTCGAGGCTGTGATAAAACGTCAGGATACCGCTGGCGGTCTGGACCACGTGTTGGGTCTGCAGGCGTTTGGCCTGGTAGAGGTCGTCATGGATCTGCTTGAGCATCAGCAAACCCAGGGCCATCAGCATCAGCACGGCGACTATCAGGATCAGCCAGAGCCGTCGGCTGATCGACATATTGCGCAAACTGTTCATCGTCCTGTCACTCCGGGCTTTTTATAATTGTGGGCGCCACATCGACTTTTACGCCTTGTCTGATAGGCTTTCGGCCTGTAATCGAAAAACCTGAGTACTGTCTGATTTTTCACAGGATTTTTGCAGCGTGGGGTTGAAACTCAGCGCTGTGTCTTGTCGTCAGTGAACCATTAAAAAGATTAACAAGGCTTGCCGTAGAGCAAGACCTTTGGGGGAAGTATGGATTTTTGGACCGCCATTCAGGCAGTGATTCTTGGCGTTGTGGAGGGGCTTACCGAGTTCCTGCCGATTTCCAGCACCGGCCACCAGATCATCGTCGCCGACTTGCTCGACTTTACCGGCGACCGTTTCAACGCGTTCAACATCATCATTCAGCTGGGCGCCATCCTGGCCGTGGTGTGGGAGTTCCGGGGCAAGATTTTCGAAGTGGTCAGCGGCCTGCCGACCCAGCGCAAGGCCCAGCGGTTTACCGTCAACCTGCTGATCGCCTTTATGCCGGCGGTGGTGTTGGGGGTTATTTTCGCTGACGTGATTCACCACTACCTGTTCAACCCGATCACCGTGGCCACGGCCCTGGTGCTGGGCGGCATCGTCATGTTGTGGGCCGAGCGTCGTGAACATGAAGTGCATGCCGAGACCGTCGATGACATCACCTGGAAAGACGCGCTCAAAGTCGGCCTGGCGCAGTGCCTGGCGATGATCCCGGGCACCTCGCGTTCGGGCTCGACCATTATCGGCGGCCTGTTGTTCGGGCTGTCACGCAAGACCGCCACCGAGTTTTCGTTCTTCCTGGCCATGCCAACCATGGTCGGCGCGGCAGTGTATTCGGGCTACAAGTACCGTGACCTGTTCCAGCCGGCGGACCTGCCGGTGTTCGTCATCGGCTTCGTGACCTCGTTTATCTTCGCGATGATCGCGGTCAAGGGCCTGCTCAAGTTCATTGCCAGTCACAGCTATGCCGCGTTTGCCTGGTACCGCATTGCGTTCGGTTTGCTGATCCTGGCGACCTGGCAGTTCGGCTGGATCGACTGGACCGCGGCCAAGGCATGATGATCCAGCACCCACGCCTGAAGGCGGCGATCTTTGTGCTGCTGTGCGCGGCGCCGTTGTTGGGGTCGGTATTGGTGTGGCAGCGTGGCGAGACGCTGATTCCGCTGGTGGCCTATGGCGTGGTCAGCGTGATCGCGTTTTTCCTGTACTGGAGCGACAAGCGCAAGGCGCGCACCGACAGCTGGCGCACGCCGGAAAATATCCTGCACGCCGTCGAGCTGGCAGGCGGTTGGCCGGGCGCGTTGATTGCGCAGCAGGTGTTCCGGCACAAGACGCGCAAGGTGTCCTACCAGGTGCTGTTCTGGGTGATCGTGTTGCTGCACCAGGTGTTTTGGCTGGACCAGATGTTCCTCGGCGGTACCCTGGTTTCAATCCTCTAGCAACAACCCGATCTGCGTGCGCTTGGGCAGTTTGCTCACCACCAACTGGTGGGAGCGCTGCAACAAGCCACGCAGCTCCTCGGCGCCCAGCGGGTAGGGCGTGTTCATGATGATCCACTGCGCACGTGCCAGGTACGGCGCCGGGTGGATGCCTGGGCGGTCCACATGGCCGAGGAACAATTCCTTGTCGACCTTGAACGCCAGCGAGTCACCGCGCAGGTTTTGCAGGGCGAACATCTTGTTGCCAGCAATCGAGAATACCCGCACGCCGCCCCATTTGTAGTCCTCCCGCGCGCCGGGCAGGCTCAGGCAGAAGGTCGCGACTTGGGCTTCGGTCATTTTCATAGCAGGCGGTCTCCACAGCCTTTGAAACCTTCTTCCAGGTAATCGATCCAGGCGCGGATGGCCGGCAACACGCCACGGCGATGCGGGTACACCGCTTGCAGCCAGCCGCCCGGCAACGACCATTCCGGCAGCAGTTGTACCAACTGGCCGCTGGCCAGTTCGGCTTCACAGTACATCATCGGCAGTATGGTGAAGCCCAGGCCCATGATGGCGCTGGTTTTGCGCACGATGAAGTCGTCGATACCCAGCCGGGCCTCCATCGCCAGCTCGTGGGCATGGCCCTGCGGGTCGATAATGCGCTGATGCACCAGGCGATCCGCCTCCAGCGCCCCGAGGATCGGCAATTGCTTGAGGTCCTCAAGGCTGGCCACCTGACGACCGAGCATCAACGCGGGGCTGGCCACCAGCACGGTCTGCGCCTGACGCAGGCGCTTGGTGACCAGCAAGGGGTCTTCATCACCGAGCTCGCGCACACGCAGGGCCACATCGATGCCCTCGGCCACCAGGTCGACGCGGCGGTTGACCAGGGTCATCTCCAATTGCACCTGAGGGTGGGCTGCGAGAAAACCCGCGACGATTTCCGGCAGGATGTGCTGGGCCATGCCCACCGGACAGCTCACCCGCAGCCGCCCACGGGGCTCGCTGGACATGCTGGCGACGGCCTCATCGGCCATTTCCGCTTCCAGCAGCATCGCCTGGCAATGCCGCAGGTAACGCTCGCCGACGGCGGTAAGCGTCAATTGGCGGGTGGTGCGTTGCAGCAGGCGCGCGCCGAGGCGTTCTTCCAGCTCGGCGATGCGTCGCGACAACCGGGACTTGGGAATCCCCAGCAGGCGCCCGGCCGCCGCGAAACCGCCGGCTTCCACGACTTTGGCGAAATAGTAGAGGTCGTTGAGGTCTTGCATGGTCAGCCTATTGTCCTGTCAGTGGGACAAACTATCGCATTTGAGCTGACTTATCGACTATTCGTTTGATGCGTAGGATCACCACCATCTGATCGCCACTGTCGATCCCACCTCGGAGATCCACCATGAAACTGTTGCATATCGATTCCAGCATCCTCGGCGACAACTCGGCGTCCCGTCAGCTCAGCGCCGGCGTGGTCAAGGCCTGGCAAGCTGCGGAGCCGGGTGTGGAAGTGACCTACCGTGACTTGGCCAGCGAAGGCATCAACCACTTCTCCGGCGCGACCTTGGGCGCCCTGGGCACCGCTGCCGAGCTGCGTGATGCCGCGCAAAAGCATGAGGCCGAGCTGAGCGCATCGTCGCTGGCCGAGTTCCTCGCCGCCGACGCGGTGGTGGTGGGTGCGCCGATGTACAACTTCACTATTCCAACCCAGTTGAAAGCTTGGATCGACCGCATCGCCGTCGCCGGCCAGACATTCCGCTACAGCGAAGCCGGTCCGGAAGGCCTGTGCGGCAACAAGAAAGTCATCATCGTGTCCACGTCCGGTGGCATGCATGCCGGGCAAGCCACGGGTGCCGCCCATGAAGGCTACCTGAAACTGCTGTTTGGCTTCCTGGGCATCACCGATATCGAGATCGTGCGTGCCGAAGGCCTGGCCTACGGTGACGAAGTGCGCAGCAAAGCCCTGAGCGACGCCAACGTACTGATCAACGAACAATTGTTCGCCGCCGCGTAAGGCTTGTGTAAATTTCGCCCTTCCTCGGTTTCAATCTGAAGCCGGGCGCCTAAACTCTGTATTCTGCTCGCCTGAAAACGACCGGAGTACGGAGTTTTTTCGTTTACCCGCTGTCATTACTTTGGCCCAGGTTGTGCAAGCATGGGTTTAACAACCTGGACGTTTCTTCGATATGTCGGTTCTCACGCAGCAAAGGTGGACATCCCCATGATGCGTCTTTGTGCTGTTATGGTTCTTTCCCTGCTCGGCGGCCTGATTTCAGTGCACGCTGCGCCGGCACCGCACCCGCATTGGAGTGTGGGTTTCCATCGCATGACGTTTCTTGATCCGCTGGACTTGCAGCCGATGAAGGCCGTGGCCTTTTACCCGTCCACCGGGCTTGAGCACACCACACAATTGGGTGCGTACCACGTCGCTGCCACCGAAGACTCCAAGATTGCCATCGGCCGTTTCCCGATGTTGATGTTGTCCCACGGCAACACTGGCACGCCCCTGGCCCTGCATGACCTGGCCACCTCATTGGCGCGCAAAGGCTTTGTGGTGGTGGCGGTGTTGCACCCCGGCGACAACTACAAGGACCACAGCCGCCTGGGCACGGTGAGTAACCTGTATGGCCGGCCGATCCAGATTTCCGAAGCGATCACCGCGACCTTGGGCGACCCGATGCTCTCGCCGTTCGTCAACATCGATCAAGTGGGGGTTATCGGTTACTCCGCCGGGGGCGAGACCGCGTTGATCCTGGCCGGTGCCAAGCCGGACTTCGACCGGCTGCGCCGTTATTGCCAGGAGCGCCCGGAAGACCGCGACGCCTGCACCACCAAGGGCGAACTGGTGGTGGACCGTGACGACCTGCAACCGCAGTCCGACCCGCGTATTCATGCCTTGATGCTGATGGCACCGCTGAGCCTGATGTTTGGTCGCCACACCCTGGCGGATGTGCATGTGCCGGTGCTGCTCTACAGCGGCGATGGCGACAAGCTGGTGGCCGTGGACAAGAACGCGGCGGCCCTCGCGCGCAAACTGCCGGAACCGCCGGACTTCAAACTGCTGGCCGGGGCCGGGCATTTCGTGTTCATGGCGCCGTGCGACAGCGATCAGTTGGCCGCAATGCCGGCGATTTGCACCGATGCCGATGGCGTCGACCGCGAGGGCATTCACCGCGACCTGATTTCCGAGGCGGGGCGTTTTTTCAGCCACACCCTCGGCCAATCCACCCGCGCCGGTTTGCAGACGGCTGATCAGTAAGCGCGGCGCTTGAGCAGTAGCGTCAGGCCCAGTGCGGTCACCGACAGCAGTGCCGCGCAGAAGAAGATCCAGCCATAGCCGAGGTTCAGCGCCACGGCGCCCATCAATGGCCCGGCAATCGCCAGGGCCAAATCAAAGAACACCGCATACGCACTCAGTCCCGCGCCACGGCTGCTGTTGGGCACCTGCTTGATGGCTTCCACACCCAGCGCCGGGTACACCAGTGACAAGCCAAAGCCGGTCAGCCCGGCCCCCATCAATGCCACCCCGGTGGACGGTGCGAGCCAGAGCAGCGTCAGGCCCAAGGTCTCGATGGTCATGCAGGCAATCGCGGCGCGGAAGCCACCAAAGCGGCTGATGGCCGAGATAAACACCAGACGCGACAGGATAAAGCACACGCCGAACACGGTCAGGCAGTACGCTGCGCCGGCCCAGCCGCGATTGAGGTAATACAGGGTAATAAAGGTGGTGAGGGTGCCGTAGCCGATAGATGCCAGGCACAGGCTGGCGCCAAACGGTGCGATACGCCCGAACACCGCCCAGAACGGCAGGCGCTCACCGCGCACTACCGGCACCGAGGGTTTGTTGCGGATCAGCACCAGGCCCAATGCGGACAACACCGACAGCGCAATGCCGAGGCTGTTGTAGCCATACTCGGCCACCATCACCACGCCCAGCGGCGCACCGATGGCGATGGCACCGTAGGAGGCGATGCCGTTCCACGAAATCGAGCGCGCCGTGTGTTCGGCACCGACGGCGCCCATGCACCAACTGATGGTACCCACGCCGATCAGCCCTTGGGCTACGCCCAGCAACAGCCGCGCGACGATCAGAATGCCCAGGCTCAATGACGGCAGGCTGTCCACCAGCGTCGCGAAAAACGTCAGCACACCACTCACAAGGATCCCGGCCAGCCCCAACACGATCGCGCGTTTGGTGCCGACGGTGTCGGACATGCGCCCGGCCATGGGGCGGCTGAGCAGGGTGGCCAGGTATTGCGAGCCGATCGTGACCCCGGCCACCACGGCGCTGAAGCCCAGTTGTTCGTGCACATAGCCTGGGATCACCGCAATCGGCAGGCCGATGCAGATAAAGGCGATGAAGGTGTAGAAGACGATGGAGACGATCTTCAGGGTGATCGACATTGAACTGGGAGCGGCGGCAGGCATGGGCACTCATTCGCGGGCGGGCGGTGAGGGCATGATGGCAAGGGCCAGGGGGAAAAGAAAGCAGGCTAACTACTTTGCCTGATGAACAGGTGTGTTGTTGTGGTGAGCGGGCTTGCCCCGCGCTGGGCTGCGAAGCAGCCCCAATAAAAAACACCGCGTTCTGTCGGACAGAGCGCGGTGTTCTTTTTAGGGCCGCTGCGCAGCCCAGCGCGGGGCAAGCCCGCTCACCACAACAAGCGCGCTCACTACAAGGGGTGTTTTAGAACACCACGCCTTGGCTGCGCAGGTAGTCGTCGTAGGTGCCGCTGAAGTCGATCACGCCATCGGCGCTCAACTCGATGATGCGGGTGGCCAGGGACGATACGAACTCGCGGTCGTGGCTGACGAAGATCAGCGTGCCTGGGTAGTTTTCCAGCGCCAGGTTCAGTGCTTCGATGGATTCCATGTCCAAGTGGTTGGTCGGTTCGTCCATGATCAGCACGTTCGGCTTTTGCAGGATCAGCTTGCCGAACAGCATGCGACCTTGCTCACCACCGGAGATCACCTTGACCGACTTGAGGATCTCGTCGTTGGAAAACAGCATGCGGCCCAGGGTGCCACGGATCACTTGTTCGCCTTGGGTCCACTGGCCCATCCAGTCGAACAGGCTCATGTCATCTTCGAAGTCGTGGGCGTGGTCCTGTGCGTAGTAGCCCAGTTCAGCGGCTTCGGTCCACTTGATGCTACCGGCGTCCGGCGTCAGTTCGTTGACCAGGGTGCGCAGCAGGGTGGTCTTGCCAATGCCGTTCGGGCCGATGATCGCCACGCGCTCGCCAGCTTCAACCTGGAAGCTAAAGTCCTTGAACAGCGGCTTGCCATCGAAGCCTTTGGCCATGCGCTCGACGATGACCGCCTGGCGGTGCAGCTTTTTGGTCTGTTCGAAACGGATGAACGGGCTCACGCGGCTCGAAGGCTTGACCTCGGCCAGTTGGATCTTGTCGATCGCCTTGGCACGGGAGGTGGCCTGCTTGGCTTTCGAGGCGTTGGCCGAGAAGCGGCTGACGAAGGATTGCAGTTCGGAGATCTGCGCCTTCTTCTTGGCGTTGTCCGACAGCAATTGCTCGCGGGACTGGGTCGCCACGGTCATGTACTCGTCGTAGTTGCCCGGGAACAGGCGCAGCTCGCCGTAGTCCAGGTCAGCCATGTGGGTGCACACGCTGTTCAGGAAGTGACGGTCGTGAGAGATGATGATCATCAGGCTGGAGCGCTGGGTCAGGATGTTTTCCAGCCAGCGGATGGTGTTGATGTCCAAGTGGTTGGTCGGTTCGTCGAGCAACAGCACTTCAGGATCGGAGAACAATGCCTGGGCCAGCAGTACACGCAGCTTCCAGCCTGGGGACACTTCGCTCATCGGGCCAAAGTGCTGTTCCAGGGGAATACCCAGGCCCAGCAGCAGCTCACCGGCACGCGATTCGGCGGTGTAGCCGTCCATCTCGGCGAACTCGGTTTCCAACTCGGCCACGGCCATGCCGTCGTCCTCGCTCATTTCCGGCAGCGAGTAGATACGGTCGCGCTCGGCCTTGACCTTCCACAGCTCTTCGTGGCCCATGATCACGGTGTCGAGCACGGTGAATTCTTCGTAGGCGAACTGGTCCTGGCGCAGTTTACCCAGGCGTACATTCGGCTCCAGCATGACCTGGCCGCCGGACGGATCCAGGTCGCCACCGAGGATTTTCATGAAGGTCGACTTGCCGCAACCGTTGGCACCGATCAAACCATAACGGTTGCCGGCGCCGAACTTGACCGAGACGTTCTCAAAGAGCGGCTTGGCGCCGAACTGCATGGTGATGTTAGCTGTGGAGATCAATTACTTTACCTATCAATGGGTTGCGAGCGTGACGGCAGGAGCCTTCAGGCATGCGTCAACAGCGACATCAAGGCGCGAAACCCGGTCGCTGAGCAGAAAATTTGGGATGTGTGTTGGAATTTGGCGCGCATTGTCGCATATGTCAGGCGACAGTTGTATGTCGAGCGAAGGAAGGTTTCTCCAACGTCTCCGGCATCGCCAGCCATAACAGCGCCAAGGCCAGCGCTGCTACGCCGGCCAGGGTCAGGAATGCCGCGTTGTAGCCGGCCTCTTGCACCACAAAACCTGCCAGGCTGCTGCTCAGCGCCGCGCCCAGGCCAAAGACGGTGGAGAGGGCGCCCAGGCTGACGTTGAACCGGCCGGTGCCCTGGGTCAGGTCCTTGACGATTACCGGGAACAACGCGCCGAAGATACCTGCGCCGATGCCGTCGAGCATTTGCACGGCCACCAGCCAGTAAGGGTCGCTGGACAGGGTGTAGAGCACGCCGCGCAACGGCAGGATCATGAAGCCGGCCATCAGCAACGGCTTGCGTCCCCAGATGTCGGCCTTCAACCCAACCAGCCAGGCCATCGGCACCATCACGAGTTGCGCGGCGACGATGCACGCCGACGTCAGCGGGGTGGCCATGTGCAGGTTGATCTGCGCCAGCTTTTGGCTGACCAGCGGCAGCATCGCCGCATTGGCCAGGTGGAACAACGCGCAGCAGATGGCGAACAACAACAGCGGGCGGTTCGCCAGCAATACCTTCATGCCGGACGGTTGCTCATGATCGGTGTGATGCGCCGGGTCGAAGCCTCGGGCGACGTCGTGGTCGATCGCCTCGGCCGACACGCAACTGATCGCGACGATACTGGCCACCGCCATAAAGGCCATCAGGTAGAACACCACCACCGGCCCGAACAGGTAGGCCAGGCCGCCGGCCAACAACGCGGCCACGGCATTGCCGGCGTGGTTGAAGGTTTCATTGCGCCCTGTGCGGCGGGTGAACGCGCGGGGGCCGGTGATGCCCAGGGAGATCGCGCTGATCGCTGGGGCAAACACGGACGCGGCAACGGCGCTGGCAGCCTGGGTAAGGGCCACGAGGCTGAAAGAACTGACAAAGGGCAGCAGCAGGCAACTGGCGGTGACCACAATGGCAGCCAGCGCAATGACCGCGCGCTTGCTGTGGGTACGGTCGATCAACGCACCCGCCGGCCCCTGGGTGAGCAGCGCGGCGATACCCGCCAGGGTCATGACCACGCCGATACTGGCCGGGTCCCATTTGTGCACGGCCAGCAAGTAGATGGCGAGGTAGGGACCGAGTCCGTCGCGCACATCCGCCAGGAAGAAGTTCAGGCTGTCCAGGGACAGGGTATTACGCAGGTCGGAATGTTTGGCCACGGCAAGAACTTCTGAGGCGGCGTTCAGGGGTTGAACACTCACAGCGTAAATGACCTACAGGCGTGGCGTTAAGTTTCGCCCGTTTCTCGGGGTTTTAATCCGCAGGCACTTGGCTTATTTTCAGAGCCCCACTCAATGGATTATCTGGAGACGCAATGGACATGCCCTCACCTCAACAGGCGGTCGCCTGCAACAAGGACGCCTGGGACCAATCTGCCAGCCTGCACAAAACCACCGACACTTGGAACGCGCTGCTCAGCGGTGTCGGCAAGCCTGGCTTTTCATGCCTGGACCCGACCATCACCGGCGTGCTGCAAGACGTAGGCGTGGCTGGCAAAGACGTGGTGCAACTGTGTTGTAACAATGGTCGCGAGAGCCTCTCGTTGTTCAGCCTGGGCGCGCGCTCGGTCGTGGGCGTGGACCAATCGCCCGCGTTTCTGCAGCAGGCCCGTGAACTGGCGGGTGTCTCGCCGCACAACCCTGAGTTCGTGGAAAGTGATATTCATCAGCTGCCGCACGCGTTGCACGAGCGTTTCGATATCGCCTTGGTGACCATCGGTGTGCTGGGCTGGATGCCGGACGTGGCGCTGTTCATGCACCACGTTGCCAGCACCCTGAAACCCGGCGGCACGCTGGTAATGTACGAAACCCATCCGTTCCTGGAGGTGTTCGATCCTCGCGCGCAAAACCCATTCCTGCCGGCCAGCTCCTACTTCCAGCGCGAGCCCTTTGTGCTGCAGGAGTCAATTGTTTATGAAGGCCAGGGCGAGATTGCCGGGCCCACCTCTTATTGGTATGTGCATACCTTGGGCGACCTGGTAAACGCCGCGATCTGCGCGGGCTTGCAGATCAGCCACTTGGAGGAATATGCCCATTCCAACCGCGAAGAGCTTTACGACCAGTACGAAGACCAGCCTGCGCAATTGCCGATGTGCTTTACCTTGACGGCCATCAAGCGTGCCGATTGAGGCGTCATTCCACAGGCAAAAAAAAGCCCACGAAAAGACGCGGGCTAAGGGATTCACTGGAGATTCACTGGAGTAGGTAGGCTTCACCCTATAGACCCGAAAGTGAAGGCCCTGTGAAAATACTGTCACAGGTTCGTAAGGCGTCGTTCAGGAGCGCCGTACGAAAGTGCGCATGGTTTGACCTGGGCCAGTACTGAATACGATTGGCCTGGGCATACTTTCATCGGCTGCAATGAACACAAACTCATCCCCTTCGAGGCGATAACTGGCAGGCAAGTGTTTGCCGGCGTCATCCCCTATGGAGTCGACCCAGGTAATGCCCTTGGGAACGGTGCTGCTGTCCAGGAAAAACCGGCCAGCCAGCAACACCTCGCCACTGACGGTTTTCACTTCGAAGCGGTCGCCGCTAATCGTGGTGATTGCGCCGGGGGCGCTGTGCGCGTCGACGGGATTAAGCACGCCACTGTCTTCGAGTGAAGTTTGCTCCCAGGCACCTTGGAGGGCTTGAAGGTCTGGGTCGGAAATGGATGACATACAAATTCCTTTTTGCTGAGGGGGTGAAGGCCTGATGCGTAATCAAGCGTAGGAAGGGTCCTGTTTTTTATTTTCTTATGCAATTTTTCGTTATGAACACAGGCAATTGGCGTACTTTGCCTGCCCTCCGGGTAACGTCTTGTAACGGAGCGTCTATGTTCTGGGTGTCTGTCACTAATGACACCCGTGTCACTGAAATGAAACCGCTTGCTGCTTAGGCTGACGTTTCAGTGAATTGGGTGGCTCCGTTACCGCAGAGGGCCATGCGTGTCGTGTGGCCGGACGTTGCCCCCTGTTTATTCAGTTGTTGATCAGGTCTGTTGTCGGACGCTGAATTTCAACTCACCAGGGTGTAAGACATTTGAACAACACTCCCCAGCTGCATCAATATTTGCCTACGGATGAAATCGATCTGTTTGAACTATTTCACGCGATCTGGAAGCAAAAAAAACTGATCATCGGTTGCACGATTCTGGCGGGCCTTCTGGGAGTAGGCTACGCGTTCCTTGCGCCGAGGGTTTACCAAGTCAGCAGTGTGTTGCGGCCTGCGGCAATCAATGAGCTGGATGCACTCAACCGCTCCGAAGTCTACAAGTTGCCGCCGGCCGATGCGCTGGCCAAAGTCGGTGCACAGCTGGATTCCTACGAAACGCGGCTGGGCTTCTTCAGGGCCAACCTGCCTTTGTTCGAGGCCTTTCAACAACCTGGGCGAAGCCTGGAACAGAGCTTTGAAGCGTTCAATCAGAACGCTATCAACTTGGTGGGCGCAGATCCCAAGAAGCCCGACGCACTCAACAATTACCTCCGCTTGGAAATGCAGTACCCCAATGGGATTGATGGGGTGGCGATTCTAAACGGGTTAGTAGCCTATGCGATCACGCAGCAACGCGAGCAAGTGGGCGCGGACCTCAAGGTGATCGTGAACAACCGCCTGAACGAGCTCAAAGGCAAGATCGACGCGGCACGCGCCAACTACGAAACGGGCAAAGCGTCAAAAATCGCCAGGTTGCTGGAGGCGGATAAGGTCAAGCGCGCTCAATTGAAGGATGAACTCTCCGCGCTGCGCTTGCAGATGAAAATGCAACGCGTCAGCCGCTTGGCAGAATTGGCCGAGGCTATTTCCATCGCCAAGTCCATCGGCATCAACAACCCCACCACGCCTTCCGCCATGGGAGCCAGCGCGGTTCGTGGGGCCGGCCAGGTGATGCGCACCGAAGTCACCAACCAGAAAATCCCGCTGTACTTCATGGGCACCGAGGCGCTGGAGGCCGAGCGCACAGCGTTGGCGCAACGTTCCAATGATGACTTCACCAACAATCGGGTTGCCGAAATCAGCAAAGAGTTGCGCATGCTTGATGTCAATCGCGAAGTGGAGGTGCTCAACAGCCGTAAGGATGAGGACATATTCCTGCAAGGTGTGGAGCCACTGTGGGCGGAGGAGGCCCGGCTGCGGGGCCTCAGTATCGATATGAGCGCGCTGAAGTTGGTGACGGTGGACCGCCAGGCGCAGGAACCGCTGGGGCCGATCAAACCGAAAAAAGCCCTGATTATTGCATTGAGCCTGATGGCAGGGCTGATGCTGGGTGTTTTGGTGGCGTTGATTCGGCATTTCGCACAAGTTCGCTGGGAGAACGGGCCATTTTCGGTGATCAATGAGCGTCGTTTACCCCCTCGATAAGATGGATTAGCCGCACCGCGGGCGTGCCCCTGAGCAAGCCCGCTCAACACATTCAGAAGACAGCTTTTCACAATTCTTAGTTAACTTTTGGTTACAAACTGTGGCTAAATAACTGCCAATGGCAACGCACCGATCTCTCAGACGGTGGTGCCGATTGTGTGAATTGTGATTTCAGGTGCTGCTATCCATCCTCGGCCGTCGTGGGCACGCAGGAGCAGCCTGTTCTCTTCTGACGTGTGACGAAATCCCTTGAAGCTCATCATTGTTGTTCTTTACGTTGCCTCGATTGCGTATGTCCACCTGCGTGGCCGGGTGCGACACAAGCTGGGCCGCCAGCTCAGTGATCATTCGACCTTTCTCGCCCCGATCAACTGTTTTCTCTATCTCTTCTCCAAGCTGCCCAGCCGGCCCTACCTGTCGCCCAGCGATTTTCCCGACCTGAGCCCGCTCCAGGAACACTGGGAAGAAATCCGCCAGGAAGGCCAGAACCTGATGCGCGCCGGGGAAATCAAGCGTTCGGACCAATACAACGACGTCGGCTTCAATTCGTTCTTCAAGTCGGGTTGGAAACGCTTTTACCTGAAATGGTATGGCGACAGCCATCCGTCGGCGATGAAGCTGTGCCCGCGCACCACGGCGTTGGTCCAGAGCATCGGCTCGATCAAGGCCGCGATGTTTGCCGAGCTGCCGCCGGGCTCAAAATTGGTACGCCACCGTGATCCGTATGCCGGCTCGTATCGCTATCACTTGGGCCTGGATACGCCGAATGACCCAGGTTGCTACATCAACGTGGATGGCGAAAGCTACTCCTGGCGTGATGGCGAGCCGGTGATGTTCGACGAGACTTATATCCACTACGCGGAAAACACCACACAGCAGAATCGCATCATCCTGTTCTGCGACATTGAGCGTCCGATGAAGTACCGCTGGGCGGCGGCTTTCAATCGCTGGTTCAGCCGTACCGTCATGGCCGCTGCGGGTTCGCCCAATGATGACGGTGACAAGACCGGTGGGCTCAACCGCGCGTTCACGCGGCTGTACAAGATCCGTCTGCGTGGTAAAGAGCTGAAAAAGCGCAACCGTACCCGTTATTACCTGGAAAAGTGGGCGATCTTCGCTGGTTTGGCAGCGATCTTCCTACTGATCTGATCGTCACGTTGGGCGCCATTCACACCGGTGGACGGGCGCCCAATTTGTCCCACATCTTCTTGCTGAGTTTCTGTCGGTTGGTATACCCGGCCCAGGGATCAGCCTTCAAACCGTTCAACCGCTGCTGCACATTGGCGACAGTCCATTGCTGCGCGCTGCGTAAACCCTTCAACTCCTCACGGCTGATCGGCACCGACACCGGCAGGCCTGGGCGTGCCCGCACGGAGTAGGCCGCCACGGTGCTGGCGCCCCGCGCGTTGCGCAGGTAGTCGATAAAGATCTTGCCGACGCGGTTTTTGGGCCCTGACGTCGCGGTAAAACGCTCGGGCAGTTGCTCGGTCATAAACTGGGCGATGGCCTTGGCGAACGCCTTGACGGTGTCCCAACCGTCGCGGCGCGCCAGTGGTACGACCAGGTGCAGTCCCTTGCCTCCGCTGGTCTTGACGAACGCTTGCAGCCCCAGTTCATCCAGCACCGACAGGGTCAGTTGCGCCGCTTCCAGCATGGCTTTCCAGGGCAGCGCCGGGTCCGGGTCGAGATCGAGCACAAACAGGTCGGGGGTTTCGATCTTGTCTGAGGTGGCGCCCCAGGTGTGAAATTCTACGGCACCCATTTGTACGGCACCGATCAACGCGCGGGTGCTGTCGATTTCCATCAGGCGCGCATGCCCTGGGTCGAGTGCCTGATCCAGGTGCTTGATGTTGGGAATGGCCAGGCGCTCTGAATGTTTCTGGAAGAATGGCTCGCCTTCGATGCCTTCAGGTGCTCGCAGCAATGAAACAGGGCGGTGGCGCAGGAAGGGCAAGATCCACTGGCTGATGCTGTCGTAGAACTGCGCCAGGTGCTGCTTCTGTGTGCCGCTTTGCGGGTCGATCACCCGGTCGGGGTGGGTGATCGTTACCGCAGCGCTGTTTTTTTTCGCGGGTTTCATGGCGTTGGCCGTTCGTGGTTGCTCGTGAATGATCTCGGCGGCCGGTTTGTCGCTGCGCAGACCCACGAATGCCGCCTGGCGGACCACGCCTTCCCGGGTCCATTCGGCGAATTGCACCTCGCCAACCAACGTCGGCTCCACCCAGTGCACACCACGGGCCTGGGCGCTGCTCAGCGGCTTTTCCAGCGGCGATGCCTTGCGTTCCAGGGGCTTGAGTTGCGCGTAAATCGCTTTCAGTGCCGCGTGATCAAAGCCTGTGCCCACACGCCCGGCATACACCAGCCCGGCATCGTCATTCACCGCCAGCAACAGCGCGCCGAAACCACTGCGTGAACCCTGTGGCCGGGTGTATCCGACGATTACGAATTCCTGGCGCAGGCGGCATTTAAGCTTGATCCAATCGGCACTGCGACTCGACACATAGGGGCTGCCCAGGCGCTTACCGATCACGCCTTCCAGGGCGAGGTCACAGGCACTTTCGAAGATATCGCGAGGGTGGGCGGTGAAGGCTTCGGAGAACCGCAGCAACTTGCTTCTGCTTGCGGCCAGCGCGTCCTTGAGCGCGGCGCGGCGTGCCTCCACAGGCGCTTGGCGTTGATCCTGGCCGTTGAGGAATGGCGCATCGAACAGGTAGTAGACAATGTCCAGGCTGCGGCCGATATCGAAGGCGTTTTGCAGTGCCTGGAAGTCCGGCAGGCCGTCGCCGTTCAGGCTGACCACCTCGCCGTCGAGCCAGCTGTCCTTGAGCTTGAGGGCCTGCAGGGCCTTGACCTGGCGCGGCAGGCGTTCGGTCCAGTCATGGCCGTTGCGGGTGAACAGGCGCACCTCGCCGTCACGAATGCGCGTGAGCATGCGGTAACCGTCGAACTTGATTTCGTACTGCCAGTCGCCTTCGGGGGCGCGGTCGACCAGCGTGGCCAATTGTGGGTTGAATTGTTCGGGGAGGGCGGTTGCCGCTGCTTGTTGTCGCGTGGCTTTGGTGCTGGGCTTGGCGTTGGATTTAACGTTGGATTTAACGTTGGATTTACCTGCCGAGGCGTCGCTGACCACGCTGTCCGGTTGAGCCTGAACGATGTCGTAGTCGTCTGCCGGGCGCGCCTGCGCGTCTTTTTCCTTGATCAACAGCCATTGTTCCTTGTCGCCGCTGCCCTTCAGGCGGGTGCGCACCAGCGCCCAGTCGCCGGAGAGTTTCTCGCCGACCAGGGTAAATGTGAGCTTGCCGGCGGCGTAGGCCTTACGCGGGTCATCATGGGGCTGCCAGATGCCGCGGTCCCACACAATGACGTCGCCGGCGCCGTATTGGCCGGCGGGAATACTGCCTTCGAAGCTGCCATAGCTGAGGGGGTGATCTTCCACGTGGACGGCTAGGCGCTTTTGGCTCGGGTCCAGGCTCGGGCCCTTGGGCACCGCCCAACTGAGCAGCACGCCGTCGAGTTCCAGGCGAAAGTCATAGTGCAGGTTGCGCGCGTCATGTTTCTGGATCACAAAAGACAGCGCCGACGCGTTGCGTTTGCTGGCAGGTGCACGGCCTGCCGGTTCGCCGGTAACGCCGAAGTCTCGCTTACGGTTGTACTCGCTGAGGGGCTTTGGCATGGGTCATGAGGCCTTGGTGGATTTCTTCGCCGCCAGCTTCTTGGCGGGCTTGCCGGCCAGGCTGCGCTTGAGCAGTTCCGTCAGGTCGATCACGTCGGCGGACTTGCGCGCTTCGCTGTCCTGGCTGGTTTCCACGTCTTCGATCTTGCCGGCCTTGGCCTTCTTGGCCACCAGCGCCATGATTTTTTCCTGGAAACTGTCACGGTAGTCATCCGGCTGCCAGTCGGCGCTCATGTCTTCTACCAGGCGCTTGGCCATGTCCAGTTCGCCCTTGGCTAGGCTGGGTTTGGTCACGTCGCTGTCCAGTTCCAGGTCGTCCAGGCTGCGGACTTCGGCGGGCCAGCGCAGCATCACCAGCACCAGCGCCGATTCCAGTGGCATCAAGGCCGCCAGATGCTGCTTGGTGTGCAGCACCACATTGGCCAGCGCAACTTTGCCGGTTTTTTTAAGGGTTTCCCTTAGCAGCGCGTAGACCTTGCCGCCCCGTTTATCCGGCGCGAGGAAGTAGGGGGCGTCGATGTTCTGCAACGGGATCTGGTCACTGGCGACAAACGCGATGATTTCGATGGTCTGGGTCGACTTGGGGTGGGCCGAGCGGATTTCCTCTTCGCTGAGCACCACATAGCGGCCTTTTTCGAACGCAACGCCTTTGACGATGTTCTCTTTCGTCACCTCTTTACCGGTGGTCTTGTTGATGCGCTTGTAGCCCACCGGGTCCATGCTGCGCTTGTCGAGCCAGTCAAAGTCCACGCCCTGTGATGACGTGGCCGAGACCAGCGAGACCGGGATATGCACCAGGCCAAAGCTGATGGCGCCTTTCCAGATTGCCCGTGGCATAGGTGCGATTCCTTAAGTAGAGGCTGTGTTCTGGTGACTCGGACGCTGTACGAAAAGTTTCCACCGACAGATGCGCGGACAGATCGTGTTACACCTGATGAGAAACTATTTAGTGTCGAAAGCCGAACCCTAGGCGTAGCGTGTTATCGAAAGCAGGTAATCCTCGCCCTGAGAGGTTTCGTCATGAATAGCGGTATGCGTCACGTTGCAGCGCTGCTGGTGGGCCTGGCCCTTGCGCCTTTGGCGCATGCGCAAAACCTGCCCGGCAACAACGCCAACAACGGCCCGATCCACCGGGCCAACCCCAATAGCATGCAGGGCACTCAGCCCAATGCGCCGGCCATTCGCGGTATCCAGACCGGGCCGACCACGCGCACGCCGACCCTGGAGAACGGCGGTATCGGCAATCGTTACCCGCAACGCGATGCCGCCCCCAGCCGTCCGACCACCGAAACCAAAGCCCCCACCTATGATGCCAACGGCAATCGCCGGTAAGGATTCAGCCTTATGTTTCTACGCAAAACCCTTCTAGCCGCCTTTTGTGCAACCACGTTGCTGCCGTTGACCACGGCTTTCGCCGCCGACGCCCAGCAGTTTCCCAGCGAACAAGGCAGCATTACCGCCACCCCCATCGCCAAAGGCTTGGATCACCCGTGGGCAGTGGCCTTTCTGCCGGACAAGCAAGGCTTCCTGGTTACCGAACGTCCTGGCCACCTGCGTTTTGTCAGCCCGGACGGCAAGCTCTCCGCGCCGCTGAAAGGCGTGCCTGAAGTATGGGCCAAAGGGCAGGGCGGCCTGTTGGACGTGGTGCTGTCGCCCGACTTCAAGCAGGACCGCATGGTCTACCTGTCCTACGCCGAAGGCGGCGGCAAGGGCGGTACGGCCGGCACTGCGGTGGGCCGTGGTCGCCTGGCGGCTGATCTCAGTGGCTTGACCGACTTCACCGTCATCCTGCGCCAGGAGCCGAAGCTGTCCACCGGCAATCACTTCGGTTCACGCGTGGCCTTTGACCGTGATGGCTACCTATTCGTGACGCTGGGGGAAAACAACGATCGCCCGACCGCCCAGGACCTGGACAAATTGCAAGGCAAGGTCGTGCGCATCTATCCGGACGGCCGCGTGCCGGACGACAACCCCTTTGTCGGTCAAGAAGGCGTGCGCCCGGAGATCTGGTCCTACGGCCAGCGCAACCCTCAGGGGCTGGCGTTGAACCCCTGGAGTGGCACGATCTGGGAAAACGAACACGGCCCGCGTGGCGGTGATGAGATCAACATCATCGAGCGGGGCAAGAACTACGGTTGGCCGCTGGCAACCCACGGCATCAATTATTCCCTGACACCGATTCCCGAAGCCAAGGGCAAGACGGTGGAAGGCACAGTGCCGCCGCATCACGTCTGGGAAAAATCACCGGGTATCAGCGGTATGGCGTTTTATGATGCGGATCGCTTCAAGCCCTGGCAGCACAACGTGTTTATCGGTGCGCTGGTCGACCAGGAGTTGATCCGGTTGCAGTTTGATGGCGACAAGGTGATTCACGAAGAGCGCTTGCTGGGAGGCTTGAAAGCGCGGATCCGCGATGTGCGGCAGGGGCCGGATGGGTTCTTGTATGTGCTGACGGATGCGGATGATGGGGTTCTGTATCGGGTAGGGCTGAATCAGGACTGAAGTGCCGTAGCCGCGCGTGAGGGGGCAAGTCGAATCGTCGCACCGCCCCCTCACACATTTGCCAGGTCTTAAAGCCCCAGATCAGAAAGCCCCGGATGATCATCCGGGCGCCGCCCCAGCGGCCAGTGGAACTTGCGTTCGCTTTCCTTGATCGGCAGGTCGTTGATGCAGGCAAAACGATTGGCCATCAGGCCGTTTTCGTCGAACTCCCAGTTCTCGTTGCCATAGGAACGGAACCAGTTGCCGGAATCGTCGTGCCATTCATAGGCATAACGCACCGCGATGCGGTTGTCGGTAAACGCCCACAGCTCTTTGATCAACCGATAATCCAGCTCCTTGGCCCATTTGCGGGTCAGGAAGCCCTTGGCGTCTTCGCGGTTGTAGGCAAATTCGGCGCGGTTACGCCAGTGGGTGTCGAGGGTGTAGGCCAGGGATACGCGGTGCGGGTCGCGGGAATTCCAGCCGTCTTCGGCCAGACGGACTTTTTCGATAGCCGACTCGCGCGTGAACGGCGGCAGCGGCGGGCGTGTTTCTGCGGCGGATGACATGGGCATTTTCCTCAAGACAATAAGGTTTCAGTCGAAAGTTGCGCTGACCTGTGCGTTCACAGTCCCAATAACGTTTGCGCCATGCATTGCGCATTATCGGCAGCTGTTGAATCACCCATCACCAGGGCAACGGTGATGGCGCCATCGATCAGGATCAGCAGTTGCGCGGCCTGCTGTGCCGGGTCGGGGGTGCCATGTGCTTGACAGAGTTCAAGTGCGTACTCGAACAGTTTCTGTTTGTGGGCCTTGGCCAGCAGGCGCACCGGGTCGTGCGGGTTGCCGGTTTCGCCGCTGGTGTTGATAAACGCACAGCCGCGGAAATCCGCTGTGTCGAACCAGGCCTTGAGCGCGCTGAACACCGCGAGCAGCCGTTCACCCGTGCCTTCGCTGCGTTCCACTTCGTCGCGCAGCCACTGCATCCAGCGCTCGTCACGACGTTGCAGGGCGGCAATCACCAATTCGTCTTTGTTGGCGAAGTAGCGGTAAACGCTTTTTCTCGAGACGCCGGCGGTTTTCACCAGGAAGTCCATGCCCGTGGCGGCGATGCCATGGCGATAGATCAACTTTTCGGCCACGTCGAGGATGATGTCGCGAGTTTCATTACCGGTCATATCGTTCATGCCGCAAACAGTAGAACGATCGTTCTTCTTGGTCAATAAATTTTTACATGCCGCGCAGCAAGACCTGAGCACCCCCATGGTGTAAGCTCGGGGACTCTTCGGATTCGACCCATTGCGAGCCTTATGCCGTCGTTCTTCAAACGCTCCCTGTTGCCCAAACTGCGCGGTTTCCCCCTCACTCCCGATGCCCTTGAGGTGCTGTCCGGCGCCGACGCGTACCGCCGTTGCCTGCTGGAAAAAATCGCCCAGGCCACGCGGCGTATCTACATCGTCGCGCTGTATCTGCAGCAGGACGAAGCGGGGCAGGAGATCTACGATGCCCTGCACGCGGCCAAGGCTGCGCGGCCGGAGTTGGAGATCGTGGTGGTGGTCGACTGGCTGCGCGCCCAGCGTGGCTTGATCGGTGCCGGTAAACAGCCGGGCAACAGCGCCTGGTACCAGGCCATGACCCAAAGCCACATCAGCGACGTGCCGGTGTATGGCGTGCCTGTGCAAACCCGCGAGCTGTTCGGCGTGCTGCACCTCAAGGGCTTCGTGATCGACGACAGCGTGCTGTACAGCGGGGCTAGCCTGAACAACGTGTACTTGCACAAGTTCGACAAATACCGTTTCGACCGCTACCACCTGATCCACAGCAAGCCCCTGGCGGACTCGATGCAACACCTGGTGGAACACGGGCTGATCGCCTCCAAGGCGGTTAATCGCCTGGACCTGCCCAACCCACCCACCACGCGCAGCTTGCGCAATGATATCGGCGACTTGCGCAGCCGCCTGAAACACGCGACCTATGACACCACGACGGGGCAGTTGCCCAATGGTCACCTGTCGGTCAGCCCGTTGCTCGGGGTGGGCAAGAACAACCCGCTGAACCGGGTGATCCTCGAACTGATCGCCAGCGCCCAGCAGCAACTGACCATCTGCACGCCGTACTTCAACCTGCCGCTGCCGGTGACCCGCGAGATCAACCGTGCCCTGGCGCGTGGGGTGAAGATCGACATCGTCGTCGGCGACAAGACCGCCAACGACTTCTACATCCCGCCGAGCGAGCCATTCAAGGTCATTGCCGCGCTGCCGTACCTGTACGAAATCAGCCTGCGCCGCTTCGCCAAACGCCATCAGCCGATGATCGACAGTGGCCAACTGAACCTGCACCTGTGGCGCGACGGCGACAACACCTACCACCTCAAGGGGATGTGGGTCGACCAGCGTTACACCTTGCTCACCGGCAACAACCTCAACCCGCGCGCGTTCCGTCTCGATTTGGAAAACGCATTGTTGATCGATGACCCCCAAGGCCAGTGGCTGGCGCCGCGGCGCACCGAGCTGGCGCAGATTTTCCAGCACACCACGCGTATCGAGCGTTATCAGGATTTGCAAACGCTGCCGGACTATCCGGAAGCGGTCGGCAAGTTCCTGCGCCGGGTCAGCCGCGTGCGCATCGAGCGGTTGCTGTACCGGATCCTGTAAACCGGCAGGCAAAAAAAGACCCAGCCCCTTCAACAGGGCTGGGTCTTTTTTTGTGTAGCGTTTAGTTCAAGCCCAGCTTGCCACGCAAGGTGGACAGGTCCTCCGCCAGGGTATTGACCGGACCCACCAGGGCCTTGCGGTCGTTTTCCTTGACCTTGTCGTAGGTCTCGAAGCCGCCGTCCTTGGTCTTGTACTTGGCCAGGATCTTGTCCACGCTGGCGAAGTTTTTGTCGACCTTGGCCAGGAAGGCCTTGTCTTGTTTCTCGATTTGCCCACGGAACAGGTCGACGATTTTCTTCGCGCCGTCGATGTTGCCCTGGAAGTCATACAAGTCGGTGTGGCTGTAGCGGTCTTCTTCGCCGGAGATCTTGGTGGCGGCGACTTCTTCCAACAGTGCTGCGGCGCCGCCCACGACTTTCTCCGGTGGGAAGGTCAGGCCGTCGACGCGGGTCTTGAGGTCGTTGACGTCGGTGTTGAGCTTGGCGGTGAGGGTTTCCAGGCCTTTGGTGGTGTTCTGCGAAAACAGCGCGTATTCGATGCGGTGGAAGCCGGTGAAGTCTTCGGCGGTCACGCCTTTTTCGTGGTCGTCGACGCGGGAGTCGATGGATGCATCGAGGTCGCTGAACAACTCGGCGATCGGCTCGATGGACTCATAGTGCACACGGGTCGGCGCGTAGAGTTTCTTGGCGGTGGCCAGGTCGCCTTGGTTGATGGCATCGGTGAACGCTTGGGTCTGGGTGACCAGTTCACCGATTTCTTCGGTGACGTAGATTTTGTAGTCCGACACCGGCCCTACCAAATCCAGCGGCGCGGTAGCGGCGAACGCTGCCAGCGGCGAAAGGGTCAGCAATAACGACAACGCGATAAACGACTTTTTCATGGGAGGGTTTCCGCTCTGGGGTTTGTTTTAGGTAGGGGCAGTGGTGTGAGGGTGCGTTGCAGCCAGCAGCGTGCGCCCGAGGAAATCCTTCGGTCCCGTGACCCCCGGTAG
This sequence comes from Pseudomonas sp. A39, assembly GCF_058145955.1. Classification (NCBI taxonomy): domain Bacteria; kingdom Pseudomonadati; phylum Pseudomonadota; class Gammaproteobacteria; order Pseudomonadales; family Pseudomonadaceae; genus Pseudomonas; species Pseudomonas sp. A39. The sequence continues at coordinate 47,646 of NZ_JBYVMD010000001.1, forward strand.
GGTGAAGAAATACCCGCCGCCGACCGGCTTGAGGTATTCCTCCAGGGGCTCGCCGTTGAGCCGGGTTTGCACGCTGATAAAGCCTTTCTCCAGGTCAGCCTGGTAGCAGATGAACAACAGCCCCATGTCCAGCTGACCGTTTTTGTTGACGCCGTTGGAGTAGTTGAACGGCCGGCGCAGGATCAGGTTGGCCTGAGTCTGCGGGGTGCGCGGGTTGGCCAGGCGGATGTGGGCATCGAGCTTGGTCAACTTGCCTTCCGGGTCCTTGCTGTAGTCGGGCACCTGGGTTTCTTTGTCGCCGCCCATAGGCGCGCCGGTGGGCTTGATGCGGCCGATGATGCTTTCCTGCTCTTGCAGCGGGGTACGGTCCCAGCGCTCAACGAAGTTGCGGATGATGCGCACGGCCTGATAGCTGCCGTTGGCCGCCCAGGCCGGTTCGTCGCTGCCAGGCTGCACCCATACAATCTGGTTCATCGCCTTGTCATCGTTGGAGTTCGGGTTGGCCGAACCGTCACGGAAACCGAGGAAGTTGCGTGCGCTCTGGGCCGGCTCACCAGGTTTGGCAGGCGCCTGGGGCGGTACGCTGCCTTCCTGTTTCCAGCGCACCAGCAGCAGGTCCGGCAGGTTCTTCACGATGTCGCGCAGGGCGTGGATATTGGTGTCCGTGGTGTTGGAGCTGAATTGCAGGCTCAGGTCGCCGTGGCACTGCGCCGGTTCGAGCGCATCGTTGGGGAAACCGACCATGCGGCTCAAGCGCTTGGGCTTGACCGCCGCGAGGCCGAAGCGCTCATCGAACAGTGATTCGCCGACGGACACGGTGATGGTCAGGTTGTCCGGTGTGACCACCGGGCCGAGGATCCCTGAGTCGGTGGGCGGCAGCTTCGGGTCGACTTGCGGCACGGTGCCGCCGGTCATCAGGAAGGCGATGCGTTCGTTCAAGGTGCGGAACAGGCGCTCCAGGTCTTCACGATCATTGGCCAGTACGTCGAACGCCACGAGCATGCCGCAGGCCGGGCGTGGGGTGACGATGCCGGTTTGGTGCGTGCCGAAAAAGTCGTGGTGGTCCTGGGTTTTATCACTGCGTGGCGCGGTGGTGACTTGCTCGGCGGCGGCGGCCATGGCTGGGCAGGTCAGGCTGCTGCCGGCTATGGCGGCGCCGGTGGCCGCCATGCCCAGGAGGACACGCCGGCGTTGGGGGTCAAACTGTGCTGAATCGCTCATGTATGCGGTCGTCTTCACTGCAGGCCGGAAAGGCCAAGGGCGGGGTCGATTCCATCGAGTGCAACGGCCAGAGCCTTGGCCTTGTCGGCGATCTGCTTGCGCTGATCGGCGGTAATGCTGTCGTAGGTGGCATAGCCCTTGTCGACCTTGAAACCCTGGAGTTCGGCATCGAAGGCGGCGAGGGCGCTGTCGACCTTGGGCAACAGGTCGGCGGCAGATTTACTCAGCAGCGGTCGCATCAACTCGACGACCTTGTGGGCGGCCTCCAGGTTGGCGGCGAAGCCATTCAGGTCGACGTGGCTGTAGCGCTCCTCTTCACCGCTGATAGCACGTACATCGGCCAGGCTGTTGAGGTTGCGTACCACGATGCTCACCAGTTGCTCCGGCGGCAGCGACTGGGCGAGCAGTTGTTGCTTGAGGGTGGTGACGTCGGTTACCAGGCGCTGTGCAATCGGCGCCAGGCCGTCGAGGCTGCGTTGCTGGAACAGGCTGTACTCCACGCGGTGGAAGCCACTGAAGGCCGGGTCCTGTTCGCGTTTTTCAAAGTAGTCGGCGCGGGCGTTGATCGCATTGTCCAGTTCCGCCAGGCGTTGAGACGCCGGGGCCAGTCGCTGGTAGGCCTCACGGGCGGGAACATAAAGCGCTTGAGCCTGGGCGAGGTCGCCGCTGTCGATGGCTTGCTGCAAGGCGGTCACCGCCTTGATCAGCGCGCTGCCCTGGCTGCTCAAGTACACGCGGAACTCCGACAGCGGGCCAATAAACGCCACCATCGACGGCTTGGCCTTGGCCTGTGCGTCGGACTCGGCGGTGGGCGTCACGTGCAAGGTGCCACGTGGATTGCTCAGCAGGCCGCAGGTGATTGCATAGTCGCCGGGCAACAGGTTGGCGTTGATCACCTGGCTGAGGCCGGGGGCAATGTTTTCCCGTTCTTCGACCACCAGCACGCCGTCGAGGATTTCCCATTCCACCGCACGGTCGGAGCGGTTGATGATGCGGAAGCTGGCGCGGCCGGCCGGTACCGTCAGTTCATTCGGCTCACAGGCGTGGCCATGAATGGTCACGGCAATTTCATTGTGGTTGGTCTGGCGCTTGCTGGCCGCCAACTGCGAGGCGTAATAGAACAAGCCACCGGCGGCGATCATCACGACCACCGAGCCCGCCACGGCCCAGCGCAGGGCGCGGGGTGGCGAAGCCGGTTGAGGAGTTGGGTTGGACAAGGGACGGTCCTTACTGGCTGGAAACGGAAGAGGGCGCGGCGGCAGGCTTGGACGGCGCGGCGGGCAGGAAGAACATCACCAGGGCCACCACCAGGTAAATCAGGTAGGCGCCGAGGGTGCTGATGGTGGGGGCTTCCTGATAGCCGAACATGCCGGCAAGTACCGAGCCCAGCGGGCTGTCCATTGGCAGCGCGGCGCTGAAGTCGAACAGCACGGTCTGCAGGTGATTCCACACGCCGGCTTCGTGCAGCGCTTGCACTGAATTGGCGAGGATGCCGGCGGCCACCACCAGGATAAACAGGCCGGTCCAGCGGAAAAACGCACCGAGGTTCAGGCGCATGCTGCCGGTGTAGATCAGGAAACCCACGATGATCGCCAGGATCAGGCCGAGCAGGGCGCCAATCGGTGCGCCTGGGCCTTCGCTCTGCTGGAACACCGCCAGCAGGAAGAACACGGTTTCCAGGCCTTCACGGGCCACGGCGAAAAACACCATGAGAATCAGGGCGGTGACTTGATGCTTGGAGCCGGCCAGCGCGTGATCAAGGGATTCGTGCAGCGAGTGCTTGATGGAGCGCGCCACTTTGCGCATCCAGAACACCATGGAACTGAGGATGCCCACGGCGACCAGGCCGACGATGCCTTCGAACAGCTCCTGCTGCTTTTGCGGGAATTCGGCGCTGACCAGCTCCAGGCCGCCACCGACCAGCAGGGCCAGCGCAGCGGCGAGAAACACGCCGATCCACACGGCGGGCATCCACTGGCCCCGGCCGGTCTGCTGCAGGTAACTGGCGATAATGCCAACAATCAATGCGGCTTCAATGCCTTCGCGCAGCATGATGAGAAAAGGAACGAGCATTCGGCACCGCGTCACAACTAGATAGGAGGCTAAGTTGTAACATAATGATACTCATTACTAAACAGGCAATCTTGACATTTGCTGAACCGTGGCTGAACAGCTGTTGAGCGCGTGTCAGCCACGCCTGCCGAACAACCGCTGTGCGACACCCAGGCCCTGCAGCGTCGCCACGTAGCCGATAAAGGCGTAAAGGCCAAGGATGATCCAGATCAACGCACCCAACAGCCAGCACGGCAAAATCTCGCGGATGAACAAGGGCGAGGGTCGGCGAAAGCTCAGCCAGCGCGACAGCGGCGAGAGTCCGTCGTCGATTTCACCGTAGCCATCGGTGGCGGGACGCCAGATCGCCAGGATCAACAACGCTGGAATGGCAATCAGGAAGGCCCAGGTTGGCGCCATTCCGAGGGTTTCCATCAGGGTATGGTCGGTCACCTGTTGGTCGTGGATCGTCCAGCCGGCGGCCATGCCCAGTAAAGCTACGAACATCGGCCACGGTCGGGTGGCACGTTCCCAGTCGCGCCAGAAATACGGATCGCCGCCGGGCATCAGGGCGCAGAGTGACGGGTACTGGCTGAGGATGGTTTCGCTGAGCGTACGGCAGGCGTTCCAGTCGGACTCGCCAAAGCGCCGGGCGAAACGTTGCCGTTGCGCCAGTGGCATGTCGCCAAACAGCAATTTGGCTGCGCGACACTCCGCATCGCGCGAGTCCAGGCTGGCCTGCGCGAGTGTATGCGCCTTGAAACGCTCCAGCGCATTGCGCGCCTGGAGCTGCGACCATTCAGGCTCGGGGCAGGGGTTTTCCAAGTCCTTATCGGACCAGGCTTGCTGGGCGCACAAGGTGTCGAACAGGTCCTCGGACCAGCATCGGCTCGCCAGTAGGGCACGGGCCAGCAGGTCGTTGATCCGCGCGTGGCGAGGCAGCGGCTTGAGCCATTCAGTGTGGTTCAGTTCGCTCAATGCGGCCTTGAAGGCTTCGACCTGTTGTTGATCGAGCAGCCCGACCAACCGCTGTTCGACGTGCGCAAACATCTGTTCCAGCAGCGCATCAAGGCGGTATGCGGGCAAGCGTGCGGGGGCTTCGCGTAACCAGGGGGTCAGCCAATGCAGGTGGGTGACGGCCCACTCGCTGATGGCGGGGGCTGTCGACGTCAGGCAGCGCTGCAACAGCAGGGCCTCAAAGGCGTCGGCGCACTCACTGTCCTTGGCTTGCTGATAGAGGTGACGCAGATTACTGGGAGTGGCCTGGGCCACCAAGGCTCGGGCCTGTTCGACACGCGTGTCCGGTTCGGCCGGGGCAGGTTGCACGCTGTCGACGGGCACCGGCTTTGGTGTTTCAGCGGGCGCCTCGAGATGACTCCACGCCAGGGCATGCTCATAAGCCTCGCGCAAGCGCTGGAAGCCGCTGGGGTCCTCATCCGGACGATGCTGCTTGAGCAAGACGGCGTACTGACGCTTGATTGTGCGGGTGTCAGCGTCATGCGGTAGCCCAAGTACTTCCCAACAACTCATCGTTGCAACTTCCTGTCAGTAAAAATCCCGGCGCAGAATACCCGAGACCGGTTGCGCGGCGCCTACTCTTTTGTCGCGTGACTGCCTAAGATGGCGGCATTTCACGCCACCCAGGGCACGGACCGCGCCAATGTCGGAAAAAGACACCATCTCCCTCCACCTCGTGCGCGAAGCCTTGTTGCAAAGCTGCGCCCCTGGGGCGGCCACTGCCGAAGTGCTGCTTAAAGCCGGGATCGAACCGCAACGGTTGGCCGAGCCCGGCGCGCGGGTCTCGGCCACGACCTATGCACGCCTGTGGCGCCTGCTGGCACGGCGCCTGGATGATGAGTTTTTCGGCATGGACCCACGCAAGCTCAAGTCCGGCAGCTTGGCGTTCCTCTGCCATGCGGCGATGGCGCAGCCGACCTTGGCCACTGGCCTGGAAACCGGCCTGGGGTTTCTGTCGTTGATGCTCGAACGCCTGCCCGCCGAACTGGTGCGTCAACAAAGTCTGGCGGAGATTGTGTTGCTCGAACCCGAGTCTGAACCTAACCGTGCCTTCACTTACTTTACCTACTGGATGATCGTGCACGGCGTCGCCTGTTGGCTGGCGGGACGGCGAATTCCGATCCTGGCGATTGAACTGCGTTGTGCGAAACCGGATTTCTGCGACGACTACCAAGTCATGTTCTCCGACAACCTGCGTTTCGATCGGCCGCGTACCCGCATGATCTTCTCCGCCGACTGCCTGGACCTGCCGATCAAGCGAACCGCTGAAGAACTCAAACGCTTCCTGGCCCACGCGCCCGCCAACATCCTAGTCAAATACCGCGACCCCGACAGCCTCGCCACCCGCATCAAGCACGACCTGCGCCAACTGCCCCCGGACACCTGGCCGGAAACCGAAGGCCTCGCCGCCAGCCTGTGCATCTCTGCCTCCACCCTGCGCCGCCGTCTGGCGGAAGAAGGGCAGACGTATCAGGGGCTCAAGGACAGTGTGCGCAAAGAGCTGGCGATTGTGTGGCTGGCAGAGCCGCAGATCAGTTTTGCCGAGATTGCGGAGCGGTTGGGGTTTGCTGATACGAGCTCGTTTTATAAGGCGTTTCGTAAGTGGAGTGGGTCGAATCCTGGGCATTATCGGAGTTTGATATTGAATGATGCTACATAAAGCATTAGCGCGCAGATAAGGCTCTACTCCCTTCATGCGGTCGCGGTTCAGAAAAAACATCACAAGGTCGAACACGGCAAATTTGATGTCCAATTCGACCAAGACCGCCAAGCTGCGGATGGATTTCCAAAATCCATATTCAGGCTTCTTGTCTTGTTAAATCGTTTTTTTTGCCACCTAAGAGCAATGTTGTGCTAACACCAAACAAGCCAACAAAACAGGTGGCTGCAACTATGATCAAAGTCACCGAGAAGCCATACCTATCTAATAGTCCTCCGAAAACAGTGTAGGAGATACCGATGATGACTGAGTTAACTAGATTTGCAACTGAGAGACAAGACGCTCGGATACGTGACTCAATATTATCGTGAATATAGGTTTCATATGCGGTTTCATATATGGCAGGGAGCGACATTATTAGAAGAAAGGTTGCAATTGAAGTGATTACTCCGATATTTAAAGATAAAACAAAAAGAAGAAAGGTGACGGCGCAGGTCGTAGTGAGAGCAATTGTGCCGAGAGAGAGCCTGGAACAAACGTAACCAGCAACCATGAACATTAATGCTGATATAGCTTCAACCGTAGCATAAATACCAGCGATCATAGGCACGTCTAAACCCTGCAGGGAGAAAAATGGCTGGCCGTAGATGAACAAAGGAATTGTTGAAAGCTCAAATAAAGAATATCCAATAAATAAAGGTATAAGGAAGGCACCTTTTTTAGAGCGGAAAAAATTAATGAGTAGAGTAAAAATCCCCTCTGTTTTTTTATGGTTTATACCTGATTGTTTGATCGGGTTAAGTGACGTGTGCGGGAGTTTTATTTCTGGGATGAGTGTTACAGCAAAAGCTCCGATAAGCTTGGATAGCGCAAAAAATATATATACGCTATTCCAGTCAAAAGTATCTTGCAATACGCCACCAAGAAGCATAGATAAACCTAACGAAATCGCGCCAATGGCACGCGCCCGCGATATTATTTTAGGGTAGTCTTCCGCTCGACGATCAGCTAGTAAGTTGTCATACAATAGTGCTCTGTCTGACCCGGAGCCCATAGCGATACTGGCGCCGAATAAGCAAAATATAATTGCGAAAGGAGTGAAAGCGGAAAATAATAAAAACCCAATGCCGCTTATAAATAATCCTAAAAAGCTAATGATAAGAGAAAATTTGCGGCCGTATCGATCGGCGAGTAAACCAGACGGGATCTCTAACGCTACTGAAGAAAAGAATAGAAAAGATTGAAGAATACCTATCTCTCCTTGTGTGATACCAAGCTGCAGCAGGTAAAGCACAAATAAACTCCTTTGAACATCAAGATTCATGAGTATTGATAAGGAGTGGTATAAGTTATCGTTCTTGTTTTTTAGTATGTTTGAAATCCCCATTTTATTGTTTGAATACCTGTTTTTTTGTAAGCTCGAAAGACTTGAAGTTTAAGTTTAAAGATGCGTTCTCGACTCCTAAACTAATCAGCGCACCTTGATTAAAGACCATGTTGTCAGTCTTAAGCAAATGTGCACTTTGTAATTCTATGTGTCGGTGCGTCTCCAATAGGAGAAGTGGTTCCATCGATAGAAAATACTTCACTCTCTCCGCAAGGCGCAGTGCGGTATTAGGAAATTACTTACTTGGGACTTCTGGTTTGTCTTACGGAAGTAACCTTCCATATTTTAGGACGTTCCAAACAAAAAAAACCCCGTGACCAAATGGATCACGGGGCTAAAAATTGGCTGGATGCGACCAACCAAAGGAGCTCTTTACATCACTTGGCGGTAGCGACCACCGTATCCGGCTTCCACCCACCCCCCAGCGCCTTGTAGATCGCCACAATCCCGCGATACAGGTCCACTTCGGCCTGGGCCTGGGAGTCCTCGGCTGCCAAACGCTCACGTTGCGCGTCGAGCAATACCAGGAAGTCCACTGTGCCTTCGCGGTAGCGGATCGCGGCCAGGTCGGCGGCAGCGCGGCTGGATTCGCTTTGGCGGATCAGCGAGACCAGGCGTTGTTGACGCTTGCCGTAGTCGCTGAAGGCGTTCTCGGATTCTTCCAGCGCCAGCAACACTTGCTGCTCGTAGCTTGCCAGGGCGCCATCGGCCTCGGCATCGGCGCCGCGCAAGCGGGCGCGCACGCTGCCCAGGTCAAACGCGGCCCAGGTGATGCTCGGTCCCAGGGCCCAGGCATTCGCGGCGGATGAGCCGATCTGCGAGCCGCGCCCGGCGGTAAAGCCGAGGAAGCCGCTGAGGCTGACGCGTGGGAACAGGTCGGCCTTGGCCACGCCGATACGCGCGGTGGCGGCAGCCAGTTTGCGTTCGGCGCTGAGAATGTCCGGGCGACGTTGCAGCAGTTGCCCCGGGTCGCCGATCGGTAGCGCCTTAGCAATCGCCGGCAGGTCTTTTGGGCCCAGGTCTACGGTGAGCTTGTCGGGTCGCTGGCCGAGGAGGGTGGCGATGCGGTTACGCTCGCGCACTTGTTCGGCCTGCAGTTGCGGCACGCTGGCTTCAACCGCCGCGAGGCGTGCGTCGGCACGCTCCACGTCGAGTTGGTCGCCCACACCGGCATCGCGCAGGCTGACGGTGATGGTGCGCGATTCCTGCTGGTTCTTCAGGTTGTCCAGGGCAATGCGTTCACGCAGTTGCGCGCCACGCAGTTGACCGTAGGCGTCCACCAGTTCGGCGATCAGGGTGACTTGCAGCTGGTACAAGTCAGCCTCGGCGGCCTGCTGGTCGGCGTCGGTGGCTTCCAGGTTGCGCTGGATGCGGCCGAACAGGTCGAGTTCCCAGGCCATGTCCAGCCCGAGGTCGTAACGCTCGGTCTTCACGCGGCGAGTGGTCTGGCCCGGAATCTGGCCTTTGCCCTGATCACTGCTGGCCCGGCTGGTGATGGTCGGCATGGCGTCATTGCTGGCGTCATCGCGGATCGCCCGTGCGGCCCGCAGGCGGGCAAAGGCGACGCGCAGATCACGGTTGCCTTGCAGCGACTGCGTGACCAACTGGTTGAGCGTCGGGTCCTCGAACTGCTGCCACCAGATGCCTTCGAACTTGGCGTGATCGTACTGCTTGGCATCGGCAGCGGCCGTGATATTGGCCGCCTCCGGGGTCTGGGTTTTGTAGTCCGGGCCTACGGCACAGGCGCTCAGCGCCAGTACCAGCAAGCTCGGCAGAAAGACTTTCACACTCATTGCTGTGTCTCCAGCTTCAAGGCCTTGGCCGCTTTGCGCGCTTCGCTGCGCTCCACATAGCGACGGATCAGTACGTAGAACACTGGCGTCAGCAACAGACCGAAGAAGGTCACACCGATCATCCCGGAGAACACCGCCACGCCCATGGCATGACGCATCTCGGCACCGGCACCGCTGGACAACACCAGTGGCACCACACCCATGATGAAGGCGAACGAGGTCATCAGGATCGGCCGCAGACGCAAACGGCAGGCTTCCAGCACCGCGGCGAGCGGGTCGAGGCCTTCTGCCTGTTTATCCTTGGCGAACTCGACGATCAGAATCGCGTTCTTACACGCCAGGCCCACCAGTACGATCAAGCCGATCTGGGTAAAGATGTTGTTGTCGCCGCCCGAGATGATCACCCCGGTAATCGCCGACAGCAGCGTCATCGGTACGATCAGGATCACCGCCAACGGCAGGCTCCAGCTTTCGTATTGGGCCGCCAGTACCAGGAACGCCAGCAGTACGCAGAGTGGGAACACGAACAGTGCGGTGTTGCCCGAGAGGATTTGCTGATAGGTCAGGTCGGTCCACTCGTAGGTCATGCCGTTGGGCAGTTCCTCTTTCAACAGTTTTTCAATCGCCGCCTGGGCCTGGCCGGAGCTGTAGCCCGGTGCCGCGTTGCCGTTGATTTCAGCGGTGATAAAGCCGTTGTAGTGCATCACGCGGTCCGGGCCCGAGGTGTCGCTGACCTTGATAAAGGTCGCCAGCGGGATCATCTCGCCTTTGTTGTTGCGCACTTTCAGTTGGCCGATCTGGTCTTCATCCAGGCGGAACTGTTGCTCAGCCTGCACGTTGACTTGGTAGGTCCGACCGAAGCGGTTGAAGTCGTTGGCATACAACGAACCCAGGTAGATCTGCAGGGTGTCGAAGACGTCGCTGATCGCCACGCCGTGGGTCTTGGCCTTTTCACGGTCGATGGCGGCATCGACCTGGGGCACGTTGACCGTGTAGCTGGTGAACAGGCCGAACAGCTCCGGCGTGGTGCGGCTCTTGGTGATGATGTTCTGCACTTCTTTGTACAGCTCGTCATAACCCAGGTTGCCACGGTCTTCGATCTGCAGGCGGAAGCCGCCGATCGTCCCCAGGCCCTGAACCGGCGGCGGTGGGAAGATCGCCATGTAGGCTTCCTGGATGTCGCTGTATTTGCCGTTCAACGCGTCGGCAATCGCACCGGCGGACATGCTCGGGTCTTTACGCTCGTCGAACGGCTTCAAGGTCACGAACACGATGCCGCTGTTCGGGCTGTTGGTGAAACCGTTGATCGACAGGCCTGGGAAGGCCACGGCGGCTTCCACGCCCGGCTGTTTCAGTGCGATGTCGGACATACGCTTGATCACGTCTTCGGTGCGGTCCAGGCTGGCGGCGTCCGGTAACTGGGCGAAGGCCACCAGGTATTGCTTGTCCTGGGCCGGCACGAAACCGGTCGGGGTATGTGCGAAACCAAACCAGGTCAGCACCATCAACCCGGCGTACAGGAACAGCGCGATACCACTGCCGCGAATCACACGGCGTACGGTGCCGACATAGCCGTGGCTGGCTTTGTCAAAGAAGCGGTTGAAGGGTTTGAACAACCATCCGCCGAAGAGCTTGTCGAGAACCTTGGAGAAGCGATCCTTTGGCGCGTCATGGCTGCGCAGCAACACGGCGGCCAGGGCCGGGGACAAGGTCAGCGAGTTGAAGGCCGAAATCACCGTCGAGATCGCAATGGTCAAGGCGAACTGCTTATAGAACTGCCCGGTCAAGCCGCTGATAAAGGCCGCCGGAATGAACACCGCACACAGCACCAACGCAGTTGCCACAATCGGACCGGTCACTTCGCTCATGGCTTTTTCAGTCGCCGCAAACGGTTCCAGGCCCAGCTCGATGTTGCGCTCGACGTTCTCCACCACCACGATGGCATCGTCCACCACGATACCGATGGCCAATACCAGTCCGAACAATGACAACGCGTTGAGCGAGAAGCCAAACAGGTGCATCACCGCAAACGTACCGATCAAGGATACCGGCACCGCTACCAACGGAATGATCGAGGCGCGCCAGGTCTGCAGGAACAGGATCACTACCAAGACAACGAGAATCAGCGCCTCGAACAGGGTGTGCACCACCGCTTCGATGGAACCACGCACAAAGATGGTCGGGTCATAGACGATGCTGTAGTCCATCCCTTGCGGGAAGCTCTTTTTCAGCTCATCCATCTTGCCGCGGACTTCGTTGGAAATCTCGATGGCGTTGGAGCCTGGGCGCTGGAAGATCGGGATCGCCACGGCCGGCTGGTTGTTGAGCAACGAACGCAGGGCGTATTGGCTGGAACCCAGCTCGATCCGCGCGATGTCTTTGAGGCGGGTGATTTCACCGTTAGCGCCTGAACGAATCACGATGTTCTCGAACTCTTCCTCGGTCACCAAGCGACCTTGGGTGTTCACGGATAACTGGAACGCGGTGGCAGTCGGCGCAGGTTGTGCACCCAGCGCACCCGCGGCCACTTGACGGTTCTGCTCACGGATCGCGGTCACCACATCGGAGGCAGTGAGGTTGCGCGAAGCGGTCTTGTTCGGGTCCAGCCAGACACGCAGGGAGTAGTCGCCCATGCCGAACAGCTGCACATCACCCACACCGCCCAGCCGCGCCAGCTCATCCTTGACGTTGAGCAAGGCGTAGTTGGACAGGTACAGCATGTCGTAGCGCTGATCCGGGGAGGTCAAGTGCACCACCATGGTCAGGTCGGGGGAGGCCTTGTCCACGGTGATACCGATGCGCGTCACTTCTTCAGGCAATTTCGGCTGAGTCCGTGTCACGCGGTTTTGCACTTGCACCTGCGCGTTGTCCAGGTCGGTGCCCAGGGCGAAGGTGATGGTCAGCGTCAGCTTGCCGTCGGCGGTCGACTGCGAGGACATGTACAGCATGTTCTCGACGCCGGTGATCGCCTGCTCCAGCGGCGCGGCCACGGTTTCACCGATGACCTTGGGGTTGGCGCCCGGGAAGTTGGCGCGTACCACCACCGTCGGCGGCACCACTTCCGGGTATTCGCTGATCGGCAATTGGAACAGCGAGATCGCACCGGCGATCAGGATCAACAGCGAGAGCACCGCTGCGAAGATCGGCCGCGAAATGAAGAACTTGGAAAAATTCATCTTGAGTCGTATCCCTTAACCGCGTGGAGTCGCAGCGCTGGCCAGTTTGGGCGCGGTTTTTTCCGGCGCCACTTGTTCCAGGTTGCTGGCTTCAAGCGCTTGTCGTTGTTGGGCCAAGGCGGCGAGGGTTTCCTTGCTGGCCATCGGAATGGTTTCCGGGGCGACCGGCGAGCCAGGGCGCACGCGCTGCAGGCCCTTGACGATAATGGTGTCGTCTTTGTTCAAGCCGCTGCGCACGATGCGCAAACCTTCGATCTTCGGCCCCAGCTCCACCGAGCGATAAGCCGGCTTGTCGCCTTCCATCACCAGCACGAACTTCTTGCCCAGGTCGGTGCCGACCGCTTCGTCGTTGATCAACACGGCGGAGTAGGTGCCGCTGCCGACCAGCTTCAAGCGGGCGTAAAGGCCAGGGGTGTATTCGCCTTTGCTGTTATCGAACACGGCGCGACCGCGGATGGTGCCGGTGGCCGGGTTGACCTGGTTGTCGACGAAGTTCATCTGGCCCAGGTGCGGGTTGCCGGTTTCGTTGGACAGGCCCAGGTACACCGGGGTGGTCGCACCACGACGGCCTTGGCGGGCCAGTTCGGTGTACTTGAGGAAGACGCGCTCATCGGCGTCGAAATAGGCGTAGACCTTGTCGGTGGAGACCACGCTGGTCAGCGCCGTGACATCGGCGGTCACCAGGTTGCCGGCGGTGATTTCGGCACGGCTGACGCGGCCGCTGATCGGCGACGTCACGCGGGTAAAGCTCAGGTTCAGCTTGGCCAGGTCCAATTGCGCCTGGATCCCGGCGACGGCGGCGCGGGCTTCCTGGGCGGAGGTGGTGCGCGAGTCGGCCAGTTCGGCGGAGATCGCATTGCTCTGGCGCAGGCGTTCGCCACGTTGCGCTTCGTTGTCGCTACGGGTGGCAGCGGCGCGGGTTTGTTGCAACTGGGCTTCAAGGCGACGCACTTCGGCCTGGAACGGGCGTGGGTCGATCTGGAACAGCAGGTCGCCTTTCTTGACCAAAGCGCCTTCAGTGAAAGCGACTTGGTCAATCTGGCCAGAGACCCGTGGACGAATCTGTACGGTTTCGGGCGCTTCCAGGCGACCGGTGAATTCATCCCACTCGTTGACCGGTTGTTCCAGCACCTTGGCCACGCTGACTTTGGCCGCTGGCATGGCGGCCGCTTGGTCCGGGGTCTTGCCGCACGCGCTCATCACCACCACGGCCAAAATCGCCAGGGGGAAGCGCAAATGTTTGAGTGACTGTTCCATGAGGTGTATCCGCCAATGTATTTGAGATGGGCGGATCATGCGCGGCGAGGGGGTATGTCACGAATCGAATGAAGCAAAGGTAACTATCATTCGGAATGATATAAGCGAGGTGTTAGCCCTCTAGCATGGGGGTTTCGTTAGGGGGCTATCAATAGGAATGATGACAAAAGACTGTTGCGGTGTGCGCAACAGGTCCCGTCAGCCTGAACGCTTAATCGTAATGGGTGAGGGGTTCAGCGCGAACGTAGGTGCCAAACACATGGTCCCACAGCGGCGACGACACCCCGAAGTTCTTCTCCACACCTTGGCGATGGTGCAGGTCATGATTGGCCACCAGCGTCGGCATAAAACGGTAAGCCCAATGCGCGGGGCGGTGCATCACGTAGTGCACCGAGATGTAATAAAAGTAACCCGCTACCACGCCGATAAAGGCCGAGCTCAGGCCGCTGTACCAGGCAACCAGCAACAGCGCGGCAAAGGTTGAGCTGGTTTTCCAGCTCGACACACCGATGTAGGCGAGTACGTCGATATGGTGGGTCCAATGTTCGCGGCGATACAGTGAATGGAACAGAAAACGGTGTGCCGAGTATTCCACCAGGCTCCAGGCCAGCAGGCCGGCGATGGCCAGTGCGGGATCGAAGGGCGCCAAGTAAATAGCGAGGATAACGAAGAGAGGAGCGGTGAAAAAATCGAGGTAATACGCGAGCGATGACATCAGCCATTTATTTGAAGCGGCCATGTGCGGAATATCCCTGTAGTGCGCAATGGAGGGGGGGTGGGGATTCTCAGGTGCGGCGCCGCCGCAGGCAACCGCGCCATGAGGGTTGTGTCACAGATTCAGAAGATTGCGAACGGTTGTCGCTGCGAGAACCAGGCCAACGCCTGAGCCTTGAACGCGTCGGCGGGCGGCGTCAACGGGTAGCGCCGGTCGTAGGCCAGCACGATGCGTTGCGTGGGCAACTGCTGTTTGATGGGTCGACACACCAAAGGCTGGCCATCGTAGCTGTGATCGCCGAAAGGGCGGGTGTAGGTGAGTGCCACGCCAAAGCCGTTGGCAACCAGGCTGCGCTGGAATTCAAAGCTGTGGGTGGGTTGGACGCTTCCCGGTGTCAGGCCAAAGCTGTTGAACAAATCCAGAATGTGCTGCCAGCTGTGGATCTGATCCATCACCACCAGGTTGCATGCACTGAGTGCGGCCATATCAACGCGTGTTTCCTGCGCCAAGGGGTGATCTGCCGCCAGCAAGGCGTGGGCAGTCAATTGGCACAGTTCGACGCGCTCCGTGTTGACCGGCAAGCCCAGGTCGTAGGTCAATGCAAGCTCCAGCGTGCCTTCACCGAGGCGTTTTCCCAAATATTCAAACCCGCCTTCACGCATATCCACGCTGATGCGGGGCGACACCTGCTGCAAGCGCCTGAGAATCTGGGGCAGGCAGTAGGGGGCAATATCGGCATAGCAACCCAGTACAAGGTCTCCGGCAAAATCGTCGGGTTCGCTGCCTATATCTGCAAACGTTCGCGCTTCAGCGAGTACGCGTTTTGCCTGCGCCATCACCGTTCGACCAAACGGCGTCAACGACACACCCAGACCGCGTTGGCGCACAAATAGCGGTTGGCCGTAAAGGCCTTCAAGCTCAGTGATCGCGGTGGATATCGACGGTTGGGAAACGTGCAGTTCCTCGGCAGCCAGGGTGAGGTTGCCGTGCTTGGCCGCAGCCAGTGCGTAGCGCAATTGACGCAAGGTGAAGTTCATTGGTTTTTCTTGGGTGATAAATCAAGAGTTGTTATTTTATCTTATTTGAGCGGCATGGAATATTGGGCCTGCACACCCTTCATCTTGTTATTGGGAGTTTCAGGCCATGACCCACCGTTCATACACCGTCGACCCAAAAGACATCGACGCCTTCCAGCGTGATGGCGCGGTGTGCCTGAGAGGCGTCTTCAGCGACTGGATCGCACACATTGCGGCAGGCATCGAGCGCAACCTCGCTGAGCCTGGCGGGTACGCCAGCCGCTACGTCGAGCAAGGTGACGACTCGTCCGGCGGTTTTTTCGATGACTACTGCAACTGGCAGCGTATTCCTGAGTTTCGCGCAATCATCGAACAGTCGCCGGCAGCGTCCATCGCCGCGCAGGTAATGCAGTCGCGCACCGCGCAGTTCTTCCATGACCATGTCCTGGTCAAAGAGCCCGGTGCGCAAAAAGCCACACCCTGGCATCAGGACATTCCGTATTACTTTCTTGAGGGCAGCCAGTCCGTGAGTTTCTGGATTCCGGTGGACCCGGTACGTGAGTCAACCCTGCGGCTGTTGCCCGGCTCCCATCGTTGGGAGCAAGGGATAAGGCCGGTGCGCTGGGCCGATCAAAGCGACTTTTACCAAGGGGCCGACGACTATCGAGATGCACCGGATCCGGATGCGGAGGAGGGTATGCCGGTACTGGAATGGGAAATGCAACCCGGTGATGCGGTGCTGTTTGATTTTCGAACGGTGCATGGCGCCAGGGGCAATGGTTCCGCACAGCGTCGCCGGGTACTGTCGCTGCGCTGGGTAGGTGATGACGTTCGCTACCTCGAACGCCCTGGTCGCACCTCTCCACCGTACCCGGGGCACGCCATGCAAACAGGCCAGCGGCTGCGTGAAGATTGGTTTCCTACACTACATAAAGCTGGCTGACACATAACTTTTCAGAGCGTATTTCGCTGCCATCTGCCCCTCCCTGATCTGACCCTTTCACTGCATAGGTGCACCGATGATGAAGCTGAATAGAAACGTGATGGCTGGCCTGCTCTCGCTTGGGCTGTTTGCGGGCAGCGCAGCGACCCAGGCTGCCGGTTGGTGCGATTCGGGCAAACCGGTGAAGTTCGCCGGATTGAATTGGGAGAGCGCCATGTTGCTGACTGACGTGCTGCAAACCCTGCTCAAGGAGGGCTATGGCTGTACGGTCGATACCTTGCCTGGGAACTCCATCACCATGGAGAGCGCGTTGAGCAGTAATGACATTCAGGTGCTGTCCGAAGAGTGGGTGGGGCGCAGCGAGGTCTGGAACAAGGCCGCCGCCAGCGGCAAGGTCGTGGGGGTGGGCGCACCCATCCTTGGCGCGACCGAAGGGTGGTACGTGCCCCGCTACGTGGTGGAAGGGGATGCCAAGCGCGCGCTGAAAGCCAAGGCGCCAGCGCTCAAGACGATTGCCGATCTGGCGCAGTACGCCGAGCTGTTCAAGGACCCGGAAGAGCCCGGCAAAGGCCGTTTCTACAATTGTCCGGCGGGATGGACGTGCGAGCTGGAGAACAGCGAAATGCTCAAAAGCTATGGCCTGGAATCGCGCTATACCAACTTTCGACCGGGTACCGGCCCGGCTTTGGATGCGGCGGTGCTGTCGAGTTACAAGCGGGGTGAGCCGATCCTGTTCTATTACTGGACGCCTACGCCGTTGATGGGGCAAGTCGACCTGATCAAGCTGGAGGAGAAACCGGGGGTGGATAAGAAGATCAGCATTCAGGTGGGTTTATCCAAAGCTTTCCATGAGCAAGCACCTGAACTGGTCGCGGTGCTGGAAAAGGTCAATTTGCCGATTGACCTGCTCAACCAGAACTTGGCACGGATGACCAGGGAGCACATCGACTCTCCCAAGCTGGCAAAGCTGTTCCTCCAGCAACACCCGGAAATCTGGCACGGCTGGGTGAGTGAGGCGGCAGCCAAAAAGATCGACGCTACGCTGTAGCCGGTCGGATTAACAACGTCGTATCGCCGGTGAACCCGGCCCTGCCTCAAGAGTGCTGGGCGCGGTCATAGTGCCGCGTCGTTGCAACAACTCGATCTGGTCCGCCGGCACCCGCGTGCGCAAGGTTTTGTACAGCACGCGGGTTTCCAGCAGGTTCCATACCCGCAGCATGGTTTCCAACGCATCCAAGGGTTTGCTGATGAAGTCCCTGGCACCGAGTGCCAGGGCGCGCAGGCGGGTGTCGCGGGTGGCGTCGGCGGTCAGCACCAGGATCGGCAGGTATTCACCGTTGGGAATGCGTCGGTTGAGTTGCTCCAGCACCGCAAAACCGTCGAGCTCGGGCATGTGCAGGTCAAGAATGACCAGGTCCGGTTCGAAGCTGTTGAACAGCTCCAGGGTGCGCAATGGCTCGGTGCTGCTCAGTACGTTGGTCAGCCCTTCACGTGCCAGCAATTGTTCCACCAGCTCAAGGTTCGGGCGTTGGTCGTCGATGATCAGGATGCGCAGGTCAAGGTTCACGCGGGCTCCGGAAAGTACTGGTCGAGGTGGGCTAAAAAGGCCGGCACGTTGATCGGCTTGTGCAGAATGGCCGTCGCGCCGGCTGCGTGCAAGGCTTGGCGGGTGAGGTCGCTGGCATCGGCGGTTAGCATCAGCACCGGTGTGTCCTGGGTGATCGCGGAGCGGCGCAACCGCTGCAGCACGGCCAAGCCGTCGATGTCCGGCAGTGACACGTCCAGCAGAATCAACCGGGGCGCATGCTGCGCGGCCAGGTCCAGGCCGAGTTGGCCTTGCATGCTGGACAGCAGTTTTATCCCCGGCCTGCGGTGCAGCAACGTCTCGATCAGCGCGAGGCTGGAGAGGTTGTCTTCGATATACAGCACCTTGCCTTGGGTGGCGGGGGCGACGGGGGCAGGGCGTATCGACACCGTGTCGGCGACGGCGGCGGGCAGGCCATTGGATGCCTGCACACTCACGAACGGCAACTCCAGCGTGAAGCGTGAACCGATGCCCTGTTGGGTGTGCACGCTCAGTTGGCCATCCATCTTTTCCAGCAGGCTTTTACTCAGCGCCAGGCCCAGGCCGCTGCCTTCCACATTCGGGTCGGCGCCCAGGCGCTCGAACGGTTTGAACAACTGCCCGAGCTTGTCCGCCGGGATGCCTTTGCCGGTATCGCACACCGCCACGCCGATGCGCGGCCCTTCGACCTTGACCTCAATGCTCACCTGGCCCTGAGGCTGGTTGTATTTGATCGCATTGGACAGCAAGTTCAGCAGCACCTGGGTCAAGCGTTGAGGGTCGGCCGCAATGCCGATATCCGCCGCCAGCGCAGGCAGCGGCTG
Source organism: Pseudomonas sp. A39 (assembly GCF_058145955.1). NCBI lineage: Bacteria > Pseudomonadati > Pseudomonadota > Gammaproteobacteria > Pseudomonadales > Pseudomonadaceae > Pseudomonas > Pseudomonas sp. A39. The sequence goes on from NZ_JBYVMD010000001.1 coordinate 66,271, forward strand.
CAACTGGATACCGGCGTCGGCAGCCATGGGAGACACCAGCGCCAGGGCTTCTTGCAGTGCGCCCGCCAACCGGATCGGCTCGATGTTCAACGGCAGACGTCCGGCCTCGATCTTGGCAATGTCCAACACTTCGTTGATCAGCGTCAGCAGGTGTTGGCCGGCCCGCAGGATATGCCCGACGTGCGCTTTTTGCCCTGCGGCCGAGTCCATGTCGAGCAGTTGCGCAAAGCCCAGGATCGAGTTGAGCGGGGTGCGCAGCTCGTGGCTCATGCGCGACAAAAACTCGCTCTTGGCCCGGCTGGCGCGCTCGGCCTCCTCACGGGCGTTACCCAGCGCCATCTCCGCCGCGCGGCGGTCGGTGATGTCGCGGGTGATCTTCGAAAAACCGCGCAAAGCCCCGGTCGCGTCGAACTGTGCCGTGATCACCACGCTGGCCCAAAAACGCGTGCCGTCCTGGCGCAGGCGCCAGCCTTCTTCCATGTAATGCCCGTGGCGGGTGGCCTCATCCAGGGCCATGGCCGGGTGTTGCGGGCATTCCTGTGGCAGGTAGAACACCGAGAAATGCTGGCCGATGATTTCCTGCTCGGTGTAGCCCTTGATCCGCTCGGCCCCGGCGTTCCAGCTGGTGACGTGGCCCGCCGTGTCGAGGGCGAAAATCCCGTAGTCCTTCACCCCGTCGATGATCAGCCGTAAACGTTCTTCGTTCTCGCGCAGCGCGCGTTCGCGTTCCGCCAGCAGCAAGCCGGCCTCCACCAGCCGCGTGCCCAACTGGCCAATCTCGTCATGCTCCGGCGGTTGTGGCAACAGCGGTTGGCCGAGGGCCAGGCGTTGTGCGTTGCCTTGCACATTCTGCACACGCGCCACAATGCCCTTGGACAAGAACAGCACCGCGACAATAGCCCCAAACAACCCGCAGATCGCCGCCAGCCACGTGGACAGTAATAACCGCTGGCGCGTCTCGGCCGCAGCGGCGGTGCGCTCGGCCAGCAACGAGTCCTCCAGCATGAGCATGTTGGCGATGTGTTGGCGCAGGGCGTCGAGGATGTGTTTGTTGCTGACCAGGATCTCGGTCATCGTGGCGGTGCTGGTCGTCGGGTCGCTGAGCATGTCTTCCAGCCCCTCGACTTTGCTGTTGATCAGCGGCCTGATGGCGACGAGTTGTTCGCGCACGCGCTGATCGCGCACATTGCCGTCGAGCCGCTGCAGGGCCGCTGCAATCTGTGGCTTGGCGTTCAGGTAGCCTGGCAGGAAGTCCTCGCGACGCGTCAGCAGGTAGCCACGCACGCTGGCAGCCGCCTCGGCCAACAGCGTGTGTACGGCGCGGATATCGCTTTGCACGCGCAATACCCGACGCACGTCTTCTTCGGCGCGTGCGGTCTGCCGCTCGGTGGTGTAGATCAGCACCAGCGACAGCAGCAGCACCACCAGCGGCAGGGAAATCACCACCAGCGCCTTGCCCCGCAGGGGCAGGTCGGCCCACCGTCTTTTCATGACTGTGTCACCAGGCCCAGTGCGATGCCGCGCACAGCCGCCTGGGTTCGATCGGCGGCACCGAGCTTGCCGATGACCCGTTCAACATGGGCCTTGGCGGTGCCGGTGGTAATCCCCAGGTGCTCACCGATTTGCCGGTTGCTCATGCCGTTCGCCACCAGCCCGAGCACCTGGCGCTCCCGTGGGGTCAGGTGCTCGGTGGGTACGCTGCCGGCGGCGTTGCGTTCGGTCATGCGTCGCAACAACCGCGCGCTCACCGCCGTGTTGAGCGCTTCTTCACCGGCGGCGACTCGTTGCAACGCCTCGATCACCTCGTCGCGGCTGGCGTCTTTGAGCAGGTACCCCACGGCCCCGGCGTTCATCGCGGCTTCCAGATGGTCGGGGCTGTCGTCCATGGTGAAAATTACCACCTTGATGGCCGGCAGGCGCTGTTGCAGCAGGCGCGCCGCGCCCAGTCCATTGAGCACCGGCATCCGAATGTCGAGGATGACGATATCCGGCAGCAGTTGTTCACACAGCTCCACCGCTTGCTGTCCATCGCGGGCCTGGCCGACGACTTCGAACTGCGGATGACCCGCCAGCAGTGCGACAAAACCGGTGCGTGTAACTTCATGGTCGTCCGCCAGCACCAGGCGCAAGAGTCGGCTCATTGCGGCATTCCATTCAGAGGGGCAGGCACGCGAGCGTGCAGTTGAGTGCCGCCACCGGGGGCGCTGGTGCAGATGAACTGCCCGCCCAGCAGGCTGGCGCGCTCGTGCATGGTGGCGAGGCCCAGGTGCTGCGCATCCTGGGCCTCGAGCGGTTGGCCGGGGTCAAAGCCTTTGCCGTTGTCGTCTATGCGCAGCGAAACCTGGCCGTCGTGCAGTGCCAGGGCCAGTTGCACATGGCCAGCCTGCGCATGCTTGAGCACGTTATTGATGGCTTCCTGGCCGATCCTGAACAGGGCGATTTCCACCTGGCTGGGCAAGCGCTCCGCGTAGCCGGTGGACCATTGCACGCTGACGCCGGCTTCGCGCAGGCGGTCAGCCTCTTTGTCGAGCGCCTTGAATAATCCGAAATCGTCCAGCACAGTCGGGCGCAGGCCGGCGATCAGTTGCCGGCCTTCACCCACCGAATGCTGGGCCAGGGTCAGAATCGCCTGCAGGTCCGCGTTCAAGGTGCCTGGCAGCGTCGGGCAGCGCCCGGCAAACCCTTGCAGGCGTTGATGCAACCCCGCGAGGGTTTGCGCCAGGCCGTCGTGCAAGTCGTAGGCCACGCGTTTGCGCTCGTCTTCCTGGGCGTGCAGCAGCCGGTTGACCAGATCGGACAGCGTCCTGTCCCGCGCCTTGAGGGTGGTCAGCAGCCGATCGTTCTGCAGGTGCGCGGCCAGCAGCGTGGCGAGCAATTGCAGTGATTCACTGTCTTCGTGGTCGGGCGCGCGCAGGCTGACGCTATTGCCCAGCACCAGCACGCCCAAGGCATCGCCGTCGCCACCGCGCAACGGCACCTGCAACACACTGGGCAGGGCACTGCCCGGCAGCTCCAGCCAGCAGGGATTGCGCAGGCGCCGGTCAGCGACGGCGGCAAGGCTGCTGAGGCGATCCTGGCTGCCGTGACGCGCGGTAACCGTGATGCCGCCCTCGGCATCCCACTCCTGAATCAACCCATGGTCCATCGCCAGGAACGCGCATGCCCGCGACAGCACGCGCTCACGCATGGCCTCCGGCGCCAGTTGGGGTAGCGCCTGCCCGGTATCGACCAGCAACCGCAACCGCGCGGTACGACTTTCGGATTGTCGATAATGCGCGCGGATAGCCAAGGCACTCCCGGGATCGTGTGGTGTGTTTTGCATGCTTGGGCTCCGCTGTCGACACAGGCTCGCAGGCGCGAGGGAGGCTATTAAACCTTGGCGAGCGGGTTGGGCGCCATCTGCCAAATGGCATAGGCAAATGGCTCCGGTTGGCCGATGTCGGCCGGGCAGGCGATTGGCAAAGTGGGCTCACTCACAACAGGAGCATCCCAATGAACGTTAAAGCCGTGTCGATCGCCGTGATTTTTGCCTTGAGCGCCCCCTTTGTGCAGGCGGCCCAGACCGCTCCCTACGTCTACCGCGACGTGGCCCAGGCGCCTGCCAATGCGCAAGACCGCGAGATTGCCGGGTTGTTTGACCGTTGGAACAGCGCACTGCAGACCGGTAACGTCAAGTCGGTGGTCGACTTGTATGCACCGGGCGCGGTGCTGCAGCCGACCGTGTCCAACCAGGTCCGTACCACCCCGGAGCAGATCACGGATTACTTTGATCACTTCATGACCCTCAAGCCGATAGGCCAGATCAATTACCGTGAAATCCGCCAACTGGGCAGTAACGTGGCGATGGACAGCGGGGTCTACACCTTCACCCTGACCGAGAAGAACGGCAAGGTGCGTCATGTGCAGGCCCGCTACACCTTTGTCTATGAGCAGGTCGGCGGCCAGTGGAAAATCCTCAACCACCACTCCTCGGCGATGCCCGAGGTTCAGGCGAAACACGCCAAGCAGTAACCGCAGATCGAAAAGTCCACGCCCTGACGGGTGTGGACTTTTTTGCGTGTGCGCCGATCAGAAATCCAGCGTCACCCCGCTGTACAACGCACGCCCGTCACCCGGTGAGTGCAGTGACGCACGCGCACCGTCCGGGTCATACCAGACGTACTCGTAGTAGCGGTTGGTGAGGTTTTTCAGCTGCAGGTCAACGCTCACCGACTCGGTCACCTGATACGTCGCCCCCAGGTTCATCAGGACATAGCCGCCGTAGGTGCCCTTGGTGTTCTCGCGCTCCAGGTAGTAGTTCGTCTGGCCGTTCATCCAGGCGGTCAGTTGCAGCGACGGCGTGGCCTTGTAGCTGACGCCCGCGTTGTACAGGTGATGGGGGATGTGGTCGATTTCCTGACCTTTACTGTTGGGCAGCGTGGCGCTGGCCTTGAGGATTTTCGAGTACTGCCAGGCGTAGGCCATCCAGATGTCGGTGCGCGCGTTCGGGTGCAGGTTTAACTGGGCGTCGTAGCCCCAGCGGCGGGTTTCGCCGACATTATCCGACTCGCCACTCGGGTCGTTGAGCCGGCGGCTGACTTCGCCACTGGCGTCCTGTTGCCAATACGCCACACGGCCGTCGATCCAGTCGGCAGGGGTGAATTTAATGCCGGTTTCCCAGCCTTCATTGATCGACGGCGCCAGGTCGGTGTCCCTGGGCGGAATCTTGTAGGCCGCCGCGCCGGTGCCCACCTGGAAGGTACGTCCCCAGTTGGCGTACACGCTGGCCACCTCCCAGGGTGAATACACCACGCTGAGCTTGGGTTGTTTGATCAACCCATAGTCATTGATGTCGTAATCCAGGCCGGTCATTTCATTGGTGAAGTCCCCCTGGATCTTGTCGACGCGATACGCCGGGATGATCTTCAGCGACTCGAACGGTTTGATCTCGGCCTGGATATAGGCACCGTAAGTGTCGAAGTCAAATTGCTGGTCGCGGGTTTGTGCCTGGCGCGCCCGGTCACGGGTGCGGTAGCGCTCGCTCTTGTTCTGTTGCTGCTGCATGTCCGCGCCGCCTTCCAGGGCGAAGTCGTACAGCCAGCTGACCTGCGGGCGCCAGGTCAGGGAGGTGAGGGCGCCGTACTGGGTTTCGTAGGCGTCGCGTTCCTGCTGGGCGCTGGTGCTCCAGTATTGCGTCCAGCGCCGGTCGTCGAAGGTGTTCACGTAGGTTTTCGCCGACCAAGCCAGGGTCTCGGCCAGCTCGGTGTCGACATGCACACTGAGCTGGTTCATGCGCCGCGTGCCTTTGTCGGTGGCGTTGTAACTGTTGGTCATGCGCGGATGCTGGTGGGTATCCTCTTCACTCAAGTAGCCGGGCTCCTGTGCCTCGGTTTCATAATGCCGGGCGATCAGGCCGATACGGTAGCTGTCGTCGTCCGGCGTATAGAACCATTTGCCGGACAGCGAGAATTTGTCCGCCTCGGCATGATCGCGGTAGCCATCGGACTTCTGGTAAGCGAAGAAGTAGTTCTGCGTCCAGTTGCTGCCTTGGATGCCTTTGGCGAGTTGAGCTTCCTGGGTGTTGTAGCTGCCATAGCGCAGCCGTGCCCGGGTGTATTCGCCGCCTGTGCGGGTGAGCATGTTGACGTTGCCGGCGATATTGTTGAGGCCATAGCGCGCATCGCTGGTGCCGCGCACCACCTCGATACTGTCGAGCTCCAGCGGGAAGATCATGTCCAAGAACGGCATGTTGCCGTCGTTGCTGTTGCTGGGGATGCCATCGATCAGCAGCTTCACCGCATTCACTTCGCCTTCGCCATTGAAGCCGCGAAAGGAGATTTTGCCGGACGTCGTGCCTTGGTTGAACTCGGTGAGCATGACCCCCGGCGCGCGGCTGAACAGTTCCCAGCTGTAGTTGACCGGCATTTTTTCCAGGATGTCCGCGCCGAGGATATCCACCGAGCTGAGTACGCTGGCGGTGCTCAGCGGGCCGCTGGCACCCGTTGCGCCTTGCACCGTGACGGTACCGAGGGTGAGGGTCGAATCCTCAGTGTTGCCAACGGCGGCAAGCGGGTGAAGTGTGAACAGGCCGGTGGAAAGCAGCGGCCACAGGTAACGCGAGCCCGGGCGACGTTTTGCGCCGGGCACAGGGAATGGAGCAGGCATAAGCCAGACCTCTTGATGACCAAAAGACGAACACAACGAAGGTGGGGTCGATCAGGCCACAGGGGAGGCGCGCGGGGTCAGGTTCGGCCAGCGAACCCTGGGGTGCAGCGCGGGCAGTGTCGGGTTGTCGAGGACGGTATCCGGCGTGAAGCGCGGCAGCCAGTGCCGGTAATAGTCGGACGGCAGTGCGGCCAGCCCGGCATGGCCACAGCAGCAGTCGCTGTGCTTCATCGCGGGTTTGGCGGGGCCGGACTGCGAGAGGTCGATCAGCCGGTCAAACCCTGGCGGAAGGGCCTGGGAGGCGCCCCCGGAACAGAATCCGCCCCACAGCATCAAGCCGGTATCCGGCGTCTGCATGGCACGGCTCAGCGGCATGGCCAGCATGTTCAGCAGCAGGGCCAGGCAGGCGATCCAGGGGCTGATGCGTTTGAACGTAGCCATCAGAGCAGTCGACGCAAGGGGGGCAGATATTTAGCCGCAGTTCGGGGATGAAGTAAAAGTGCTTTCCCGCGCCATTTCGCCGCAGGCCTGGCGAATGCAGTGTTGGTGGCGCAACAGACATTCAATAAAGTGCCCGATTTTGCGAGCCGAGGGCTCCCCCGGTCGCGCGTGAGCACCTGAGTTTGAGGGCTTGAGGGGTTGGCATGGATTGTGTTGTGAGGTGATTGGCGCTGACCCGACCACGGGAGGGAAATCCCCAACCTTTTCATAAGAAACCACACCCATGCACAACGTCTTGCAACGCACTGTTTTCGCCAGCCTGCTGGCACTCGGCGCCCTGGGCGGGCCATTGTCCACGCTCGCCCAGGCGGCCAACGACCGACAGTTCATCCCACTGGCCACCTACCGCGTCGGGGCCTATGCCTCCAGTGGGATTCCGTGGTGGGCAGGGGAGATCGACTATTTCCGCTACATCAACGAAGTCGAGGGCGGCGTGAATGGCGTCAAGCTGGTCTGGCAGGAATGCGAGACCGAATGGAAAACCGACCGCATCATCGAATGCTACGAGCGCTACAAAGGCGGCCTGGACGGCGCACCCACCGCATTCTTCTTCACTCACAGCACGCCGGCGTCCTACGCGTTGATGGACCGTGCGGCGGTTGATCACATTCCGCTGATCGACGGCGCGGGCGGGCGTACCGAGTCGACCGATGGCCGCGTGTTCCCTTACGCCTTCCCGCTGCTGCTCAACTACTACGGCCAGGCGTCGGTGGGGATCAACTACATCGCCCAACGCGAAGGCGGCCTGGACAAGCTCAAGGGCAAGAAAATCGTGACGGTCTACCACGATTCCGCCTACGGTCGTGAAACCCAGGCGGCCATGCAGCTACTCGCCGAAAAGTACGGTTTCGAGAACATTCAGATCCCGGTCGCCGACCCCGGCAACGAGCAGTCCACCCAATGGCGCCAGGTCCGCCAGCTCAACCCGGACTGGGTGTTCTTGCGCACCTGGGGCGTGTCCACGCCGGTCGCCATCAAGACCGCCGTGCGCTTTGGCGTGCCGGTGGACCGCCTGATCGGTGATGTGTGGGCAGGCTCCGAAGCCGATGTGATTCCCGCCGGCACTGCCGCCAAAGGCTACCAGGCCCTGGCGCCATTCCCCGGAGGCGACACCTTTGACATCCATAAGAAGCTCAAGCAGTACATTCTCGATCCCGGCAAAAGCAACCTCAAGGACGCCAGCTACTTCGGCAAGGTCTACTACAACATCGGCCTGATCAACGCGGCGATTGCGGTCGAAGCGCTGCGCACCGGCCAGGCCAAGTTTGGTCACCGTGCGCTCAATGGCGAGGAAACCCGCTGGGCCTTCGAACACCTGGACATCGACGCCGCGCGCATCAAAGCATTGGGCCTTGAAGGTTTGCTGGCGCCACTGAAGTTGACCTGCGCCGATCATGAAGGTGGCGGTTCGGCCCGCGTGCAGCAATGGGACGGGCAAAAGTGGGTGCTGGTGACCGACTGGCTGCAAGCCGACCGCGCCACCCTGCGCCCGCTGATCGAGGCCAAGTCCGCCGCGTATGCCCAAGAGAAGGGCATCGTGGCGCGGGACTGTTCGGCGCCGTAGCCCTCAGGCGGCGGTGGCGGTCACGTGCCGGCCAGGGATGGCGGCAATCAGTTCACGGGTATAGTCGCTGGCCGGCTGGTTGAAGATGTGTGCGACCGAACCCTGCTCAACCACGCGGCCATTGCGCAGCACCAGCACCTCATGCGCAAAGTTAGCCACCACCGACAGGTCGTGGGACACCAGCACATAGGCAATCCCCATCTCCCGTTGCAGCTCTTCCAGCAGGTCGAGAATGTGCGCCTGCACCGACACATCCAGGGCGCTGACCGGCTCGTCGAGCAGCAGCAGGTCGGGTTTCAATGCCAGGGCGCGGGCGATGGCGACCCGTTGGCACTGGCCGCCGGAGAGTTCGCGCGGCAGACGATCCAGAAAACTCACCGGCAAGTGCACGCGGCTGATCAACTCCCGCGCCGCCTGCTCCAGGGCCGGGCCCTTGAGCACACCGAACGACACCAGCGGCTCGACGATGCTGTCGAACACGGTGAAGCGCGGGTCGAGGGCGGCAAACGGGTTTTGCTGCACCAGTTGCAGGCGTTGGCGCAGCGGGCGGAATTCGCGCCAGCTCAGGTGAGTGACGTCCTGCTGTTCGAACCAGACCCGACCCCGTGTGGGTTGTTCCAGGCCCAGGGCGATGCGCAGCGCGGTGCTCTTGCCCGAACCCGACTCGCCGACGATGGCCAACGTCTGGCCGGGAAACACCTGCAGGCTCAGGTCTTCCAGGGCCACAAAGGTCGAGTCCTCACCCTTGACCTTGGGCAAGGTGAACGTCTTGCCGACGTTTTGCAGGCGCAGGATCGGCGCCTGCAGCGGGTCAATCTTGATCAAGGGTTCGCGACGCTTGGCGAACGCCGGTGCGGCGGCAATCAATGCGCGTGTGTAGTCATGCTGCGGTGCGTTCAGGATCTGCCGTGGCGGGCCTTGCTCGACCACTTGGCCTTGTTGCATCACCAGGATCCGGTCGGCGCGGTCGGCGGCCACGCCCAGGTCGTGGGTAATGATCAGCAGCGAAATCCCGCGTTCACTGACCAGGCGTTGCAAGTGGTCGAGAATCTTGCGCTGCACGGTGACATCCAACGCGCTGGTGGGCTCGTCGGCGATGATCAGGCGCGGGTTGCCGGCCAGGGCGATGGCGATCAGCACGCGCTGGCGCATGCCGCCGGAGAGCTCATGGGGGTATTGGCGGGCGCGCAGCACCGGTTTGTCGATGCCGACCTGTTGCAGCAACTCGACAATGTCCGCATCCACCGCGGGGTAGCGTTTGCCCTTGGCCAATATCAGCGCCTCGGCGATTTGCTGGCCGACGCGCAGGGTCGGGTTGAGGCTGACCATTGGGTCCTGTGGCACCAGGCCGACCGTGCGGCCGCGCAGGGTGCGTTTCTGCCGCTCGCTGGCGTGGGTCAGGTCGTTGCCGTCGACCCATAATTGCCCGGCGCTGATCTGTGCAGTGTCGGGCAGCAGGCCGAGGATGGCGTTGGCCAGGGTCGACTTGCCCGAGCCGGACTCGCCGACAATCGCCACGGTCTCGCCTTGGGCGATGGCGAACGACAGCGTGCGCACCGCTTGGTTGAGTTGCCCGCCGGAACGGTAGGTGACACTGAGTTGGCGAACATCCACTAAAGCGCTCATCGCTGGATCTCCTCGAAGGTGCGGGCGATATGGTTGAGGCTGAACACCACGGCGACCAGGAACAGGCCGGGCAGCAGCGACACCCACGGGGCGGTGATCAGAAAGTGCCGGCCGTTGGCGATCAAGGTGCCCCATTCGGCGGCCGGTGGCGCGGCGCCAAAACCGAGGAAACTCAGGCCGGCAGTGGCCAGGATGGCCGCGCCAAAGTCCAGGGTCGCGAGTACCGCCACCGGTCCCCAGGCGTTGGGCAAGATGTGCCGCAGCAAGGTGCGCGCCCAGCTGGCGCCGCCCAGGCGCGCGGCCTCGACGTAGGGCAGGGTCTTGACCCGCAGCACTTCGGCACGGGTGGTGCGGGCGAACCCTGGGATAATGCCGATGCCCACGGCGATGGCCACTGGCACGGTACCGAAGCCGATGGCCGTGACGATTGCCAGGGCCAGCAGCAGGCCGGGCAGGGCCAGCAGCACATCGACGAAGCGCATGATCACGGCATCAATGCGGCCACCGGCAAAGCCCGACAGGATGCCCAGGCCCAGGCCGCCCAAGAGCGCGATACCGACGGCCAGGAACGCCGCGAGTACCGACAGGCTGGCGCCGTATACCACGCGGGTGTACAGGTCGCGGCCCAGCTCATCGGTGCCGAACCAGTGGCTCAGGTTAGGCGCGCGCAGCTTGTCGAGGGGGGACGTGGCGTAAGGGTCAAAGCTGCTCAACAGGTGCGGCGCGATGGCCGCCACCAGGGAAAACACCACCACCAACAGCGCCAGGCTGAACCCCGGCCGGCGCAGCAGCGGCAACACCACCGCCGTCGCGCGTTGAAGGCGGCTGCGGCGCCGCCAGAGTGCGGGGCTGGCCGGGATGGCCTTGCGGCCCAGGTTCTGCTCAAGGATGGTCATGGTCTAGGACACCTTTGGCGTGTGGGAGATACGCGGGTCGAGCCACGGGTAGAGCAGGTCGACCAACAGGTTGACCAGGACAAACGCCGCCGCCGACACCGCGACAATCGCCAGCACCACTGGAATGTCCTGGCGCAACACCGCCTCCTGGGCCAGGCGGCCAATGCCGGAGCGGGCGAAGATGGTTTCCACCAGCACCGCGCCGGACACCGTGTTGCCGACCTGCAGGCCGATCAGCGTGAGGATCGGCAGCGCGGCATTCTTGAACCCGTGGCGCGCCTGCACCTGGCCACGGCTCAGGCCCTTCGCGTAGGCGGTGGTGATGTAGGACTCTTTCCAGACCCCCTGGAAACTGCGTTGCAGCACCTGGGCGTACACCGCCGCGCTCGGAATCGCCAGGGTGATGGCGGGCAGCACCAGGCTTTCAACGCCCCGGCTGCCGGTGGCGGGGAACCAGCCGAGGCCGAAGGCGAACACCTGGATCAACAGCAGGCCCATCCAGAACACCGGCACCGAAAAACCCAGGGACGGCAGGCGCGCCAGGGCTTTTTTCAACGGTTGCCAGCGGATATAGGCGGTGAGGTAGGCCAGGCCGATGCCACCCAGTAGCGACAGCACGATGGCCAGGCCTGCCAGGGACAAGGTTTGCGGCAGGCGTTCGGCGAGCAGCTCGGCTACCGGGCGGTTAAGCGAGAGTGACTGGCCAAAGTCGCCCCGCAGTGCGCCCAGCAGCAGGTCGAAATACTGTTCGAACAGGCCCTTGTCCAGGCCGTAGTAAGCCCGCGCTTTTGCCAGGTCTTCCACCGACAACGAGTCGGCTTCCATGCCCGAGGCGCTGAGCATGATCGACAGCGTGTCGCCCGGCAGCAGATAAAGGATGAAATACGTGATGCTGTAGGCGCCCCACAGCACCAGCAGCGCTTGGCCCACCCGACCGATCAGGTAACGGCTCATGGCGTGCCGATCTCGATATCACCCAGCAGTGCAAAGCCTTCGGCGGTCCAGCGGAAGTTCTTCACCTTGGGCGACGTCGCCGCCTGCCACACGCGTTCATACACCGGGAATGCCGAGCTTTCATCAATCAGCAGGTCTTGCAGGTCGCCGTAGGCCGCGGCGCGCTGTTGGCTTTGGGTCGCGGTGATACCGGCATCAAATAAGGCTTTGGCTTTGTCCAGGGCCGCCGGCTCGTAGGTGTTGGTGGCCAGGGTCGAGCTGTTGGCGCTACGCGGGTCCAGGATGGTTTGCAGGATGATCGGGTCGGCGCGGGTCATGTAGTTGATCGTCAGGTCGTAATTGCCCGCGGAGTTGTTGGCGACCCATTCGGCGCGGGTGACCACGCTGAGTTTCAACTCGATCCCGACCTTGCGCAGTTGGTCCTGGATCAGCACGTCGCCCGCCGTTTCCGCTGGGCTGATGTTGTAGCTCAGGCTCAGGCGCTTGCCGTTCTTGTGCCGGTAACCGTCCGCACCCTTGGTCCAGCCGGCTTGATCCAGCAGTTGCTCGGCGCCCGCCGGGTCGTAGGCGAGCTTATTGCCTTGGCTTTTGAAGTAAGGCGTGGTCACGTCGAAAATGCCGTCCACCACCGGGAACTCGGCGTTGTAGACGGTGCTGGCGTAGCTCTTGCGGTCGAGCGCCTTTTGCACGGCCAGGCGCACGTGCGGGTCCGCGAGGATGCGTTCGCCACGGGTGTTGGGGTACAGGTTGAGCGCAGGCCCTGGCAGCGAGCGGCTCTGGATGGTTGCGCCCTTGGACTGGAACAGTTTCAGGTCGACTTCCGAGAACGGGTTGCGCGGCCATAGGATGTCGGCCTTGCCTTGCAGGAACAGGCCGTTGCGCACGCTTTCTTCGGGGATATAGCTGATGTCCACGGCGTCCAGGTGCGCTTCGCCCTGGTTTTTCATGTTGGCCGAGGCCCAGGCGTAACCCTTGCGCTTGGTCAGGTGCGCACCGACTTCCGGGGTGTAGCTGGCCAGCACGAAGGGCCCGGTGCCTATGATCTTGCCCAGGGAGCGCTCCTTGACGGTCAGGGCGTAGGAGGCGGGCGCGAGGATCGCCAGGTTGGTCGTCGACGTGGCTTGCAGGAAGCCGGCGTTGGGTTTCGAGAGCACCAGTTTGACGGTGAAGTCGTCCACCACTTCGGCGTGGTCATAACCCGCCAGGTAGGTGGCGCCGAAGGTCGCCGGCAGCTCGGTCGCCAGGGCCTTGTCACTGTCGAAGGCGATCTTCACCGCCTTGGCATCGAAGCGCTCGCCATTGCTGAACGTGACGTTATCGCGCAGGTGGAAGGTGTAGGTCAGCGCGTCGTCACTCACCTCCCAGCTTTTGGCCAGCCAGGGAATGATTTTGCCGGTCTGCGGGTCCTGGTCGGTCAGGGACTCGGCGACATTGCGCAGCAGCACACGGTGTTCCAGCCAATAGACCTGGAACGGGTCGACACTGACCAGGGTGGTGTTGTCGCCGAAGAACGCGATGTTCAGGGTTTTGCCGGCCTGGGTGTCATTCCCGGGCGAGCAAGCGGCGAGGCTTAGCGCCAAGGCGCAGGGGGCCAGCAGACGGCTCATCAAGTTGGAGGTATTCAATGGGGTGCCCTCATGTGGCGTTTCGGGTGCATGCAAGGTGTGAATCAGAAGTCGTAGGCCAGCTTGGTGTACCAATAGCCGCCGCCTGGGTAGAACGGCGGGTTGCCGTAGGCCGCCAGGCCGAGGTTGCTGTACACGGCGTTTTTGTCGGGACGTACGTCGAAGATGTTGGTACCGCCGATGCTGACGGTGACGCTGTCGACGAATGTGTAGCTGATGTCCAGGTCGGTGATCCATTTGGCGCCGAAGCTGCGGTCGCCGGTGGGGTTGACGGCCAGGGTCTTGACCGCGCCATAGCGTGCGGTTTGCAGGTTGACGGCCAGGTCCTCGACCTTCCAGTTGGCGCCCAGGATCCACTTGGTCTTGGGTGAAGCGTCGGTGAGGTCGCCTTCGCGGTCGCGGCCCACCAGGGTCACGCCGGAACCGGCCAGCGCACTCGGCGTGTCGCGGGTGCCTTCAATGGTGGTCTTGTTCCAGTTGAAGCCCAGGCTCCAGCGCACATCGCCCCAGGCGTCCAGCGGGGTGGTGTGGTCAGCCACCACATCCAGGCCCTTGGTGCGCGTGTCAAAGGCGTTGGTGTAATAGTTGACCCAGGTGCCGGTGGGCACGCCTTGCGCGGCGAGGATGGCGTTGATCGCGCCATTGCCGCGGTCGTAGATATTGCTGGTCAGGGCGATACGGTCGTCGATGTCGATCAGGTAGGCATCGGCGGTGATGCTGGTGCGTGGCGCCGGTTGCCAGGTCAGGCCCAGCCCTAAGTTGCGCGACTTCTCCGGCTTGAGGTCATCGCCACCGAGGGCCTTGGCCAGGTTGCTGCCCGACGGCGTCAGGCGGGTCACGGCCGGCACCACATTGCCGTTCACATCCACCGCCACCCGGTTGTCGGCCACGGTGTAGCCGATCTGAGTCAGGGAGGGTGCACGGAAACCAGTGCCCACGGTGCCGCGCACGGCCACGGTGTCGGTCAGTTCGTAGCGCGAATTCACTTTCAGGCCGAAGGTATTGCCGGAGTCATCGTCGTAATGCTCGACGCGACCGGCCACGTCGAGAAACCAACGCTCGGTCAAGTCGAAACCGAGGTCCAGGTAACCCGCGTAATTGTTGCGGATCAGGCTCACTTCATCTTCCGGGCGAATCGTCACGGCGGCCTGCGCGCCGGAAGCGGCGGGGTAGGTGCCGGTGAGATAAGCCTCGGGGTCGCCGGCGAACGTACTGAAATGCTCCCAGCGATGCTCCAGGCCCGCCGACACCTGCACTGGTGGCGTCAGCTTGAACAGGCTGTCGTAGCGGCGGGTGAAGTCCAGGTTGTTGACCCACTGCTCGAAGCGGAAGGTTGCCAGGTTGTCGAACTGGGTCGGTGATGCGGTGCCCAGCGACGGGTTGATGTTCAGGTCGCTGGAATGGTGCACGTTGTTGCGCCCGTAGGTGGTGCTCAGGTCCCAGTTCCAGTCGGCCACCAGGCCCTTGCCGCCGAACAGGAACTGGTAGTCACGGTCCTTGATGTTGTTCAGCGGGAAGTAACCGTCGGGGAACACCTCAGGCACCGCCGCCGTGCCGGTGGGCAGGCGGAAATAGTTGGCGGCTTCGGCGTCACGTTCACCGTAGGTAGAGAACGAGTACAGCGTGAGGTCTTCCAGGGGCAGTTCGGCGTTGTAGGCCAGGTTGAAGGCCTTCAGGTCGGGGTCGCCGTTCTTGATCGCCACCCGGTCCCAGGCTGCTTCCTTGGCCGGGTCATTGAAGGCCCGCACGCTGTTGTCGGCCTTGTCGTTCCAGGAGGCGCTGCCGCGTTTGCGCGCATCGGCCGAAAGGTGGAAGAAGCCGCCATCACCCCACTTGAAACCCTGGTCGCCCGCGACCTTGATGGTTTCGCCCTGGCCGGTATACAGCTGCCCATAACTGGTTTCCAGGTGCCCACCGTCATGGGTGGACTTGAGGATGATATTGATCACCCCGGCCACCGCGTCCGAACCGTATTGCGCGGCCGCGCTGTCTTTGAGTACCTCGATATGGTCCACCGCGCTGACCGGGATCAGGTCGATGTCCACCGCGTTCGCGCCGCTGTTGTCGATGGAACCGCGTTGGCCGGTGGCACCGTTGTGCCGGCGCTTGCCGTTGACCAGCACCAACGTGTAGGCAGGCCCGAGGCTGCGGTTGCTCAGCGGGCGGGTCACCGAGTTGTAGCCGGCGATGTTGGTGCCGAAGTTGAAGGACGGCAACAGCTTGGCAATCGCCTCGGACAACTCGGCGCGGCCGGTCTTGAGCAACTGGTCGCTGTTGATCACATCGATCGGCGCCGGGCTGTCAGCCACGGTGCGTTCCTGGCCACGCAGGCCGGTGGAGATCACCGTCACAGTGCCGAGCTTGGCGTCCTCGGTTGCCGCCTCGGCGAAAGTGGGCGCGACCGCCAGGAGCAGGGAGCTGGTCAGCAGCGACAAGTGAAAGTTGTTGAGGGCGGCGGGAGAGGCGATGTGTGGCATAGCGAGAAGGATCCCTTAAGCCTGGTAGGCTCCTGATGGTCGGAGGTACGTCCTCCACCAGGTATGGGGTCGGTCTGTGAAGCGAAGATAATCCTATAAAAAAGCTGAGTGAAAGTCTTTTTTGGAATAAGCTAATTATCAGATAATGTTATTTATATTATTTTTAAGATTACCTATTTTTATTATTGTGGTTGGCATTCAACGGCAGTTGAATCGTTGAATAAGAGGCGCGTGGAGGCTGGTTCACTCAAGCAGCCCGCGTCGGACGCCGGGGCTGTGGGTCAGAACGCCGTGGCAATTGCCTGGGCCAACTGCATGTCAGACATGAGCGGCGTGTTGTAGGTTGAACGATAAAATCGTGATGCTTGTTCAAACCGTGCCCCACGGATCTCACCGCCTGAACCGATAAACGCCAGCGCATCACTCTTGGACGATGTGAACTGCTCTGGAATGGCGGAGGTCAGGGCTGTGGCCCCTGACACAAGCAAAAAGGGCGCGACCGACGTGAGCATCAGCGCGCCTTGAACCGGGTTGTTGTTTTCGGCCGCTACGACCGGAGTGCCGAGCAATGCCAGGCTGGCGATTGCGATAACCTTGAATGAATCCATTCTGCAGCGCTTCCATGCGTTTTGGGTGGGCGTGACTTTAACAGAGTAGCGGGAGGCTCTTCGAGCCGAAAACCTGTTGCTTTGCCTTTATTCGCGTATCTAGATCACTGATCTACCAAGCTTTTTCAGCTGTTCCGTGGTGCAAGAAAGCTGCCCTGCGAACTTGCGTCGAAGCGGCTGGATCTATATATTCCCAACCCTGCAACACGCGCTACCGCCCGAATGGCGAAACTGGTAGACGCATGGGACTTAAAATCCCCCGCTCGTAAGGGCGTCCCGGTTCGATTCCGGGTTCGGGCACCATCTAAAATCAAGGGTTTGCGGGCGAAAGCTGATGCAAGCCCTTGTTTGTTTCCGCTCCGCAATAAAACAACGGGTCCGCAATTCACTTCGTTGGTGAGACTTTCTTGCCTTTGCGGTTGCGGATGTACTGCTCGGTCATCACGACAGTGGTATGCCCAGAGAAAGCCCTGTGATCCGTTTCCAGACTGTCCGGTAGTAGTGATAACGTCTGCGCTGCAATCCCTGGAGACGGCCAGATGAATCATCAAAGACCCGCTAGCGCCACAGCAACCAATGCTGGCGGGCTAAGTACTGCCCACCCGCCTATTTGGTATTACGGCCCCGAAATACCAATTATCGGAAGCAATGGTATGGGTGTTTTTGGCTTCTCTCTTGCGCTGCTTCTGCTTTTACCGGGCTACGGGCTTGCGACGTTCCTTTTCACAGGGCCGGACGTCATTCAGGGTGTGCAGCCTAACCAGGGTGAGAGCCTCACAGCGTCATCCTTCATTCTGATAATGCTGGCCAGTGCGGTGTTCATTGGTGCGTTCTTTGCTTGGGTTGTCTCTGAGCCTCAAGTACAGGCCTTCACGTTCGACGAAAACCAGCAGCTGTTGACCCTCACCCTAACTCGTCGTTGTCGAAGCCCCGTTGAAGTACACGTACCGTTTAGCGAAATCATCTCCATCCGCCCTTATGTGATGACATCGTCTGCTCATGATGGACATTTTCGCGTCGTGTATCGCGGAGCGAAGGGCAAGGTTTTTGAGCATCGTCTAGGGGACGGTACTTCTCTCGAAAATATTGAGTTTCATGGTGCGTGGTTGCGTGGAATGTTAGGAGGGCGAATGTGCGAGCTGATAGATCTCGACAAATGAAAGCAGCGTAAGCCAGTCTTGATCCGCACTACGGGTCCCAAAGTAGGGCGAAAGGAATTATGAAAGCCTCGCCTTGTGCGGGGGCGTTTTCGTTTTCTGCCGTTCGTCCAGTGCTCGGCACTCACTGTGACCTGCCGACTCCCATGTTTAAGCGCGGATATCCCGAGCGTTAGAACGGAGAGCCAGCATGGAAATCAATGAAAATGCACCAGGCAATATTTCCCAGCAGGATGTAACTCGCGGCACTGACAACGAGACAGGGCACGACCCGAAGCGCGATGAGGACGGTATCCCGTTGCCGCCAGACGATGACGCGCCGCTCGAAGAGGACATGTCGGATGTAGACGCCGCTGATTCAGTAGCAAGCGAGCATCCTGACAACTGAGTAAAATCAGCCTGCAAACCCGGCCTTTGAGTCGGGTTTTTTATTGCCCATGGAAAGGGCGATTCAGCAAAAGGGATGTGCAGATGTTGAAAGAATTCAGATGCGGTAACCCACCCTGAATCTTGAGCTGATCAACGCCATCGCCTGCGGCCTTATCGCGTTTTGGGCGACCTTGTGCGTACTGAGCGGGAAGGTGAGGGACGGGGTAAAGGTCTGGCTGTGCCGGACGCTGAACTGCGAGTACTGCCTGCACTGTGACAAGGCACTTGGTGGCGTCGAGCGCCGGGTCAAGTGATCCACGCCACGGTTTAGAATGTGCAAAATCGTAGCGCTGGATTTTTACGGTGTATGAGTGGGACTAGATGACGCGGCATAGCAAGCGCGCAAAGTCTGTTGATATTGGTCCATCATTTCTTTAAGGGAGCCAACCCTCTCGGGGTAGTACTTCATTGCCAAGCTGATATCGGACCTTATATCGTCGACATCCGATTTGATGGGCGTGCACCGATCGTTTTCCAACTGACGCACTCTCTCCTCTGAAGCTGCGAGCGTCGCGGCCTGTTTGTTGTACGCCCCTATCCATTGGTTGAGTGAGGTATTTAGGCTGTCGTTTGCCTTTCTGAAGTCTTCGACTCGCTCCCTTACGTTTGTCAGGTCGCTGTCCTGACGACCGTAGTGGGCGGCTGCTCCAGCTATCGTTGTAGCGACCCCCAACGCGAATGACCAAAACGCGATTGTTAGTTTGGGGCGGAGAGGGCCAGCGTGTTGCGTTTCACTCATGTGGACGTCCTTGTGATTTGACAACTATCAATACCGGGAACCATTCACCAACTCAAGGCGGGGTAGCACATCGATGACGACCATTGCCTACGACAGCTTGCCGGCCGACCTCAGAATGAAGCCGCGATGGCCTGGGCCAGCTGCTGGTCAGTCATCAACGGTGGCGTGTAAGTCGTGCGATAAAAGCGCACCGCCTGCTCAAACTCTGCACCACGAATCTCGCTGTCCGAACCGATGAATGCCAGAGCATCGGTCTTGGCTGACTTGAAAATCTTTGGAGGTTCGGTTGTGAGCGATGTGGTTGCTCCAATTAAGATGGTTGGGAAGGAAATTGTGATAAATATTCCTGCCGCGACAGGGTTGACGTTGTCACCTGACACGGCATGAGTGTTGACCGATGCCAGTAGGGCTAACGCCAGAATCTTCCATGAGTCCATTCTTCGTTGATTCCATTTGCTGTCGATTGGGGCGATACCTTAGCAGAGTGAGTTCCCGCACGGGGAGGAGGAGCTAGGGTAAGCGGATGGCGAACACACCTACCTGTTTGCCAACCAGCGGGCCAACCGCATGAAGGTGCTAGTGCATGACGCCGTGGCGAATAAAAGCCAGTTGGGCGAGTGAAATCGATCAATTGCTGCCGCATAAGTGGTCGCCGGTTTAATGACGCGAGGCGTGATGGCTGGACACATAAAAGGGAATGCCGATGCCAAACGGATTACAAGATGGGAGCCCGCAGCAATGAGCTTTGACATTATTATTTTGAAGCCTACAGACCTCAGTGAAAGCGATCTGTCCAACGTCGAGGACGTGCTAGATATTGGATGCCCTGAGGCCGTAATCACATTTCTGGAGTTGGTGTTCCCTGGATGTGCCCGAGGTACATTTTCGGATGGTGAACGCTACTCGCTCGAGTCTGCTCAGAATGGAGACCCGGTGACCTCCATACACCTGACTCTCAGATACGGCCGAGCCTGGTCTGAGGCAATCAATGCTGAGTTCCTGACCCTGCTCTTGAGGCTCTGCCAATTGCTCCAGTCAGTAGCTTTTGCGGTCTCCGATAACTCAAGGATCACACCTCCCTGCTAATGCTTCCGTGCGCTGAATCACGTTCATTTAGTTGTTTACCGGTAACTTTATGATCCGCTGAGCGTCCGGTAGACTGCGGTGGTTGGCTGGATTGTCCGGCCTTTCGCTAGATCTAACAGTTATGGACAGAAGTACATCTCAGGTACGAAACCCCTCAAGCCCAGCAGTGGTCACGTTATCGGCGGTCTATTGCTTTTTTCTGACACTTAAAATTGGCTACTGGCTCGTCGGCGATGGCTGGGATAAGGCCAGAATGGGTGATATTCCGATCATCCTGATGCTCCCCGCGGCACTGACCTGCATTCTGTTGGCCGTAAGTGGCGTGCTGCTGTGTAGGCGCAGTGCGAAATCCTCGTGGTTTCTATTGGGCGCATTACTGTTCGGGCCGGCGCTGATTCCGCTGATGCTGCCGGAAATTTTCCTGATAACGTCCAGCCTATACCTGAAGGTTGCCTGGTTCGTGCTGCCGGCAACCCTGCAAGCAGTACTGCTGGTTGCCATTTGGATCTATAGCCTGCAGATGCGTAGAACGGGCTACCTCAAGTAATCCAAACAAGTTCAGACCCCGGAGCCACGCTGGGCTTTGTTTGAAATTTAATACAATTGGAGCGTCAACGCATGGAAGTGAGTACTACTCAAACTGAGTACCGCAAGCCAGCCAACCTGGCTGGACTGGGGCGGCGGCTGGGAGGGCAATGGATTGACTCCTTGATCACCTTTTTTGTTTTATTTGCGGTAGGAAGAACGGCTGAGTTTGTGGGTGTGTCTCCAGACGCGGTCGGTATTCTGGCTGTTGGCTCCGCCGCGGCGTATTACCTATTTTCAGACGCAATGCCCAACGGTCAAAGCGTGGGTAAAAAGCTGCTGGGGATGTCAGTAATTGACGAGCGCAGCCACCTCAATTGCAATCTATACCAATCTTTCATGCGAAACATCACGACGCCCATCCTGAGCATTTTTGACTGGATATTTATTTTCTTTGGTTCACGGAAACGGCTAGGAGACATGCTCGCATCCACGGTAGTGGTCCGATTCAAGTAGCTGTAACCGCTACATCGGCGCAACGTTACAGCTCTGAGGGCGCACCTTGGCACTATCCATCTATTACACTGCTCGGCGAAAAGCACCGCTCAGCTTGAGCGAGATAACTGTCGTTGAGGAGATTGTCCATCGCCACTGCGTAGACGATCAAATCGAACGATTTATTTCTCTCGGCTCCGGCCTAAACTGGGAGTCATTCGATTTTTCAATAAACGTAGAGCCGAGCCGTTTTCTAAAGAAGGGCCTCGTGTTTTCGGGCTCTACCAAGCTCCCCGATAACCAAGAAGACGCGACATGGATTGGCGTACAGCATTGGTGTAAATGTTTATCGGAAATTCGTATCGCGGTGTCTGGTTGTGAATGGAATGTTCAGGTCGAAGACCATGAAATGCAGTGGGACGCAGCAGTCAATGCTTATGACCCAACACGATAAGAAAGGCGTGTTCGGCTGAGACGATCGTGAGACTGCCTTGGCAACCGCCAATGCGCTGCATAAGGCGAGCGGAAGGTTCAGTTGCCAATACCAAGAGTAAAAGAGTGTTTTTAGGGAGGATGACGGCGTTGTGAGTTGTCCCGCCTAATGCCATCCGCGCCGACCATAGAAATAACTCAGGGCTATCAGCTCAATCACACCCACGAAAAAGCACAGAACCACGAAGCCAGGGCTGAAGACCCGCTTGCGGCCGCATGGGTTTGCGTCCAATCCCGTCGATCCGCCATAGCCGAGAAGCATCGGTACAAAAATCACCCAAGCCCACACTCCAACCTTGCTCCAGAAGCTCTGTTCTCTCCATGCAGTCATGGGGCTATCCCGCAGTCCGTTGATTCACGTTAATTGCACTTCATCGCGGTCGCGCGACGTTGAAGGGCTATGGCCTTGGATTAGGTTTCGCCGTAAGAGCAATCAGGCTCGATTCCTAAGGCACGAATTATAGGATGCAGTAGAGGTGTGTTAGCAAGTTAATGGAGGGGGCAAAAAAAGCCCCGGAACATCCAGGGCTTTTTTGCATCAGTGGCTTACACGAAAGGCTGACCACTGAAACCGCGGGGCAAACGCTGCAAACCGGGCAGGTCGGTGAGGCGTTGTGTCCACGCACTGCGCCAATCAACGGCGGTAGGGGTCTTGGCCTTGCGGTTGGCGCGTCGGGCGGCGTTGCGCTGGGTGCGGCGCGCGTCCTTGTAAGCTTCGGTATTGCGGCAGGTACGGCATTTGACTCGGTTCAGCTCGGTGCTGGAAGGGAGGTTGGTGCCGTGGTGGCCACAGGCTAAGTGACCTGCGACCTTGAAGTGAATGACCATGTAAGCGTCTCCTTCTTGGGGGTACGCGCATCGGTAGACCCACAATGCACGCGGGGAGGGCGAGGCGGTAAAAATCCCGGCACCTGGGGTTTCGACCCCATCGGCGAGGCAGCGTTCGGTTTTGTTTGCGGGCCGGTTCAACCCCCGGGCCGCCGCCGCGGTGAACGTGTGCGTTCCCGCGTTTGATGCAGGCGTACGCTGAATTCAGTCGATCAGCGCCAGCAAGTCCGTAGTGCCCACATCCAGCCCTGCTTGGCTCAACAGGGTGGTTGCCTGGCCCCGGTGGTGGGTCTGGTGATTGAAGAAATGCACCAGCAGGCTGAAGAAGTCTTTATCGGCGGCGACACCTCGCATGTTGTGGTAATGCAGGCGATGGTCCAGATCGGGGTCCTGCACCGTGTGAGCCCAGTCGACGATCAGTTGATCCAGCCAGGCGCGATGGGCTGACAGCTCACGGATATCGGCAAAGGCCAGTTGCGTGAGATCGGCAGGGGCTTTGATCGCACTCAACGGGGCCAATGCCGCGTAGCCTGCGGGATGCTCGGCAAAACGCTTGAGCCAGACTGTGTCGCCCAAGGCCAGATGGTTCAGCGTGCCGAGGATCGAGCCGAAAAACGCCTTGCGGTCCATGAGTAACGCCGCGTCCGACAGCGTGCCGGCCGCGTCATAGAGCTTGCGGTTCATCCACTGGTTATAGCTCGCCATCAATGCGAGGTGCTCAATCCGGTTCACTTGGGTTTTCTCTCACAGGCACGGTGACGCCATGATAGGCCGTGCCCGCCCGGCGGTCATGGTGTTCCGACAGCGGCGGGCTATGGTTGGTAGACGCCAACACTGCGCCCTGGGAGGGTGACACCATGAACACCAGCGACTTACTGGAGCAACTCTTGCGCGCCGGGCAAGGGGGCAGTGCTTCCTCGGGCGGCCTGGGTGGGCTGCTCGGCGGTTTATTGAAAGGTACCAGCACCGGCAATGCTTCGGCCGGTGGCGGTTTGGGTGGTCTGTTGGGCGGCCTGGGCGGTCTGTTGGGAGGTGCCACTGGCGCGCGTCCGGCTCAAGGACGCTCTGGCGGGATGAACTATGCAGCGCTGGCTTCCCTGGGCATGGCGGCATTCCAGGCCTACCAAGCCTGGCAGCGCCAGCAAGCCAATGCACCGCAGCAAGCCTTGCAGACTGTGGACCAGCTTGACGGCGCCGAAGCTGAGGCCCATAGCCATGCGGTGTTGCGTGCCTTGATTGCTGCCGCCAAAGCCGACGGCCGCATTGATGAAAAAGAGCAGCAACTGATTTCCAGTGAACTGGGCCGGCATACCGACGACTCGCAATTGCAGCAGTGGCTTGACGCTGAGGTTGCCAAGCCTCTGGACGCGGCGGACTTCGCCGAATTCGCCAGCGACCCGGCTGTTGCGGCAGAGGTTTACCTGGCCAGTGTGATGATGGTGGATGATCAGCAGGACGCCGAACGCAACTACCTGGACGACTTGGCCGGGCAACTGCAGATCGACCCGCAATTACAGCTGCACCTGGAACAACAGGCCAAGGCCTGAGGGAAAACGGAATTCCAGGCTAAAGCAAATCCCCTGTGGGAGCTGTCGAGCTTTAGCGAGGCTGCGATAGCGTTGTGTCAGACGCTGAAGATGCCCGCAGTGCCGCCGCCTTCGCAGCCTCGCCGGGGCTCGACAGCTCCCACACTTGATCTTCGTCTTCGATGAAAAACGGTGTCTGTAGGCGCCACCGAAGTCCAGGTGGCCGCTAGAAACGCAGCGTGGCGCCGGTGGTCAGCCATTGCGCACGCTCGCCGATCAGGCTGCGCCCGACCACCAAGTCGATGTCGACATATTCGCCCAAATGGAACCTCGGCCCGGCCTGCCAGGCCTGATCACCGCCTTCCTGGCCGTAACGCTCGGCGATCAGCGTCAGCAAGGGCGCTGCCTGGTACTCAAAACCCGTGCCCCAGGTCAGTCGGTGTTGCTGATCACCGTCGTTGTAGGCATGGGACCAACCGGCATTCAGGTTAAGTCGCAGTGCCTCCAGCGGCTGCCACGTCAACGGGATGTTGACGTCGGCGCCATCAAGCTCGTGCCGGCGATCCAGCGCAAAGTGCGCGCCGGCTGCCACGGCCATTTGCAGCCCCAGGTCATCCCGTGACCACACCTGTGCCTTGAGCTGCGGGCTCACCTGGGTTTCGCGCGTGTCTGTGCTGCTGGCGCGTGACAGCGCCGCGCCCCACTGCACCGACGGCATCGCGGCGAAGGTGCAGGCCGGTGACAGCGTTTCATTATGGGTGCTGCCGTCGTGCCGGTTCGCGGTGGACCAGGCGTCGATGTTGCATTCGCCTGGCGCATTGATTGCGCCGTCGTCGACCCCATAAGCACCACCGGCCGCGTTGGCTTTTGACAGAACGGCAAGCGTCAACAACGTGCCCAGGGTCAGCCCGATAAAGATCAGGTTGCGCTGCAATGCGCGACGCTTGGCCGGCGGCAGTAGCAGTAAGGTGTGGCGTGCGCCTCGGGCCTGACGCGCACGGTATTTGGCAAACCCGTCCTTGCGCAGTGGAAGGTGTTTTTTGTGCATGATGCACCTCGCTTGAATTCAGCTTTCTACGGTCAGCACCGAAATGCCGTTGGCTTTGGCCTGGCAAACCAGCTCGCAGGTGTCGTCCCCGCCTGGCAGGGCGATGACCACGTCAGGGCGGCTGTCGGTCAGCATGAAATGGTTGCGCTGGCGTTCCGCCTGCTTGCCGTGGCGTTGCCAGTTGGGCGGGTAGCGCACCACGTCGATGCCCAGTTCCCGCGCCCACTCCTCGACGTCGCTGCCGAGGAATTGGTTGCCGCCGTGGATCAGTACCTGCACCGGGCGCAGGCGGTGGTAAGCGTCCAGCACTTGGCGGGACATTTTGGTGTCGGCGTAATGACGACCTGCACAGATCAAGACGCGCATAAGGTATTTCCTTGTAGTGCGCGGTGGCGGCCGGGCGACCGCCACCGTTTAAACGGCGGGGGCGATCAGTACCACTGCTTGAAGCGGCGGATGTAGATCGTCTTCATCAGTTGGGCCACGCAGCAGTAGCTGACCAGGGTGCCTGCCAGCCATGGGAAGTACGCCAGCGGCAGCGGTTGCAGGCCCACCAGGGTGCCCAGCGGCGAGAACGGCACGTAGATCCCCAGTACGATCACCACGCAGGTCATCATCAACACCGGCCACGCGGCGGTGCTCTGGAAGAACGGGATCTTGCGGGTGCGCAGCATGTGCACCACCAGGGTTTGCGAGAGCAGGCCCTCGATAAACCAGCCGGACTGGAACAGGGTCTGCATTTCCACGCTATTGGCCGCGAACACGTACCACATCAGCGCAAAGGTGGTGATGTCGAAGATCGACGAGGTCGGCCCGATCCAGATCATGAAGCGACCTATGTTTTTCGCATCCCACTTGCGCGGCTTGGCCAGGTATTCCTTGTCCATCTTGTCCCACGGCAGGGCCAGTTGGGAGATGTCGTACATCAGGTTCTGCAGCAGCAGGTGGATCGACAGCATCGGCAGGAACGGAATGAACGCACTGGCCACCAGCACCGAGAACACGTTGCCGAAGTTGGAGCTGGCGGTCATGTTCAGGTACTTCATGATATTGCCGAAGGTTTCGCGGCCCTTGAGCACGCCTTCTTCCAGCACCATCAGGCTCTTTTCCAGCAGGATGATGTCGGCCGATTCCTTGGCAATGTCCGTCCCGCTGTCGACCGAGATACCCACGTCGGCATCGCGCAGCGCTGGCGCATCGTTGATGCCGTCACCGAGGAAGCCCACGGTGTGGCCGTTGGCTTGCAGCGCCTTGAGCACCCGCGACTTCTGCAGCGGCGTGAGCTTGGCGAACACCGTGCGTTCTTCCACGCGGCGCAGCAGGGTGGCGTCGTCCATCGCTTCAATTTCAGCCCCCAGCAGCGGTTGGCCGGGTTCCAGGCCGACCTGGCGGCAGATCTTGCTGGTGACCACGGGGTTGTCGCCGGTCAGTACCTTGACCGCCACACCGATCTGTTGCAGTGCCGCAATCGCCGGGCCAGCGGTTTCCTTCGGTGGATCGAGGAAGGTCAGGAAGCCCTGGATCACCAGGTTGCGCTCATCGGCGGTGGTGTATTGCTGGCGTGCCATTGATTTAGGGATGTGACGGCTGGCCACCACCAGCACACGGAAACCGTCTTCGTTGTAGTCGTTGGCAAGCGCCAATAACACTTCACGGCGACGCTCATCCAGCGGCACGGCTTTACCGGCTTCCATCACATGCGTGGAAATGCTCAGCATCTCTTCCACGGCGCCTTTGCACACCAACAGCTGGTCGTCGGCGGCATCCTTGACCACGATCGACAGGCGACGGCGGACGAAGTCGAAGGGCAATTCATCGACCTTGCTGTACGCGAACGGCACCTGGAACTTCGGGTTCTGCTCGGCAAACTGCACCACCGCCTGGTCCATCAGGTTCTTCATGCCGCTCTGGTGATAGCTGTTGAGCCAGGCCAGGGACAGCACCGCCTCATCACGTTGGCCGAAAGCGTTGACGTGATGTTCGAGGATGATCTTGTCCTGGGTCAGGGTGCCGGTCTTGTCGGTGCACAGCACGTCCATCGAACCGAAGTTCTGGATCGCGTTGAGGCGCTTGACCACCACTTTGCGCTTGGCCATGGCGGTGGCGCCCTTGGCCAGGTTGGCGCTGACGATCATCGGCAGCATTTCCGGGGTAAGGCCGACTGCAACCGCCAAGGCAAACAGAAAGGCATCGCCCCAGTCGCCCTTGGAGAAACCGTTGAGGAAGAACACGATCGGCACCATTACCAACATGAAGCGGATCAGCAACCAACTGACGCTGTTCACCCCACGGTCGAAGGCGGTTTGCACCCGCGAGCCGACAATCGCCTTGGCCAGGGAGCCAAAGTAGGTGCGCGGCCCGGTCGCGACCACCACGGCTTTGGCGCGGCCGCTGACCACGTTGGTGCCCATGAAGCAGATGTTGGGCAGGTCCAGCAGGTTGCCTTGGTCGGCGGTCACCGGCCCGGCGGATTTCTGCGTGACATCGCCAAGGGTGTCGTACTTCTCCACTGGCAAGGCTTCGCCGGTCAACACGGCCTGGCTGATGAACAGGTCGCGGGATTCGATCAAGCGGATATCGGCCGGGATCATGTCGCCGGCCGACAGTTGCACGATATCGCCAGCCACCAGCTCGCGCATCGGTACTTCGCGCAGGGTCGGTTGGGCGCCCACTTGCTCACGGCGCAGCACGGTGGCTGTGGTGCGCACCATGGCTTTCAGGGCTTCGGCGGATTTGGCCGAGCGGTGTTCCTGCCAGAACCGCAGCAGGCTGCTGAGCAGCACCATGGTCATGATAATGATGACTTTGGTGGGGTCCGCGTCTTCGCCGTCCTGCATCGGCAGCCAGCAATCGGTGAAGAAGCTGATGCCGCCCAGGGTCAGCAGTACGTAGATGAACGGGTTGTTCAGTGCCTGCAGGAACTGGACGATGGCGTGAGGCGGCTTGTCGTGGGCGACTTCGTTGTAGCCTTCCCGTTGCAGGCGGGCGCTTGCATCCAACTCGGTCAAGCCGTCCTGGGTGGCACGCACGTTCGCCAGGGTGGCCGACAGCCCGTTGTGGGCTTCGCGGGCGGCACGCATCGACAGTTTGATGTCAGCGGCGGTGCTGGTTTTTTTGTTCAATGGGACGTTTTTTACGGCGCTCATGGTGTGTGCTCCTGTCGCCAACTTTTCGACAAAACATACCCGGTACTTACCTGAATACAGGCGAGCGAAAGCATGCCGAGTCGCTAACTTCGCGATCGGTTTAAATGAGGTGCTTACATAACTTCTACTGGCGCGTTAGTTAACGAGCGCGCAGCGGACTACAACTGGAATGGTTCATAAAGAACTCCAGGGTTTAATCAGGAAACGGCTGTTTCAGTGGGGTTGAATGGCGCGAGCGCTCAGCAAAAACCCAGGCTGAAAACCTTCGGTCTCTGTGGGTCTTGGGGGGAGGGTGCGACACCGGTCGTGCGCTGCGGGAGAAACACCACGCAGGTAACACAACGCTTGGCGCGCAGGGCTGCGGCCAGTGTAGATGGATCGGGCAAAGCATGGGTTTTGAAGGTCATAACACACCTCGGGACCGGACGGGCGACCGGCGAGGCAGTTACGGTGGAGCATCGAGCTCTAGCGCAGCTTACCGGACCGGGAAGCGAGTCCTGTCATATTCTGGGTTTGGCGCCCGATGCCCGCTGATGCGGTGCTCGGACAGCGACTAGATACTGTGTCCATTGGCTTCTTTTGTGAGGTTTAAAAAAGGCCCAAGTTGCGGGCACGGGCAATCTACTCAGACGGTTACAAAATGTCAACGCATGATTAATTAAATGATCCGCTGTTCAGAGTTCATTCAGACAAGAGGCGTTCGAAAGTGAGTGCATATATAACTTCATATACCCAGTGCCGCGAGAACTGACAGATAGATCAGTACTATCCCGCAAGTGCCATAACTGATGCGTTGCCACAACGGTGATGCGTTCTTGCGCAGCAGGTTGACCAGCGCTGCGATCAGAAAACACGACAGCACCGACGCCAGCATGAACCCGGCGAAAAACATCAGCGTCTGCCCGTGGCTCGGCGTGGCACCGACGATGCCCGACAGCGCACTGCCCAGCGCGCCCCAGTAGACAATATTCTTCGGGTTGGCCAGGGAAATCGCCGCGCCCACGGCCAGCGCATTTTGCCGGGTGGTGGTGGGGGCATCGTCTGGTTCTGGCAGTTTCCACGCATCGATCAGGCTACGGACGCCCAGCCAGGCCAGGTACAGCGCGCAGACAACGGTCAACGGCACGCGCACCGCGTCATGCTGGATCAACAGGGCGATTCCGGTCAGGCCGATCACCGCCCACACTGCGTCGCCGACCAGGGAGCCGAACTGCACCAGCAGCGCCGGGGTGAACCCGTGGAGTAAGCCACGGCGCAAAGTCTCCGCCAGCACCGCGCCGGGCGACAGGCAAAACACAAAACCGAATATCAGCGCGTAGAAAAAGATCGTCAGCATGCCCGCATTCCTTCAAGAGAGGGGGGCAGTTTGGCGATAAGCAGGGACGCTGTCTTGGACCAGATTGCGCTGTCAGCGCTTCAACACGCTTTGATAGCGACCGGGTGTGATGCCGTAGGCGGCGCGGAAGTGCCGATTGAGATGGCTTTGGTCGGCAAACCCGAGGTCGTGGGCGATGTCGGATACCGCCACGCCTGCCCGCAACAGGCCCTTGGCCCGACGGGTGCGTAACTGCATGGCCCACTGACGCGGGCTCAGCCCGGTTTCTTTCTGGAACGTGCGCAGCAGGTGGAACTTGGTCAACCCCAGTTCATTGCTAAGCTGCTCCAAGGGCAATGTTTGATGCAGGTGCTCGGCGAGCAATGCCTGGGCGCGGCTGATCAGGTGTTTGCCTGGGGCGGCGCTGCCCGCGAGGCGCACGCCACTGAGGCTGACCACCTCACCGAGCAACAGGACCAAGGCGTCTTCGTTCAGTTCGCGGGCCCGCGCCTCATCGCTCAATGCGCTTCGCACGGTCTGCGCCAGTCGCCGGGCGAGGTCCGGCTGAACACACAGCGAGCGATCGAACTCCACGTGTGCCAGCCCGAGGTCGGCGGCCAATTGGTCCGCGCTGACGTACAGGCTCACAAACTGCCACGGCGCGCCATCCGCCGCACCCCCGCCCTGGATCTGCCCGGGGTTGTACAAGGTAATCGACCCCGGCCCGGCGTCGAATTCCCGGCGGTCCAGCCAGACCTTTTCCTCGCCGACCAGGTTCACGCCGATCACGCATTCATCATGGCTGTGGCGGGCAAAGGTCAGGCCGGTGCAGGCGGTGCTGCTGATTTCGTAGGGGCCCAGACAGGCGTGTTGCACGGCGTTCATCGATTCGACTCGGGCAAGGGCAGGGGGGTCATGGTTCCTCCGGTTACAGCAGTGCAATGCGCGCGAGTTCAGCGTTGCGTTCCGCAGGGCTGAGGCGGTCAAATGGCACGGCAAAAAACGCCCGGCAGCGCGTGGCAATGATCGCCAGGGTGGCGTCGAATGCAGCTTGCACACTCGCTTCATCACCGAGCACATCCGAAGGGTCTTCCAAGCCCCAATGCGCCTTCATGGCGGGCCCGAAGTACACCGGGCAGGCTTCGCCGGCCGCCTTGTCGCACACGGTGATCACCACATCCGGCGGGCTGTCTGCAAAGGCCTCGTTACCCTTGCTGTAGAGGCCCTTGGTGCTGATGCCCGCGGCCTGTAGCGTACTCAGGCTGCGCGGCAGGACCTGGCCCTTGGGAAAGCTGCCGGAACTGATCGCCTCAAAACCCGGCGGCGCCAGGTGGTTGAACACCGCTTCGGACAAGATGCTGCGGCAACTGTTGGCGGTGCACATGAACAGGACTTTCATTGCGGTATCTCCGTTAGACACTCAGGCGCACGGCGAGGGCGGCAAGGGTGATCAACAACACCGGCAACGTCAGTACGATGCCGACCTTGAAGTAGTAGCCCCAGGTGATGGTGATGCCCTTGCGCGCAAGAATATGCAGCCACAGCAACGTGGCCAGGCTGCCGATCGGGGTGATTTTCGGGCCCAGGTCGCTGCCGATGACGTTGGCGTAGATCATCGCGTCCTTGACCACGCCCACGGCATGGCTGGACTCGATGGACAGCGCGCCGATCAACACCGTCGGCAAGTTGTTCATCGCCGAGGACAACAGCGCCGTCAGCACCCCTGTGCCCATGGCTGCGCCCCACACGCCGTAAGTGGCGAAGGTGTCGAGCCAGGTCGCCAGGTAGGTGGTGAGGCCGGCGTTACGCAAGCCGTACACCACCAGGTACATCCCGAGCGAAAAGATTACGATCTGCCACGGTGCTTCCTTCAGCACTTTGCGTGTGGAGATCTTGTGGCCCTTGGCGGCGATCACCAGCAGGAGCACGGCGCAGACGGCGGAAATCGCGCTGATGGGAATGCCCAGCGGCTCCAGGGCGAAGCAACCGACCAGCAGGATGCCCAGCACCCACCAGCCGGCGCGGAAGGTGGCGCGGTCGTGGACGGCGCTGGCGGGGTCTTCGAGGTCGGCTGGGTCGTAGGTCTGGGGGATATCGCGACGGAAGAACCACAGCAACACCGCCAGCGTAGCTGCGACGCTGACAAAGTTGACCGGCACCATCACCGCCGCGTATTCGTTGAAGCCGATCTTGAAATAGTCCGCCGAGACGATATTGACCAGGTTCGACACCACCAGCGGCAGGCTCGCCGTGTCGGCGATAAAGCCTGCGCCCATGACGAATGCCAGGGTCGCCGCCGGGGAGAAGCGCAGGGCCAACAGCATCGACATCACGATCGGCGTAAGGATCAGCGCCGCGCCGTCGTTGGCGAACAGGGCCGACACCAGCGCGCCGAGCAATACCATATAAGCAAACAGGCGACGGCCGCGGCCACGGCCCCAGCGCGCGACGTGCAAGGCGGTCCAGGCAAAGAAGCCGGCCTCGTCCAGCAGCAGGCTGATGATGATCAACGCGACAAAGGTCCCGGTGGCATTCCAGATGATGTGCCACACCACCGGGATGTCGGCCAGGCTGATCACGCCAGAGGCCAGGGCCAGGATGGCGCCCATTGTTGCACTCCAGCCGACGCCCAAGCCCTTGGGCTGCCAGATGACCAGTACGATGGTGAAGATGAAAATGCCAATTGCGACAAGCATGGGTTAACGCTCCGATGGCTCAGCAGGTGCTGCTGGCGCGCTGTGGTAGGTGGTGCAGAGCATGGATCAGTTCGCGGACGCAAAGTTCGCATGCCAGAGGGTTCGATAGCGGCATGGCTGAAGTATCGGTCAAATGCTGTATCAATTGATATGGATCAAATCCCTTGAAATCCGCCACAAGTGTTTGAAATTAAAATGAAACATGAATGTCCTAAAGTGCCTCCCCATTGCTGATGAAGGAAGACCCCGCGTGACCCGTGCCACTCGCAACCTGCGCAAGACCCTGGATTCCGTCGCGGATAATAACGAAACCGCGGCGTTCGACTTGATGCGCGCGGTCGAAAAACTCGGCGATGAAGTGCTGCGCCAGCGCCTGCTCAATACCATTCACCGGCTCAACCAGGACGCCCACGAATTGCGCGAAGCACGCGACTCGGTGGAGCAAGTGTCTGTCAGGCTCGCCTGAGCAAGATCGTTCAAGACAAGTCCCTTGTTGCGCTGGCATGCTTGTCGACTGTCTGTCGATGAGCCGTTTCCATGCCTACCGCCTTACCTCATTACGCCTTCGCTCGCGGCGCAATCGCCGTGATTCCGCTGTCCCTGGCCTGTGCGCCATGGGGGCTGCTCGCCGGTTCCATGGCCATTGATGCGCAGTTCAGCCCATTGGAAGCCCAGGGCTTGTCCGCCATCGTGTTTGCCGGCGCTGCGCAACTGGTCGCTATCGGCATGGTCAAGAGCGGCGCCAGCCTGATTTCCATTGTGCTGACCACCTTGCTGCTCACCTCCCAGCATTTGCTCTACGGCATGCACTTGCGCCCGATCCTGTCGCCCCTCAACACCCGCTGGCGCATGAGCCTGGGCTTTCTGCTCACCGATGAATTCTTCGCCCTGGTCAGCCACTACGACCGCGAGACGTTCAATCGCTGGTACGCCCTGGGCGTGGGCCTGACGTTTTATATCGCCTGGAATCTGTTCACCCTGGCCGGCATCGTGCTCGGTAAAAGCATTCCCGGCCTCGATCAACTGGGCCTGGAGTTTTCCATCGCTGCGACGTTTATCGCGTTGATTACGCCGGTGGTGCGTGACATCCCCACGGTGGTCTGCGTGGCGGTGTCGCTGCTGTTTTCGGTGTGGCTGAGTTTCCTGCAGTGGGAGTCGGCGGTGGTGGTGTCCGGCGTGCTGGGCATGAGCGCAGGGTATGCCTGCAAGCGACTGGGAGTGGGGCAGCGATGATCTACATCATGATTGTGGCGATGGGCCTGGTGGTCTTCCTCAACCGTTACCTGTTTATCGAACCGCGCCTGCCGGTGCGTCTCAACCGCGGTGCGCGGGAGTTTCTCGGGTTTGCGGTGCAGGGCATGCTCACGGCGATTTGCGGACCGATCATCTTTCTCGCCGACCACCAGCTTAACCTGAGCCCGGCCAACCCTTATTTGCTGGCGGGTATCAGCGCGGTGGCGTTGATGTTCTGGACGCGTAACGTGCTGATGACCGTGCTGCTGAGCATGACGTTGTTCTACCTGTTCCGCTGGTTGCTCTGACAACCACCCAGCAAAAAAAAGCCCGCGGGAGAGCGGGCAGAAGGGATACTTCTAAAAATGAGCGTGGCCACTATAGGCCGCGTTTTCCGTCTTTACAGTGAAACAAAGTTCATGCATCCGGCAGTCCGGCGCGCGGCAATGGTACAGTCGCGTTTTTTCCAACGGAGCAATGGCATGCACAAGGTGGTAATTGGCGCACTGGTACTGGCGGCCCTGGCCGGTTGCGCGGGTTCGAAGATGAAAGAGGCGCGTGCAGGCACGCCCTACAAGACCCTGGCTTCGGACAAGGCCACCCTGGTAGTTGCCGAATGCGTCCAGTTCGGCTGGCAGGACGAAAGCGTCTTCGGCGTTGACGCCGGCGGCTTCAAGGAGCCGATCGGCGCGGGCGGTTTTACCGTCTACACCACCGCGGGTGATTACTTCGCCGACGTGCAAAGCGCGGGTACCGGTTCGACCATCAACTACTACGCCGCACAAGACAACATGCCGGCCAAGCGTCGTTTGGCCGCACTCGCGACCTGCCTGTAGGCGAATGCCTTAGTCGTTTTAGGAAATGCCTGGCACGACAGCCGCGAGGCATTAGCTTATGATTCACCGGCTCACCCGACATGATGGCTCTTTACCAGTACACGGACGTCGAGGCCTAAACGTCGGGCGAGCATCTTCTTTTTTCAGCGCGGCATGTAACCCAGGTGCCAGCGGCGCGGGATTTTCAGCGAGATCAGCCCCAGCAACCCCGCCAGTACGCCGCTGACCAGCAGCGCCTTCAGGCCCAGTTGCTGCTCCAACAGCGCGCCAATGACTGCCCCCACGAACATCCCGCCCCACGGGATCAACTGCACACGCCAGCCACTGCGGCGCTCCCCCAGCAGCCAGCGTCCCAGCCCGCGACCAAAGCGGGAAAGCGCGCCGGTGACGTAAGTCAGCCCTACCGGCAGCCCGTTGACCTCTTCCACAGCGGCATTGAGCATGCCCATCGCGACGATCGCCGCCAGCAGCGCGGGCAACGTATCGGCGAACGGCAGGAATGCCGCACCGCATAACAGGGCGGCAATACACAACAGCAAGGGCAACGCATGGCGGCGGCTCAGCCGGCTGACCACTACCCCCAAGGCGTTGCCGACGATAAATGTCGCAACCAGCAACAACAGGCGCCCGGTGAGGCCAAGCTCTCCCGCGCTGATTGCCACCGCCAGGCGCGTGGTATTGCCGCTCATGAACGAAACAAAGTCGCCGCTTGCCATGAAACCGATGGCATCGGTCATGCCTGCCAGTACCGACAGGCTGGCCACCAGCATCAGCCCGACCCGACCACGCCAGCGCTGTCGATGGGCAAGTGCAGCATTGGCGTAGGGCTTGCGGGGCGAAGGCAGCATAGGGCCGGGTTCCTCGGTGAGATTACACGGCCACTACCCTAGGACGCTTTCAGCGCGTATGCAATGACCTCAAACACACGCCAGGGACCAACCCGTGCGATGCCAGTCGAGGTAATGCGTCGGCCTGATCGTTTGCACAAACGCCGGGTCATGGGACACCACAATGATTGCCCCGGTAAACCCCTGCAGCGCCTGCTCAACCGCCGTCACCGATTCCAGGTCCAGATGGTTGGTCGGCTCGTCCAGCAACAGCAGTTGCGCGGGCTCCTCGCGCCACAGGGCAATGGCCATGGCTGCCTTCAACCGTTCGCCACCACTGAGCTGCCCGACCGGCTGGGTCACCCGCAAGGCATCCAGTTGCAGCAAAGCCAGGCGCGTGCGCAATGGGGCTTCGGCCAGTGGCGTGTCGAGCAGGTTGAGCTGTTCAACGATGGAGCGTTGATCGTCCAGCAGTGCGAGGTGTTGATCAATGTAGGCAGTGGGCACCGTCACCCGGCATTCCCCGCTCGCCGCCCGCCATGCTCCTGCCAATACCTTGAGCAGTGTGGACTTGCCACAGCCGTTGGGCCCACGCACCGCGACGCGCACCGGGCCGGCGAGTTGAACGTTGAGGCGGCTCGACGGCAGCCAAGGCAATTCTAGGTCTATCAGGGACACCACCTGGCGACCGCCGGGCACTGCGGAAGCGGGCAACGCCAACAGCGTCGGCGTTTCCTCCATGACCCGTTCGTAGGCCTCGCGCACCTGGGCATCCAGGTCATGTTTGCGCTGCCCGTGCGCGCTGCGCAGGGTGTGGACGATTTCCGTGGCGGCGCCTTTCCAGCGTGCCTGGGTGAATCGGTCGACGTTGGCGGTCTCGGCGTGTTTGCGTGAGCGAGCGGCGTTGCGCTGCAGGCTGTCATGATCTTTTTGCAGGCGCCGACGTTCGCGGCTGCGCGCCAGGCGGGCGTGTTCCAGTGCGCAGACGGCGGCCTGTTGTTCGGCATTGCGCTGGTGCCGATAGGCATCGTAGTTGCCGCCATACACGTGGACGCCGAGGGGCGACAGTTCAACGATGCGTGCCATGGTGTTGAGCAATTGTCGATCATGACTGACCACCACCAGGCCGCCGCGCCACTCACTGAGCTGGCGCAGCAGCCATGCACGGCCATCGCTGTCGAGGTGGTTGGTGGGCTCGTCGAGCACCAGCAGGTGTGGCGCAGCCAATAGCGCGCCGATAACCGCAATCCGTGCCAACTGACCGCCGCTGAGTGTATCGGCCGGGGTGTCGACACCAAGCGCTTCCAGGCCCGCTGCATCCAGGGCGTTGCGCAAGCGTTCGGCCAGGTCCCAACGGTCGTCGATCAACTCAAGATCATCGACCTGCGCCGTGCCTTGGGCCATGCGCCCAAGGGCTGACAAGATCGCGGTGGTGCCGGTGAGGTCGGCAATGCTCGCGCCTGGCGCAACCACGGGGTTCTGCGCCACATAAACCACAGTAGCCGTACCATTGCGGGTGCCGGAGGAGGGCGACAGCAGCCCGGCGATCACGTGGGCCAGGACGCTCTTACCGCATCCGTTGCGCCCCACAATGCCGGTGGGGGTGTGATCGATGGACAGGCTCAGGTCGTCCAGCAAGGTCTCGCCATTGGCGAACTGGACACTCAGGTGTTGCAGGGAAACAAGCGCGGGCAGCCGGTTGACGTCAGTCATCAGCACCTCCAAAAAATGTCGGACAGGCCAACAAGCGCGCCAGGCGGCTTGTTGCAGATACATTTTGGAAGGCTTAGTGGTTCACGTCGGCGATCGTCCTGCGAATCAGAAGGGAGGCAAAGCCTAACCCGCCTTGGCTTTTTTCGGCAAGTCCGCCGCCAGTTGTTCAAGGAACATCGCCAAGGCGACCTCTTCGGCCTTGAGCCCTTTGCGCAGTCGCGGCTTAGGCAGCTTGGAGAGTTCGCCCAGGCTGAAATGCTCCAGTACGGCGGGGTGGATGTAGCACTTGCGGCACACCGCCGGGGTGTTGCCCAACTGCTTGGCGACGTCCTTGACCATCGCCACGACGTGTCGCTTGGCATCGGACTCAGGCTGCCACTCCAATTCCCGCAACACCGCCAGCGCCATGGCCGTGCCGGCCCAGGTGCGGTAGTCCTTGGCGGTGAAGTCCGCACCGGTGAGGCTGTGCAGGTATTCATTCACGTCCTGGGAGCTGACAGTGTGCCGCTCGCCGTCTTCGTCCAGGTACTGGAACAGGTTCTGCCCCGGCAATTCCAGGCAGCGCTTGACCACCGTGGCCAGGCGCCGATCCTTGACGCTGATCTGATGCTCCACGCCACTCTTGCCGCGAAACTGGAACTGGATCTCGCTGCCTTTCACATCCACGTGGCGGGTGCGCAGGGTGGTCAGCCCGTAGGATTTGTTGTCCCGCGCATATTGGGTATTGCCGACGCGGATCAGCGTAGCGTCCAACAGCATCACCACGGTGGCCAAGACTTTTTCGCGAGTGAAACCGGGCTCGGCGATTTTCGCTTCCAATTGTTTGCGTAATGTCGGCAGGGCGTTGCCGAATTCCTGCAACCGGGCGTACTTGTCGCTGTCGCGCACTTCACGCCAACGCCCGTGATAGCGGTACTGCTTACGCCCGCGTGCATCGCGGCCGGTGGCTTGCA
The DNA here is from genome assembly GCF_058145955.1 of Pseudomonas sp. A39. NCBI lineage: Bacteria > Pseudomonadati > Pseudomonadota > Gammaproteobacteria > Pseudomonadales > Pseudomonadaceae > Pseudomonas > Pseudomonas sp. A39. The sequence goes on from NZ_JBYVMD010000001.1 coordinate 103,710, forward strand.
GGTGGCCGCGCGGGTCGGCGCAGATCCACACATCGGTGTAGGCCGGTGGGACCGCCAGGGCGTTGAGGCGCTTGATCTCATCGGCGTCGGTGATGCGTACGCCCTTGGGGTCGAAATACTGGAACTTGCCGCGCACCGTCTTGCGACGGATGCCAGGCTGGGTGTCGTCAACGTAATGCAGGTCGCGGGGCAGCGCAGAGTCGGACATGGGACGGGTTCCTTGGCAACAAATCAGGCCGGTATGTCTGATTGACCGCAGCCGTATGCGGTCGTGCCAAAAGGTTGTTCACGCCAGCACGGCGACCGCCTTGATCTGCGCCCACAGCGTCTGGCCGGGGTGCAATTGCAGTTGGTCGCGGGAAAAGCGCGTGATGCGCGCCAGCAACGGCGTGCCCCCCGCGTCCAGGCGCACCAGCACGTGCGCGCTGTTGTCCGCCGAGATCTCCTGAATGACCCTCACCGGCAAGCGGTTGAGGATGCTGCTGTGTTCCTCGGCCTGCAGGCTCAGGCTGACATCACGCGCCTGTACCTTGATGCGCAGCGCTTTTCCCACGGCCAGCGGTGCATGGGCCACACGCATGTGCAGGGCGCTGGCGGGCAGCTGCAGGGTGAGCAACTGGTAGTGATCGTCGTAGGCGTTGACCGTGCCGTTGATCACCACACCTGCGTCGTCGCCCAACGCCAGGGGCAGGTCCAGCCGCGCCAGGGTTTCGCCGATGGGGCCGCTGGCCAAGGCCTTGCCGTCGCTGAGCAACACGATGTGATCGGCCAGGCGCGCCACCTCATCCTGAGCATGGCTGACGTACAGTACCGGGATATCCAGCTCATCGTGCAGGCGTTCGAGGTACGGCAGGATCTCGCCTTTGCGCTGGCTGTCGAGGGCGGCCAGCGGCTCGTCCATCAACAGCAGGCTTGGGCTGGTGAGCAACGCGCGGGCGATGCCGATGCGTTGGCGTTCACCGCCGGAGAGGTGCTGGGGATGGCGGTCAAGCAGGTGACCGATGCCCAGCAACTCGGTGGCCTGGGCCATGTCCACACGGCGCTGCTGCCGAGGAATGCGCTTGAGGCCGAACGCCAAGTTGTCCCGCACCGACAGATGCGCAAACAGGCTGGCCTCCTGAAACACGTAACCTAGCGCGCGCTTATGCGGGGGGACAAACCGCCCGTTGCGGCTGTCTTGCCAGACTTCATCGTTAATCTGGATAAAACCGTCTCCGGCGCGCTCCAGTCCGGCGATACAGCGCAGGCACGTGGTCTTGCCGGAGCCGGAATGCCCATACAGCGCGGTCACCCCGCGGCCGGGCAGGTGCAGGTCGACGTCGAGAGCAAAGCCCGAATACTGGAGGTGCAGGCGTACATCAATCATCGACATCAGCTCCAGCCCATCTTGGTTTTACGGCTGGAATAGAGCGCCAGCAACACCAGGAACGCGAACACCACCATGGCGCCGGCCAGCCAATGGGCCTGGGCATATTCCATGGCTTCCACGTGGTCGTAGATCTGTACGGACACCACCCGGGTCTTGTCCGGGATATTGCCGCCGATCATCAGCACCACGCCGAATTCACCGACGGTGTGCGCGAAACCGAGGATCGAAGCGGTGATGAAACCTGGACGCGCCAGGGGCAGGATCACGCTAAAAAACGTATCCCAGGGATTGGCGCGCAAGGTAGCCGCCACTTCCAGCGGGCGCGTGCCGATGGCGGAGAAGGCGTTTTGCAACGGCTGCACCACAAACGGCATGGAATAGATCACCGAGCCGATGACCAGCCCGGCGAAGCTGAAGGTGAGAGTGCCCAGGCCCAGCCACTGGGTGAACTGGCCGAAATAGCCATTGGGGCCCATGGTCAACAGCAGGTAGAAGCCGATCACCGTCGGTGGCAACACCAACGGCAAGGCGACGACGGCGCCGATGGGGCCGCGCCACCAGGAGCGGGTGCGCGACAGCCACAGGGCAATCGGAGTGCCGATAACCAGCAGGATCACGGTGGTCAGTGACGCCAGCTTGATGGTCAGCCAGATAGCGGAAAAATCGGCACTCGATAACGGCATTTACTTGGCCAGCTCGTAACCGTAGGACTTGATGACGGCAGCGGCTTTAGGCCCCTTGAGGTACTCAACCAGTGCCTTGGCAGCCGCGCTGTCCTTGCCCTTGTTGAGGATCACTGCGTCCTGTTTGATCGGGTCATGCATCGCGGCTGGAACAATCCAGGCCGAACCGCTGGTGACTTTGCCGTCTTTGTAGATCTGCGACAAGGCGACAAAACCCAGCTCGGCGTTGCCGGTGGACACGAACTGATAGGCCTGGGTGATGTTCTGGCCTTCGACGAGCTTGTCTTTGACCTTCTCGGTCAGACCTTCCTTGGCCAACACCTGGGTGGCGGCGAGGCCGTAGGGTGCGGCTTTGGGGTTGGCGATGGAGAGGTGCCGGAATTCGTTTTTCTTCAGCACGTCACCTTTGGCGTCCACGTAGCCTTCTTTGGCCGACCACAGCGCGAGGGTGCCGACGGCGTAGGTGAAGCGTGAGCCCTTGACAGTGTCGCCTTCGGTTTCGAGTTTTTGCGGCGTGGTGTCGTCGGCGCTCAGGAACACTTCGAAGGGCGCGCCGTTCTTGATCTGGGTGTAGAACTGGCCGGTGGCACCGTAGGCGGCGACCAACTTGTGGCCGGTGTCTTTCTCGAAGTCGGCGGCAATCGCCTGGATCGGTGCGGTGAAGTTGGCGGCCACGGCCACCTGGACTTCATCGGCCTGCGCCGAACCGAAGGCGAGGGCAGCGACCAGGACGGCCAAGCGTGAGGCGTGAATCTTCATGAAGCAGCTCCTTTGAATCTGTACGGCTTGTTATAGGGAGAAGGCCTTACCGCTATGTATGGGAATATATAGCGGTTGGCCATTGCCGGTACAGTGCAAAGTTGCCACAGCTGAAGGTTCTAGTTGAACTTGGCCAACGCCTGCTCCGCCAGTTCGCGGGTCAGCTCATATGTGGTGATGTCTTTGCCCAGGCGCAGGGCCTGGCCGGACCACAGGTTACTGAAGCCTGCCTCATCCTTGGCCTTGAGCGGTATCAGCGCACCGCCGGAGGTCGGGAAGGCCGGCGCGGCCGGGTTGATCGCACCGAGCTCACGCATGACCCGGTTGACGATGCCGCGTGCGGGGCGACCGGTGAACAGGTTGGTCAGCGCGGTTTCGCTGGCCTGGGCGTGGCGCAGTGCGTGATGGTGGGACGCGGTGACATTGGCTTCGGGGGTAAACAGGTACGCCGTACCAATCTGCACCGCCGAGGCGCCCAGGGCGAATGCCGCGACAATCCCACGTGCATCACCGATGCCGCCGGCGGCAATCACCGGCACGCTGACGGCGTCGACCACTTGCGGCACCAGGGCGAACAAGCCGATCTGGGTGTTGAGGTCATCGCTGAGAAACAAGCCACGATGCCCACCCGCTTCACTGCCCATGGCGATGATTGCATCGCAGCCGTGCTGTTCCAGCCAGAGGGCTTCTTCGACGGTGGTGGCCGAGGACAGCACTTTCGCACCCGTGGCTTTTACTCGGTCCAACAGGGATTTTTCCGGCAGGCCAAAGTGGAAACTGACCACCTCTGGGCGAAACTCTTCAACCACCTGGCAAGCCGCTTCGTTGAACGGTTCGCGGTTGGAGACCGGGGTTGGCGCGTCATAGTCGGCACCCAATTCGCGGTAGTAGGGCTCCAGCAACGCCTTCCAGTGTTGATCACGCGCTGCATCGGGCGCGGGCGGTTGGTGGCAGAAAAAATTGACGTTGATCGGCCGTGCGCCGGCCTGGCGGATAGTGCTCAGCGCGTCGCGCAGTTGCTCGATGCTCAGCGCGGCCGCCGGTAATGAACCCAGCGCACCCGCAGCGTTGGCGGCAATGACCATGGCCGTGGTGGTGCCGACGGCCATGGGGGCCTGGATGATCGGCACGTCGATGCCCAGCAGGTCGAGAATTCGGGTGTCTGGCCAGGTGCTCATGGAATGCGTCTCCAGCGTCAGTGAGGCTTTTCGCTGTTGTAACAGGGCCATTGGCACCCGGCCAGTCTGTTTTATTCACTGGACGAACGTGTGCGTTCGTGGCGCGCCATCAGTTGATGGCGTTGCCCAGTACCGTGTGAATCCGCTCGGCGATATGCGCCGCATGGGTTTCCAGGGCGAAGTGGCCGGTGTCCAGCAGTTCCACCACCGCGTTGGGGTTGTCGGTTTTATAGGCGTGCGCACCTGGCGGGATGAAGAACGGATCGTTCTGGCCCCAGATCACCAGTGTCGGCACTTGCGTGGCGTTGAAGAAGGCCTGGAATGCCGGGTAGAGCGTCAGGTTATTACGGTAGTCGAGGAACAGGTCCAGCTGGATCTCGTCGTTGCCGGGGCGCTGCATGAGCAGTACGTCGAGCATGTAGGCTTCGGGCGCCACCCGTTCGGGCTGATTCACACCATGCAGGTACTGGTAGCGCGTGCCTTCGAGGCTGATCACGGCGTTGCGGATCACTTCACGGTTGGCTCGGCTCGGCTCGGCCCAGTAGGTACGAATCGGCGCCCAGGCATCGCCCAGGCCTTCCAGGTAGGCGTTGCCATTTTGCGACACCAACGCGCTGACCCGTTCCGGGTGCGCCACCGCCAGGCGCAGACCGACCGGCGCACCGTAATCGAAGACGTACAGGGCGTAGCGGCTCAACGCCAACGCCTCGACAAAATGCCCCACCGTGATCGCCAGGTTATCGAAACTGTAGAGGTAATCGCGTTCGGCCGGCACCTCGGTAAAGCCGAAACCCGGCAAATCCGGGGCGATCACCCGGAATCGCGTGGCGAGTAAAGGGATCAGGTCGCGGAACATATGCGACGAACTGGGGAAGCCATGCAGCAACAACATGACCGGGGCCGACGGAGCACCGGCCTCACGGTAGAACATGCGTACGCCGTCGACATCAACGTGACGGTAATGGATGACGGGGGCTGGAGTGGTCATGAGGTCTGTACCTTAGTAACTAGATTAAATTGATTTACGGGTTACCGTTTTTAAAAACTGCGCCTGAATAGGTAACCTGTCAAACGTTTTATTCAGGTTATAAAATCATTTTCTGTAACTACCCTTGAGAAGAAATACAGGTTACGATCCGCAGATGCTCAAGAGGATCCGCCATGACCACCCACGTACTTCCGGAACCCTATGTCCTTGCCGATGACCCGGTACTGGACATGCTCAATACCCGCGCCAATGTCGACGGTGAGCCCTTTGAGTTCTGGCAGGCCGACGCCGATGTCGAGCGCTGGCTGGTGCGCTTGGGCTGGGTGGAAGAGGGCGAGGTGCCGGCGTTTGACGCGGGGGCTTTACTGGCGACGGCCAGGACGCTGCGGGAAGTGATTCGAGTGTTGCTTGAGGCACGCAAGGCGGGCGAGCAGGCCGACCCCGCCGCGCTCAATGGTTTTTTGCGCAAGGCGGTCAGCCATCCGCAGCTCAGCTGGCCGGCGCCGGGTGAAGTGCACCTGGTGCGTCAACGCAAACGACAAACGCCGGAGCAGTTTCTTTCACCGATTGCCGAAGCGGCTGCCGCCTTGCTGGTGGACGCAGATTTCAACTTGATCCGTACCTGCGAGCATCCCGACTGCGTGTTGTGGTTCTACGACCGTACCAAGGCGCATAAGCGTCGTTGGTGCAGCATGGCGTTGTGTGGCAACCGTCATAAAGTCGCCGAGTTTCGCAAGCGCAAGCTGGGTTAGGCCTCGCTTTCACGCGCCAGCAATTGCTGCTTGCGCTCCACGCCCCAGCGGTAGCCGGAGAGCTCGCCATTACTGCGTACTACGCGGTGACAGGGTATTGCCACCGCGATGCTGTTTGCACCACAGGCCTGGGCCACGGCGCGGAAGGACTTTGGCGCGCCGATGCGCTCAGCGATCTGCGCGTAGCTGGCCGTGCTCCCCGGAGGAATCTCACGCAAGGCTTGCCACACCCGCTCCTGAAACGCCGTGCCGCGCAGGTCCAGCGGCAGGTCCAGGCCGAGCGCGGGCGCTTCGATAAACCCCACGACCTGTGCGACCAACTGTTCGAAGCGCGGGTCGGCGCCGACCAGCTCGGCCTTGGGAAACTGATCCTGCAGGTCGCGCACCAGTTGGTCCGGGTCATCCCCCAGCAGAATCGCGCACACGCCACGGGTGCTTTGTGCCACCAGGATCGCACCCAGCGAGCACTGCCCGACGGCAAACAGAATCGCGTTGTTAGTGCCGCCGGCCTTGTAGTCACTGGGCGTCATGCCGAGCAATTGATTGGCCGATTCATAAAAACGGCTGTTGGAATTGAAGCCTGCGTCATACAGCGCATCCGTCACCGAGTGCGAGCCCTTGAGGCCATCGCGCACTTTGCGTGAACGATGGGCACTGGCGTAGCCCTTGGGGGTCAGGCCGGTGATGGCTTTGAACACGCGATGAAAATGGAAGGGGCTCAGTTTGGCGTGCGTGGCCAGCGTGTTCAGGCTGGGCGGGGTGTCGGACTGTTCGATATGGCGGCAGGCGTCGGCCACCAGTTGCGCATGGTGCGCCGCAAGCTGGGTCTGGTCCCCGGCCGCGCGCTTGCTGGCGCGATAACCCGCGGCTTCGGCCTGTGCCGGGGTGTCGAAGAATTCGATATTTTCCGGGCGCGGCAAGCGCGAAGCGCTGCTGGGGCGGCAGTACACGCCGGTGGTCTTCACGCCGTAGACGAACAACGCATCGGCCTTGGGGTCGCGGGCGAGAATGGCTGCCCAGCGCGGATCTTGTTCGATACTCATGGTCGGCACTCTTGACGGTTCCTGGCCAGATTAGTCATGCCGTGAACCCATGGCACTCTGAAGCTTGCGGTCAAATCAGCCGGCGGTGCGAAAGGTCAGGTTGATGCGTTGCGGCCCCATGACCGGGTGCACGCCATCCTTGATCGGCATCACGCCGTGAAAACGCAGGCGGTCCACACCGCCCCAGACCACCACGTCGCCATGGAACAGCGAGACTTTCTGAGCCTTGGCACTGCGCTCATGCCCGCCAAACAGAAAAATCGCCGGTAACCCCAGCGACACCGACACCACCGGTTCGCTGTAGCGGCGCTCGTTCTTGTCCTGGTGCAGGGACATCTTTGCACCCGGTACATAACGGTTGATCAGGCAGGCGTCGGGGGCAAAGTCGACAAAGCCGGCGTCTGCCGCCGCCAGCACAGCCAATTGCCGCAAGGTGTCCGGCATGTGCGGCCAGGGCTGCTGGGTGCGCGGGTCGAGTGGTGAGTAGCGGTAACCGGAAGTGTCGGTGGTCCAGCCCAGGTCGCCGCAGCTGCTTAATGCGGCCGACATAGTGAAGCCACCGGGTGTGACCATTTGCCGGAAGGGTGATTGAGCCAGCACCTGCCGTAACTCCGGCAGAAGGCGCTCAATCCAGGGCAGGGCGTAGCCCCTGAGCACGTAGGACTGTTCGCCAATTTGTTCGCGCCCAGCGGGTTGCTGCAAGGCGTCATCGGCGAACAGGTCAGCGGTGGGGCCGGGCATCGGCTTACAGCGCCTTGCTCACATTGATGTCGGTGATTTCATCACCGGCATCGTGAATCTTCGCCAGGGCTTGCTTGGCTTCTTCGACGCTGTTGGTCTGCAGTTGAGCGAACTCAAAGCGGCGTTCGCCGTTGAGCTTGTACTTGATCACGTATTTGGTGGTGGCAGTCACGGCTATTTCCTTTGGATGGCGGATCAGCTCAGCTTGGAGCTGGTACGACGCACAATGCGGATCTTGTGGGACAGCGCGGGTTTGCGGGTCACGCTGATGGCGCGGCGCGTGACGACGTCCAGGGTGATGTTCCAGAACCCGGTGCTCGGCGCGGTGATTTTGGCTGGGAATTTGTCAAATGCGCCACCGTGGTAAGTGTGGCGGCCGCCGTTCTTGAAGCTGCGAAAATTCGCATCGCTCATCAGACGAATATTACAAGTCTGCGAGCATTCGATGACAACAATGTCTCCCTCGTTGAGGTGCTCGCGCTGGTGGATGAATTTCATTGGGGGTGTCTCCAGAAGGGCTTTTTCTGAAAAATCAGAACGATACGTAGGTTAAGATGGAGTTTATCAGCCCCAGCGCGTTTATTATCGGCCCGTCTTCAACGACGTCGACAATTTAAAACAGTTATTTACCGAGTTATCAGGGATAAATCCTACGTGGGCGGGAGAAAAATACCATCCCCGCTGTCGTAGGGTCTTTATCGGAGGTTTTATATGAAGTGGAGTGTGTTGGTTCTGGCCCTGGCGATTGGTGGGTGTGCTTCGGTTGCAGATATCAAGCAGACCCCGCCGACCTTGGCGGTCATTTCCGGGAAGAAACCTCAGGAATACGCCGCGTGTGTGGTACAGAAACTGTCGGCGACCCGCCGGCCGCCGCAGATCGAACCGCATAAGGACGGTGGCGTGCAGGTGATCGTGCCGCAAAAGTTTTCAGCCGACCCATCGGCGATTTTTGAAATTGATGAACGTTCCAGCGGTAGCAGCATCAAGCTCTACGAGAGCATGTCCAATGTGCCGATCCGTCCGGGTGACGTGAAAAAGGCTGGCGAAGAGTGCATTTCCGGCTGATACAGCGCGCTTCACCCGCGACTCGAATCCGATAAAAGAGCCTGGCCCCGCACGCGTGGGGCCGGGCTTTTTTTATGACACGTTTTGAGTGTTGTCGCGACGGGCTCATTCCCCTACCATTTGTAGGCTTATACCATAAACGCCTAAGCTTATAACTATAAAATGGAGGGGTGATGATGTCTCTGGGACGAGTGCTGATGGGCAGTGCGCTGATGTTGCTGTTGGGCAACGCTCACGCGCTGGAGGGGAAGAAGATCTTTGCCGAGGGCGGCTCGCAACCGGGCGCCATGCCCTGCGTCGCCTGCCATGGTGCCGATGGCGCGGGTATTTCCGCAGCGGGTTTCCCCAGGCTGGCGGGGCTGCCGGCGGCGTATGTGCGTAAACAACTGGAGGACTTCAAGCGCGGCAGTCGCGTCAATCCGGTGATGCAGCCGCTGGCGAACGCCCTCACCGACGCTGAAGTCGAAGCCGTCAGCGAGGCGCTGGCGGCGATGCCGGCCTTTGTCCCCGAACCGATCCAGCGCAGCGAGATGCCCCTCGGTGCTGCGCAAAAGCTTGCACAGCAGGGCGCGTGGGAGCGACAGATTCCGCCATGCGCCAGTTGCCATGGCCCCGCCGGTACGGGGGTAGGCGACGCGTTTCCACCGCTGGTGGGCCAGCCCGCAGCCTACCTGGCCGCCCAGTTGACGGCGTGGCAAAACGGAACTCGTCACAATGACCCGAATGACTTGATGGGCCACATCGCCAAATCCCTCACACCGGAGGAAGTACAGGCCGTGGCCGAGTATTTCGCGTCGCTTAAACAGGAGGCCAAGCCATGAGCCCGTTTATGCATGGCTTGGCGCTGGCGGCGTTCGGTCTGTCGTCAGCGTATGCCGCCACGATTGCCATGGAAGATCAGTCGCAGTTGCCGCCATCCGCCAGCCACGCGGCGGTCGCTCAATTCCAACCGCCTCAAGAGCGCGAGCTGCCTGACAACGCCTACGGCAAGCTGGTCAAGCAAGGCTACGCGCTGTTCGTGGATACCAAGCGCCTGGCGCCGACATTTGTCGGTAACGGACTCAATTGCAGCAATTGCCATCTGGATCAGGGCCGGTTGGCCCATTCGGCGCCACTGTGGGCGGCCTACCCGATGTACCCGGCCTATCGAAAGAAGAATGACAAGGTCAATACCTTCGCCGAGCGGTTGCAGGGCTGTTTCCAGTTCAGCATGAACGGTGGCACCCCGCCGGCTGCTGATAGCCCCGAAATTACCGCACTCTCCGTGTATGCCTACTGGCTGGCGAGCAAGGCACCTTTGGGCGTGGAGTTACCGGGCCGTGGTTACCCGGACGTGGTCCAGCCGGCCAAGGGTTATGACCTGTCCCAAGGTGGGCAGGTGTACAAAGAGCAATGCGCCGTCTGCCACGGTGCCGAGGGGCAGGGCCAGAAAGTGGGTGACAGCTACGTGATGCCACCGCTCTGGGGTAAGGATTCCTACAATTGGGGCGCGGGGATGCACCGTATCAATACGGCGGCGTCTTTCATCAAACACAACATGCCGCTGGGCAAGGGTGGCAGCCTGAGTGATCAGCAAGCCTGGGACGTGGCCGCCTACATCAACAGCCGCGAACGGCCGCAGGATCCGCGACTGGTGGAGGGTTCCGTGGAGAAAACCAGGGTTAAATTCCATGCCAATGACGGGATCAATCTTTACGGCCAAACCGTAGAAGGCGTGCTGATTGGGCAGGGCATCCGTTAAACTCTCGGTCAATCAATGCAAAAATGCCGCGCAAACTCTCGGTTTGTGCGGCATTTGTCTTTTTAGGGAAGTCTTTCATGAAGCGTGAACACGTCAGGGCGCGCCAGGCCGAAGGCCAGATATCGGCCACTCACATCATCCAGAACCCAGCCGACCTGGGGGAGTGGATCGTTTTTTTCAAGAAAAGCGGTGGCCGCAGTTTTTTCCTGGTGGACGATCAGGATGAAGTCGAGTCTTTCCCGCGTCTGGATGAGCTGGTGGAGACTATCCGTGGCCTGGGAATCAAGTTTGCCGATATTCAGCTGTAGGCGTAACGCTTACTTGCAGACCACCACCACGCTGCGGCTTTTGAAGTTGCCCACGTCCTGGCCGAGGGTCTTTTCACTTTCCTTGAGCGAGGGTGTGCCTTCGGTGCCGACGATACGGTAGCCGGTGCCCGCACACGAAGCGTCAGCCTTTTCGTAGCAACTGGCCCAGGAATTGGCTTCGCCCGAGCAGTCGATGGTCAGGCCTTGTTCGCCGTTTTTCAGGAAGACGTCGGAAGTGGTGGTGCACCCGGCCAGGGTCAGTACCGCGGTCAGTGCCAGAATCTTGTTCATATAGGTTCATCATCGAGGGTGTTGGAGGGGCGCTGACACTGTCGTGGGGCGTTCCGGCGAGATTATAGCGAACTGCCATCTACGTACAGACAAACACAAAAAAGCCCCGTTCATCGGGGCTTTTTGCGCAGGGCGTTGACGCTTACTTGCCCTTGGGCCGTTTGCTCGATGCGTGGCCCGCTTCATCCACAAACACTTCGGCTACGGCAATAGCCTGGCTTTCGCTCGCGAATGCGCCAGCGACGCTGTCGCCGTGGAAGTTGATCAGGTGCCAGCCGTCCGCTCGCTTGGTGATCAGGTAGCCGTTCACGCCTTTTGGTTCTGACATCTATCAAGTATCTCGTGGTCTGGTTCAAGGGCGTAATGATAGCGCCAAATGTCGCGGGGCCGCGCAAGTTATTCTCGGTCAGTGTTCTGAGCCTGAAAGCATGCTAAAAAGGTTGCAGCCCTCTGAAAACAGGAGGTGCAGGCATTTTTTGCCGTGCCGGTGAACATTCCCTCAACAACGTGAGCGGAACTTACGCCGACATTTTTTCTCTATGATGACATCGCAACGCCAGCAGGACCCATTGTAAGGTGACTGCGGCCTGATTAGACTGCGCCGAATTCCGTACGCACAGCCCTTTGTAAGGACTCATATGATCAAGAAATGCTTGTTCCCAGCAGCCGGTTACGGCACTCGCTTCTTGCCAGCGACCAAGGCCATGCCCAAAGAGATGCTGCCGGTGGTGAACAAGCCACTGATTCAGTACGGCGTCGAAGAGGCACTGGATGCCGGCCTGAACGAAATCTCCATCGTGACCGGTCGTGGTAAGCGCGCACTGGAAGACCACTTTGACATCAGCTACGAGCTGGAAAACCAGATCAAGGGCACCGACAAGGAAAAATACCTGGTCGGTATCCGCAAACTGCTCGACGAGTGCTCGTTCTCCTACACCCGTCAGACTCAGATGAAAGGCCTTGGCCACGCCATCCTCACCGGCCGTCCACTGATCGGCGACGAGCCGTTCGCCGTGGTACTGGCGGACGACCTGTGTGTGAACCTGGAAGGCGACGGTGTGCTGACCCAGATGGTCAAGCTCTACCAGAAATACCGTTGCACCATCGTTGCAGTGATGGAAGTGAACCCGACCGAAACCAACAAGTACGGCGTTATCGCCGGTGACGACATTGGCGATGGCCTGATCCGCGTACGTGACATGGTTGAAAAACCAGCACCGGAAGACGCGCCTTCGAACCTGGCGATCATCGGTCGTTACATCCTGACCCCGGATATCTTCAAACTGATCGAAGAAACCGAGCCAGGCAAAGGCGGCGAGATCCAGATCACCGACGCCCTGCTCAAGCAAGCCAAAGACGGTTGCGTGATTGCCTACAAGTTCAAGGGCCAGCGTTTCGACTGCGGCGGCGCTGAAGGCTACATCGAAGCGACCAACTTCTGCTACGAGCACTTCTACAAGACTGGCAAGGCTTACTGATTCACGGTAAACGTCGCCTGCTCTGAAAAAGCCACCTTCGGGTGGCTTTTTCGTTTTTCAGCCCCATCTAAGTCGGTATGCTGATGTCCTGCCGAGGAGAGTGAAATGGCCTACGATTTTGACCTGTATGTAATTGGCGCCGGTTCCGGCGGTGTTCGCGCGGCGCGCTTTGCCGCAGGCTTTGGCGCCAAAGTGGCAGTGGCGGAAAGCCGCTACCTGGGTGGCACCTGCGTGAACGTCGGCTGCGTGCCGAAAAAGCTGCTGGTGTACGGCGCACATTTTGCCGAAGATTTCGAACAGGCCAGCGGGTTTGGCTGGTCTCTGGGCGAAGCGAACTTTGATTGGGCGACCCTGATCGCCAACAAGGATCGTGAGATCAACCGTCTCAATGGCATCTACCGCAACCTGCTGGTGAACAGCGGCGTAACCCTGCATGAAGGGCATGCGCGCCTGGTTGATCCGCACCAGGTCGAGATCAACGGCGAACGTTTCACCGCCGAGCACATTCTGATCGCTACCGGCGGCTGGCCGCAGATTCCGGAGATTCCGGGACGTGAACACGCCATTGGCTCCAATGAAGCGTTCTTCCTCAAGGCGTTGCCCAAGCGCGTGCTGGTCGTCGGTGGGGGTTACATTGCCGTCGAGTTCGCGGGGATCTTCCATGGCCTGGGTGCCCAGACAACCCTGCTGTATCGCGGCGACCTGTTCCTGCGCGGCTTCGACGGTGCGGTGCGCACGCACCTGAAGGAAGAGTTGACCAAGCGCGGCCTGGACCTGCAGTTCAATGCCGATATCGAACGCATCGACAAGCAGGCCGACGGCAGCCTCAAGGCGACGTTGAAAGACGGCCGCGTGCTGGAAGCCGACTGTGTGTTCTACGCCACCGGGCGTCGCCCGATGCTGGACAACCTGGGGCTGGAGAACACTGGCGTCAAACTCGACAAGCGCGGCTTCGTTGAGGTGGATGACCAATACCAGACCGCCGAGGCATCGATCCTGGCCATTGGCGACGTGATCGGTCGTGTGCAACTGACACCGGTTGCCCTGGCCGAAGGCATGGCTGTGGCGCGTCGTCTGTTCAAGCCTGAGCAGTATCGCCCGGTGGATTACGCGATGATTCCGACGGCGGTGTTCAGCCTGCCGAACATCGGCACCGTAGGCCTGACCGAAGAAGAAGCGAAAGAGCAGGGCCATAAGGTACAGATCTTTGAAAGCCGTTTCCGGCCAATGAAGCTGACCCTGACCGAGTGCCAGGAAAAGACCCTGATGAAGCTGGTCGTCGACGCCGACACCGACAAAGTGCTGGGTTGCCACATGGTCGGCCCGGACGCGGGTGAGATCGTGCAAGGCCTGGCGATCGCGCTCAAGGCAGGCGCGACCAAGCGGCATTTCGATGAAACCATCGGCGTGCACCCTACGGCGGCGGAAGAGTTCGTCACCCTGCGCACGCCTGTGGCGGGCTGATCAGGCGTTGGGGGTTGCCTCTGGCGCCGCCGCAACGGTGGCTGCCAGGCGCAACGCCTCGATACTTGCCTGGGCCTTGATCAGCTCAAGCTCCAAGGTCTTGTTGGTGTGCTGGTGTTCGGTCAGCGCTTCCTGGCGTGACTGGCTCTCCAGCACTGCCACCCGCAGGCGTTCCTGAAGCAGGGTGCGTTCGTTATCAATCAGGCTGACCTGTTCACTTAGCTTGAGCTGTTGGGCCTGATCCTTGCGGGATTGCTCCTGCAGCGCCGTCAATTCCTTCGCCGTCACCCGATGCTCGATCAGCAGTCGCTCATTGTCGCGATGCAGTTGGGTGATTTCATCCTGACGCACCATGGCGCTCTGCTGTGCCTGGCGCAGCTCGGCCTGTACCTGCTGCAATTGGCCTTCGTGGCGGCGCTGTTCCTGTTCGCGCTGTTCCTTGATCGCATTGCGGTAATGCTCCAGGGCGTCGCGCGCATGCAGGTGCTTTTCTTCCAGCGAACGAATCTGTTCGTCCTTGTCGTTGATCCGTAACTCGTAATCACTGCACGCCTGGTTAAGCCCGGCGTTACGGGTTTGTTCGGTCTGCAGGCTGGTAGTGGCGGTTTGCAGGGCGGCGCTTTCTTCTGCCAGGGCTGCGGCCTGGATATCGAGTTGTTGCTGGAGTTGGCTTTGGGCGGCTTCCAGCGCCTCTACTTGGGCGAGCAGGGCGGTCTTTTGTTGCTCGAACTGTGCCAAGGCCAAGTCGATTGGCTCCTGGGCTTTCTCTTTCAGGCGTTGAGCCAGTCGCGCCACCAGCTCGCCAAGCTCGTCGTCGATCGGTGCTTCGGTGATGGTGACGCGGGTTTCGCTCTCATCCAACTCCTTCAAATAGCGATGAATCGTGGTTTTCGAGCCCGTGTTGCCCATCTCGATGCGTACAGCGTCGATGCTGGGGTTCTCGCCGCGGGCGAGGATCGCCAGGCGTGCCGTTTGAACTACTGCTTTATTAATGCCGCCGCGAGCCATGGGGTCTCCGTCGATTTCGTAGTGTGGTACATGGTATGTATATACGTACTATATCACGGATAAAAAGCCGTTGAAATTCATCAATTAACAGATGGGATATTGGCGTATTATCCCGTGTTATACGCATTTAACCGGCACATACACCTGCCAGCAGTACACAAAGGCCTCCCATGAGCGATCTGGATCGTTACCTCAACGCCGCCACCCGCGATAACACCCGCCGCAGTTATCGCGCGGCCATCGAGCACTTCGAAGTGAGTTGGGGCGGGTTCCTGCCGGCGACCAGCGATAGCGTGGCGCGCTATCTGGTCGCTCATGCGGGGGTATTGGCGGTGAATACCTTAAAGTTGCGGCTCTCGGCCCTGGCGCAGTGGCATACAAGCCAGGGCTTTCCCGACCCGACTAAAGCGCCGGTGGTGCGCAAGGTCTTAAAGGGCATCCGCGCCGTCCACCCGGCGCAGGAGAAGCAAGCCGAGCCTTTGCAGCTCAAGCATCTGGAGCAGGTGGTGGCGTCTCTTGAGGTTGAGGCGACAGCGGCAACGCAGGCGCAGGATCAGCCCCGATTGCTGCGCGCCAAGCGCGACACGGCGCTGATCCTGCTGGGGTTCTGGCGCGGCTTCCGTAGCGATGAGCTGTGCCGCCTCGACATCGAACATGTGCAGGCGACGCCCGGCGCCGGGATCAGCCTGTATCTGCCGCGCAGCAAAAGCGACCGCGACAACCTCGGCAAGACCTACCACACCCCGGCACTGTTGCGGTTGTGTCCGGTGCAGGCCTACAGCGAATGGCTCAGCGCCTCGGCCCTGGTACGCGGCCCGGTGTTTCGCGGCATCGATCGCTGGGGCAACCTGGGGGAGGAGGGCTTGCACCCCAACAGTGTGATCCCGCTGCTGCGCCAGGCGCTGGAGCGCGCCGGCATCCCTGCCGAGCAATACACCAGCCACTCATTGCGCCGTGGCTTTGCGACTTGGGCGCATCGCAGTGGCTGGGATTTGAAGTCGTTGATGAGTTACGTCGGCTGGAGCGACATGAAATCCGCCATGCGCTATGTTGAATCCACGCCCTTTATTGGCATGACCTTGGCGACCCAGCCGCTGCTTTGAGATTTCTTCTATTAATACAGTCACCTGATAGGGAAAACCAATCGTCAGCATCAGGTTTGCCAATGAGCCATCCGCCGAGAGAGTGGGTAGGATTCACTTCATCAACTTCTTCACCCCTTTTACAAACCTGACGGAGAGTCAACGATGCCTATCATCAACAGCCAAGTAAAACCGTTCAAAGCGACCGCCTACAAAAACGGCAACTTCGTAGATGTGTCCGACGCCGACCTGAAAGGCAAGTGGTCCGTTGTGTTCTTCTACCCAGCCGACTTCACCTTCGTTTGCCCAACCGAACTGGAAGACCTGGCTGACAACTACGCCGAATTCCAGAAGCTGGGCGTCGAAATCTACAGCGTGTCCACCGACACTCACTTTGCCCACGCTGCCTGGCACAACACTTCGCCAGCCATCGGCAAAATCCAGTACACCATGATCGGCGACCCAACCCTGACCATCTCCCGCAACTTCGACGTACTGATCGAAGAAGCTGGCCTGGCAGATCGCGGCACTTTCGTGATCAACCCAGAAGGTCAGATCAAGATCGTTGAGCTGAACGACGGCGGTGTTGGCCGTGACGCTTCCGAGCTGCTGCGCAAAATCAAGGCTGCCCAGTACGTCGCTGCCCACCCAGGCGAAGTGTGCCCAGCCAAGTGGAAAGAAGGCGAAGCCACCCTGGCTCCGTCCCTGGACCTGGTCGGCAAGATCTAAGTCTGTGAAGTCTCAAGGGCGGGAATCCGCACTTAAGTAAGCTGCATCCGCCCTCAAAACGCCCGGGCGAGATTCGCTCGGGCGTTTTTTTGTCTGCAATAAACCGAATGAACAGGAAATCGCCCGTATGTTGGACGCCAATCTTAAAGCTCAGTTGAAGTCATACCTGGAACGGGTCACCCAGCCGATCGAGATCGTCGCCTCCCTCGACGACGGCGCGAAATCCCAGGAAATGCTTGCCCTTTTGCAGGATGTTGTCAGCCTCACTACGCTGATTACCCTGAAAACCGATGGTGATGATGCGCGCAAGCCTTCGTTCTCCATCAACCGCCCGGGTGCCGATATCAGCCTGCGTTTTGCCGGCATCCCCATGGGCCATGAATTCACTTCGCTGGTGTTGGCCCTGCTGCAAGTCGGTGGCCACCCGTCGAAGGCCAGTGTCGAAGTGATTGAACAGATCCGCGCCCTTAAAGGCGAGTTCAGCTTCGAGACGTACTTCTCGCTGTCCTGCCAGAACTGCCCGGACGTGGTCCAGGCGCTGAACCTGATGGCCGTGCTCAACCCGAACATCCGCCACGTCGCCATCGACGGCGCGCTGTTCCAGGCAGAAGTCGATGAACGCCAGATCATGGCAGTGCCCAGCGTTTACCTGAACGGTGTGAACTTCGGCCAGGGCCGCATGGGCCTGGAAGAAATCCTCGCCAAGCTCGACACCAGCGGCATTGAAAAAGCCGCCGAAAAAATCAGCGCCAAAGACGCCTTTGATGTACTCGTCGTCGGCGGTGGCCCAGCCGGTTCGGCAGCGGCGATCTACGCCGCACGTAAAGGTATTCGTACCGGCGTCGCTGCCGAGCGCTTTGGTGGTCAAGTGCTGGACACCATGTCCATCGAGAACTTCATCTCGGTACAGGAAACCGAAGGCCCGAAACTGGCCAGCGCCCTGGAAGCCCACGTACGCCAGTACGACGTGGACATCATGAACCTGCAGCGCGCCAGTAGCCTGATCCCGGCGAAAAACGCCGGTGACCTGCACGAAATTCGTTTCGAAAGCGGTGCGACCCTCAAGTCCAAAACCGTGATCCTCGCCACCGGTGCCCGCTGGCGCGAAATGGGGGTGCCGGGTGAGCAGGAATACAAAGCCAAGGGCGTGTGCTTCTGCCCGCACTGCGACGGTCCGTTGTTCAAGGGCAAGCGTGTGGCGGTGATCGGCGGCGGTAACTCCGGCGTTGAAGCGGCCATCGACCTGGCCGGTATCGTCAGCCACGTCACCTTGCTTGAGTTCGACAGTAAATTGCGCGCCGACGCCGTGTTGCAGCGCAAGCTCTGCAGCCTGCCGAACGTTGACGTGATCACCAGCGCGCTGACCAGTGAAGTCAAAGGTGATGGCCAGAAAGTTACCGGCCTGGCCTACAAGGATCGCGACAGCGGCGAGTTCAAGACCATCGACCTGGAAGGGATCTTTGTGCAGATCGGTTTGCTGCCCAACACCGACTGGCTCAAAGGCACCGTGGAACTGACTCCTCGCGGCGAGATCATTGTCGATGCGCGTGGCGAAACGTCACTGCCCGGTGTGTTCGCTGCCGGTGACGTAACAACGGTGCCGTACAAGCAGATCGTGATTGCGGTGGGCGAGGGCGCCAAGGCTTCCTTGAGTGCGTTCGACCATTTGATCCGCACCTCCGCTCCGGCGTAATACCGAGCTCGGAAATGAAAAACCCCATGAGCGATCATGGGGTTTTTTCGTTACAGCGGTGCGGGCTGGATAATCTCGACCCAGTAGGCATCCGGGTCCTTGATGAACGCCAGGCTCTTCATGCGGCCATCGCTCAGGCGCTTCTGGAAATCGCAGCCCAGGGCTTCGAAACGTTCACAGGCCGCGACAATATCCGGCACCGAGATGCAGATATGGCCAAAGCCACGTGGGTCGGTATTACCGTTGTGGTAGGCGAAGTCGGCGTCGTTTTCGGTGCCGTGGTTGTGGGTCAGTTCCAGGATGCCCGGGATCGACTTCATCCACTGGGTGCGCTCGGCGGCGTCGGCCGGGATCTGGGATTTGTCCACCAGGGCCAGGAAATACAGGCTGAATTCGGCTTCCGGGAAGTCACGCTTTTCAACCAGGGAAAAGCCCAGGACGCGCGTGTAGAAGTCCAGCGACTTAGTGATGTCCTTGACCCGCAGCATGGTGTGGTTGAACACGAAGTTGGCGGTGGCGGTGTCAGGTTGGGCAGTGACGCCCGGGAAAGTGTTCAGTTCGTGCAGGCTCATGGGCCCTCCAGAAAAAATGGGGCAAACGCGGCTCTAAGACGTGAGCGGTTCCTTGGCTTGCGGCTGGCATCCGTGCAGCCGGGCCATGATACGCAAGGCGCGCGCCCGGCGCCAAATGAAAAAGCCCACGCAGGCCTTGCGACCCATGGGCCTGGGGCTCAAACTTTGGCGCTTGAACCTTGGGTGTTTTTTGTCATGATCGAACCTCGTAAACCGCTGTTGAGTGCTGTGTGTTTGCTGTTGGCCAGCCCCTTCGTCATGGCCGCCGACCCTGAAATTCATTGGCCCAGCGGCTGGCAAGTCGAAGAAGTCGTGGCGGATGGAGAGGCGCCGGCCACACCACGGCCCGTGTCCCGGCAGCGCGCGATCAAGAATGATGAAAATGGCGCGACCTTGATGGTCATCGAATTGACCGGCACGCCCATTGAGCCGGGCCATAAGGTTAATCTCCCAGGTGTATTGCTGGAGATGCGCAAGTCCATCCAGAAAGATTTTGCCCAGGGGGGTTATCAAAGTGTGTGCAGCAAGATGCACCCTACAACCTTGAGTCGCCTTGAAGCACTGGAAACTACTTGTGTGATTACCGAAAACGGCCGTCACGTGCTTTCACAAACATTGGTGGGTGCGGTCGATACCGATAACGCCTATGTTTTTTCATACGCCGGGCAGGCGCAAGCGTACGACGCCAGCAAGGACGAAGTCAGTTCGGTGCGCGATAGCCTGAAACTTTAAGTATGTAATGCCCGTGGGTTCTGAACATGATGAAACGTTATTTAAGTTCGGTTTCGAACCATTGAAATGAAAAAGAAATGAAAAAGCCCCGCCTAGGCGGGGCTCTTTGTTAGTGCAGTGCAATCAGCCGCGAAGCCAGGAGTCTACAGTGGCGGCGCCGTACTGTTCTTTCCAGGCCTTGAGGCCGCGATGGTTGCCACCTTTGGTTTCGATCAGTTCACCAGTGTGCGGGTTCTGGTAAACCTTGACCACGCGAGCGCGGCGCTGTTTTGGTGCGGCAACGGCAGCAGCACTGGACTTGCCCGGGTTTGGATCAAGGATGGAAATGATGTCGCGCAGGCCTTTGCCATAGGTCTTCATCAGGGCTTGAAGCTTTTCTTCGAATTCGATTTCTTTCTTCAGGCCGGCGTCGTTCTTCAGGGATTCCAGCTGGGCAAGCTGTTCTTGAAGGGCTTTTTCTGCTGCGCGAAATTCGGCGAGTCTGGACAAAATCTGTACTCCAATAGTGTATTTGGCTGATATCAACTGCAGACAAAGCTATAAGCCAAGCGCTTTAAGGCGACTCAAGAAAGAAGTCGTCCCGCGAGTTCTGCACAGGCAGGAAAAATTGTAGTAGTTAATCCGCTACGAGTAAATCATGTCTTTTGTCTAAATAAGATTATTTCAACACCGGTAGTGCATGGCTATTCAATGGCCGACCAGGGATTTAATAAATTCATTGCAGGGTAATGGCTTCCCGAACAGGTAGCCCTGCAGGAAATCCACGCCCTGGGCCGCCAGGTATTCACACTGTTCAGCGGTTTCCACACCTTCGGCGACGATACCCAAGTCGAGCTTCCCGGACAGTTCTATGATGCTGTCAAGAATATGCCCTGATAGTGCATCTGCGCCGATCATGGCGACAAAACTCTGGTCGATCTTCAAATAGTCCACATTGAAATTACGCAAGTAACCGAGGCTGGAATGCCCGGTGCCGAAGTCATCAATGGCAATCATCACGCCCAGTTGATGCAACGCATCGAACAAGCGACGGGTGATGTCGGTGGGTTCGATCAGCTCGCGTTCGGTCAACTCCAGCACCAGTGTCACCTGGCCTACAGGAAACGCGGCGAGGAACTCACGACAGTCATCCACCAGTGCCAAGTCCTGGCAGTGGCGCGCGGTGATGTTCACGCCGATATGGAATCCAGGGCGGAACCGCGCCGCGTGGGGCGCCAGTTGTGCGGCGGTCTGACGCAATAGGGCGCGAGTCATGGGGACGATCAGGCCCGAATGTTCGGCCAGGGGGATAAACAGGTCGGGGCGTACCAGGCCTTCTTTAGGGTGTTGCCAGCGCATCAATACTTCGCAACCGGCCCACTCACGGGTATCACCGCGTACAACCGGTTGGAAATACGGAATGAATTCATCGGCACCCAACGCCCGTTGCAGTTCATGGGTCGGCGCCGAAGAGCGCTTTTGCAGCCAATGGGCCAACACGCCCGCCAGCCCGCCAAAGAACACCACCAGGCTGAACAGTGCCGGGTATCGGGCCTGCATATACCGCCAAACTTCGCCGGCCGGCATGCCCGCGTCGACACTGTAGTGAAACCGCTCGGACGCCAGGCGATGATGGGCCACGGCGAATACGGGCACCTGCGTGTCGTGCACCTTTCCATCCGCCCCCAGCCAATTCGGGCCAACCTGCAGCACCAGGTCGGCGTAACGGCTGATCAGGCGCAGCGCGTTGGTCAGGTGGTAACCATCAATCGAAGCAAATGCGGCCTTGTCCCCGTCGACCAGCCGGTAGACCAGCAGTGCCGTGTCCGGCGTCACCGGGTTGCCATTCATCAGCCATAAGCGGCCATCCACATAGTCATCCGGGTTGACCGGCGACGCATAGGTGCCGCCGAACAGCGAACTGCAGTAGATATTTTTTTGCCAGGACAAAGTGGTCGCCCGCACGAACGGCCGGCGCGTGACCTGTTCGCGCAGCGCCAACTGCGCACCCTCATCACAGGGTCGTCCCGCCAATGGCAGCAAGGCCTGGGCGGCGAGGGCGGTGTTGTCGAGCATCAGGTCGAATTGGCGCACGGCTTCCTGCGCCGTCTGGGCGGTGCTTTGTTGCAGGGTGCGTTCGGCTTGCCAATGCAGAATGACCACCCCGAGTGCAATCGGCAGCAGCGCACTGAGCGCGGTAATCACGTTGCGAGTGGCGCGTTTTCGCGGGCCGTTGACGGTGAGGGGCATGAAGTGAACGGCCTGTTGCAGGATCAGATTCAATTGATGATAGAGGTCCAGGCCAAAATAAGCTCGCGGTACCTAGCGTTTAGCCAGTAGCTGCCACTACCACGCCAAAGCTTGGGCAATGCGAATGAAGGCGAGGGCTGCAGGGGAGGCGTGCCGCCGGTCCAGCACGGCCAGGCCCACCCGGCGCGGCACACGCGGTGACAGCGCGCGCTGTACATAGCGTTGATCGCGCCAAATCGGCAACGATGACTGTGCCACCACGCTCACGGCATCCCCGCGACCCACGGTTTCCAGGGTGCTTAGCAACTGCGAGCAGCGAAAACGCACGTTAGGGGTCAGCCGCGCCTCGTTGAACAGCCGCAGCACCAATTCAGACGAGCCGGCCTCAGTCAGCGCAAAGGGGTCGTTGCACAATTCCTTTAGGCTGACCTGCTCGAGGGCCGCCAGCTTATGGTCGGCCGGCAGCAGCGCTACCATCTGGTCCTCGAACAGCGCGAAGGTGTCGAAACGTTCCTGTTCCAGTACCACAAAGCCGATATCAATCCGGCGTTCGTCGAGCCATTGCATGACTTGCCTGTCCGGCCCTTCGTCCACATGCACTTCGATGCCGGGATACTCCAGGCGAAACCGGTTGAGGATCTTCGGCAGCAGGTAGGTCGAGGACGTCGGTCCGAAGGAGCCGATGCGCAACGTCCCGCGTTTCATGCCCCGAGCGTCCGCGGCCTCTTGTTGCAGTGTATTGGCCAACCCCAGCATCGCGCGGGCGCGTCCCAGCAACTGCGCGCCGATATCACTGAGTTCCACCTGGGCCTGGTGCCGCCTGAACAAGGCCACGCCCAGTTCCTCCTCCAGCCCCTTGATCGCATGGGACACCGCCGATTGGCTGATGCCCAGGCGGTGGGCGGCGCTGGTAAAACCTTGCAGCTCGGCCACCAGGGAGAATATTTCAAGTTGAGTCAGGGTCATGAGTGAAAGCTCATTTTACGATGACTCTGTATTACCAGAACAATGGGCTAACCCTCAAGCCATTAGAGCCACCGCCCGTGTATTCAACCTCGGATCGCATCACTTACTTCAAGTTGGCCGCTGTCACCATGATCTGGGGCGGTACCTTCGTCGCCGGTCGCTACCTGAGTGAGGCAGTTGACCCTCTGCTGGCCGCTAGCCTGCGCTTTTGCCTGGCCAGCCTGGCATTGTTGGTGTTCATGGGGGGCGCACGTATTCCCTTGGCACGCCCAAACCCGCGGCAGGCCGCACAACTGCTGGTGCTGGGTTTTTTCGGCATCTTTTTCTACAACCTGTGTTTCTTCTACGGGTTGCAGTACACCAACGCGTCACGCGCCTCATTGATCGTGGCCCTGAACCCGGCGGTGATTGGCTTGGCGTCCTGGTGGTTATTCAAGGAGCGCCTGAACGGCATCAAGGTCATGGGCATTGCCTTATGCCTGGCGGGCGCCGCCGTGGTCATCATCAGCCGCAACCCGCAGTTGCTGGGCGAAGGGGCCGGCAACTGGCGGGGCGATCTGCTGATCTTTGGTTGCGTGGTGGGGTGGGGCATCTACTCGTTGTTTTCCCGCGAACTGAACCAGAGCCTCGGGCCGCTGCAGACGGTCACCTGGTCAATCCTGTTGGGCACCCTGATGCTCACCGTGACCTCGCTGATCACGGGCCGTTTTAGCGTCGAGGCCATTGGCCAACTGCATTTTTCGCAGGTCATGAGCCTGTTGTACCTGGGTGTGCTGGGGTCGGCGCTGGCCTATATCGGCTACTACGATGGCATCCGACGTATCGGCGCGACCCGCTCCGGGGTATTCATCGCGCTTAACCCACTCACGGCCGTGATCTTTGGCGCCTTGCTGCTGGGCGAACAGTTGACCGCGCCAATGCTGATCGGCGGTGCGTTGATCCTGCTGGGCATCTACCTGTGCAACAAACCCCTTGCGCAGGCCAAGGCAATGGGGATTTGATAAGAGTACGGACAAACACTGTTACGCTGTGTAGAATCGATTTACGCATACAAGAATATGGACTTGCGCTCACGCAAGCCTAAGCCGTCAGAGACCGATGACACCATGAAGCTACTCGGCTCCCCCCTCATCTTTGGTGACTTCCTCGCCCGCAGCGTGCGAGGCCTCTCCTGTGCGCCGCCTGTGCACCTCATCCTTGCTGGCAATTGAATCCGTCACTACAAGAATGATGAGGCGCCAAATCATGGCAGATCTATACGAAAACCCAATGGGCCTGATGGGCTTTGAATTTATCGAATTCGCGTCGCCGACGCCGGGCACCCTGGAGCCGATCTTCGAGATCATGGGCTTCTCCAAGGTCGCGACCCACCGCTCCAAGAATGTGCACCTGTACCGCCAGGGCGAGATCAACCTGATCCTTAACAACGAGCCCAACAGCATCGCCTCCTACTTTGCGGCCGAGCACGGCCCGTCGGTGTGCGGCATGGCCTTCCGCGTCAAGGATTCGCAAAAAGCCTACAACCGTGCCCTCGAGCTTGGCGCCCAACCGATCCACATCGAAACCGGCCCGATGGAACTGAACCTGCCGGCGATCAAGGGCATCGGTGGTGCGCCGCTGTACTTGATCGACCGTTTCGGCGAAGGCAGCTCGATCTACGACATCGACTTCGTCTACCTCGAAGGCGTGGAGCGCAACCCGCAAGGCGCAGGCCTGAAGGTCATCGACCACCTGACCCACAACGTCTATCGCGGGCGCATGGCCTACTGGGCCAACTTCTACGAGAAGCTGTTCAACTTCCGTGAAGCGCGCTATTTCGATATCAAGGGCGAGTACACCGGCCTGACCTCCAAGGCCATGAGTGCGCCGGACGGCATGATCCGCATCCCGCTGAACGAAGAGTCGTCCAAGGGCGCCGGGCAGATCGAAGAGTTCCTGATGCAGTTCAACGGTGAAGGTATCCAGCACGTGGCCTTCCTCTCTGACGACCTGGTCAAGACCTGGGACGCGTTGAAGAAGATCGGCATGCGCTTCATGACAGCCCCGCCGGACACCTACTACGAAATGCTTGAAGGCCGCTTACCGAACCACGGCGAGCCGGTGGATCAACTGCAAGCGCGCGGCATCCTGCTGGATGGCTCGTCCGTTGCGGGCGACAAGCGCCTGCTGCTGCAGATCTTCTCGGAAACCCTGATGGGCCCGGTGTTCTTCGAGTTCATCCAGCGCAAAGGCGACGATGGCTTTGGCGAAGGCAACTTCAAGGCGCTGTTCGAGTCCATCGAGCGCGACCAGGTGCGTCGTGGTGTATTGGCCACCGACTAAGCAAGCGTAAAAAAGCCCGGCCGAGAGATGTCTCGGCCGGGCTTTTTATTGCCTGTGCATCAGGCTCTACGCTGACGCACCAAATGCTTGAACCCTTCAAACACCAGCACCATCACCGCCAGCCAGATCGGGATGTAGGTCAACCACTCGCCGCCCTTGATCCCTTCACCCAAGATCAGTGCGACGCCCAGCAACAGCACCGGCTCCACATAGCTGAGCAGCCCGAACAGGCTGAATGCCAGCAAACGGCTGGCAATGATATAGCTCACCAGCGCCGACGCACTGATCAGGCCCAGCATAGGAATCAACGCATACAGCTTCGGGTGCGTATCCATCACCGCAAAGCCTTGCTCGCCGCTCTGCACAAACCACCAGGCCACTGGCAGCATGAGCGCCATATCCAGCCAGAGACCGCCCAAGTGGTCGGTCTTGAGGTATTTGCGCACGATGAAATAGAGCGGGTAACCGATGATCACCACCAGTGTTGCCCAGGAGAAACCGCCGGCCTGGTACAGCTCGTTGAGCACGCCGAGGCCTGCAAAAAACACCGCGACCCGCTGTAAATACGACAGCTGCTCGCCCCATACCAGGCGCCCAGTCAGCACCATGGTCAGCGGTAACAGGAAGTACCCCACCGACACATCCAGGCTGCGCCCATTCAGCGGCGCCCACATAAACAGCCACAGCTGCACGCCGAGCAACGCTGAAGACAGCAGCACACCCGCGATCAGACGGGGCTTGCCGGCTAACATCCGTACCAGCTCCCACACCCGCCGCCATTCGCCGCTGACGATCATGAAGACCGTCATGCACGGCACGGTGAGCAGCATGCGCCAGCCGAAAATTTCCAGGCCGCTCAAGGGGGTGAGCAATGATGTGAAGTAATACATCACAGCGAACAACGCCGAGGCCGAGACCGATAACACAACACCTTTAGACACACTGTCCTCGCGAAAAACCATGGGTACAAAAAAGAGGGGGATTGCAGGAGGGGATTATGGTGCTTTTAGCGTGAGAGGGTTGCGCTGTTTTGGGGCGTTTTTCAGGAAAATTTCTCGCCGTGGATTCGTTGGGATCCGCCCTGTGGCCTGTGAGCCACAGGGGGCTTGCAGATTAACCGCGCGCCACGCGGCCCGAGACGAAGTGCTCCACATCATTGAACCCGGGCGTGGAGGAATGCCCCGGCGTCACCAGCGAGTCGATGAACGCTTCATCCTGCGCCGTGATCTTCACGTCCAACGCGCCAAGGTAGGCGTCCCACTGCTCCTCGGTGCGCGGCCCGACAATCGCCGAACTGACCGCCGAACTGTTCAACACCCAAGCAATGGCAAACTCCACAATCCCCACGCCACGGCCTTGGGTGTATTGCTGGATCTGCTGGGCGATGCGCAGCGATTCCACGCGCCATTCGGTTTCCAGGATGCGTTTGTCCTGGCGCGCCGCACGGCTGCCGGCTTCGGGCGCTACATCCGGGGCGTATTTACCGCTGAGCACGCCACGCGCCAATGGGCTGTAAGGCACTACACCCAAGCCGTAGGCGACTGCGGCGGTGATCTGCTCGACCTCAGCCTGACGGTTGACGATGTTGTACAGCGGCTGGCTGATCACCGGTTTGTCCACGCCCAGGCGCTCGGCCACGCGGATCACTTCGGCAATGCGCCAGCCGCGATAGTTGGACAGGCCCCAGTAGCGGATCTTGCCCTGGCGGATCAGGTCGCCGATTGCCGACACCGTCACCTCCAGCGGGGTCGTGTGGTCTTCACGGTGCAGGTAGTAAATGTCGAGGTAGTCTGTGTCGAGGCGGCTCAGGCTGGCTTCCAACGCATTGAAGATACGCTTGCGGCTCAGGCCGCTACGGTTGGGCAACCCGTCGGTGGGGCCGATGGCAACCTTGGACGCCACCACCCAATCCTCGCGGTGACGGGCGATCGCTTCGCCGACGATTTCCTCGGAGCGGCCGCCGGTGTAGACGTCCGCCGTGTCGATAAAATTGATGCCCTGGTCCCAGGCCTTGTCGATGATGCGCAGCGAGTCCTCGGTGCTGGTCTGTTTGCCAAACATCATGGTGCCCAGGGTCAAGGCACTGACCTTCAACCCGGACTGGCCCAATGTGCGGTAGATCATGGATAGCTCCTCTTGGCCGAAACGTACGCCATGCAATACCAGACTCCAAGGCTCTGGGACAAGCCCCGCACGCGTTTCTTCACGCGCTCAGCAACGCCTGACAGCGCCCCTGTAAAAAGCGATGCAACACTTTCACCCGTTCCGATACTTGCAGGCGGTGGGGGCACATCAGGTTGAACGGCGTCGGTTCGCCCTGCCAATCAGGTAGCAAGGGCACCAGCCGACCGGCCTGGATGTCACGGGCAATATCCAGGTTGGCTTTGTAGGCGATGCCGTGGCCGGCCAGCGCCCAGCGCCGCACGATTTCGCCGTCATCGCTCAAGTAATCGCCCGTCACCTCAACCTCCTGCAGCGCCGTGCCCTGGCGAAAATACCACGTGCTGTTGGCCCGGCCCTGACGCATGTAGCGCAGTGCGTTGTGTTGCGCCAGATCGGCAGGTGTTCGGGGCGTGCCATGGCGCGCCAGGTAGTCCGGGCTGGCGCAGGGGATGCGGTGGTGCCCAGGCACCACCGGCAGTGCTACCAGGCTGGAGTCCCTGGGCACACCAAAGCGCAGGGCAATGTCGACGGTGTCGCGGAACAGGTCGGCATTGCTGTCGTTGAGCAGCAATTGCAGACGGATGTTGGGGTGTTCGAGCTTGAACTCGTCCAGCCAGCCCAGCAGCACATTGCGCCCGAAATCCGAAGGCGCCGCCAGTTGCAGTAAACCACTGAGACTCTGGCCCTGCTGCTTGATCGCCTGTTCGCCTTCCGAGAGCGCCTCCAGCGCTACCCGCACGCTTTCGAGGTAGCGCCGACCTTCCTCGGTGAGGCGCATGCTGCGCGTGGAGCGCGCCAACAGGCGGATGCCCAGGCGCATTTCCAGGCGTTTGAGGGCGATGCTGGCGGCGGCCGGGGTCAAGCCAAGCCCGCGCGCGGCGGCGGACAAGCTGCCGGTGTCGGCGGTGCGCACGAAGACTTCAAGGTCGAGGGTTGAGCTCATTTGTAAAAATCCTTTAAAGATCTTGTCGTTTTACCGGGATTTTTCGCTGATTGCCAAGCTGGGAAGATGAACGCTCATTTTTTCAAGCAGGAATTTTCCCCATGACTTCTTCCCTCAACGGCAAAACCGTCATCGTGATCGGCGGCAGCAGCGGCATCGGCGCCGCCGTGGCCCAGGCTGCCGCTGCGCGGGGTGCACACGTGGTATTGGCCGGTCGGCGCTTGGTCTCCGGCAACGAAAACGGCCTGCGCAGCGAACCGGTGGACGTCACCGATGCAGCCTCCCTGCAACGCCTTTTCGAGACCGTGGGACGTTTTGACCACCTGGTCTACACCTCGGGGCCGACGGTACGCGCCAAGACCTTGCTTGAGACCGACCTGGCCGAGGCCCAGGAAAATTTCAACGTAAAACTCTGGGTTCGCTGCGAGCGATTCAGCGGGCACTGCCTTTTCTTGACGAACACGGCAGCATCAGCCTGACCTCGGGGCAACTGGGACGTAAATTGGCACCGGGCCAGTTCATCAAGACCGGCATTAACGCCGCGACTGAAGCACTGGGCAAGCAACTGGCCAAGGAGCTGGCACCGCGCCGGGTCAACGTGATCAGTCCAGGCGTGATTGACACACCGGCGTATGCGGGGTTGGCTGAAGAACAGCGCCTGGCGATGTTTGCCAAGGCCGGCGGTGCGTTGCCGGTCGGGCGCGTGGGGCAGGCGGAGGAGGTCGCGGCGGGGTATGTGCTGGCCATGGAGAATGGCTTCATGACCGGCGCCGTGATCGACATCGACGGCGGCGGCCTGCTGTAAACACCGAACATACACTGCGGGGGGGCGGTCACACCACTCCCCACAGTTGACTGCGTTAGACCTTCAGGGTACGCGTCATCCGCAACGCCAGCACACTACCCGCCACGATCACCGCCGCGAGCAGGTACAGCGCCACATCCGTTGATCCGGTGGCATCTTTCACAAAGCCCACGATGTACGGGCTGAGGAAGCCGGCCATCTGGCCCATGGAGTTGATCAGCGCCAGGCCACCCGCCGCCGCGCCGGCACTGAGCATCGCGGTGGGCACCGGCCAGAACATCGGCAGGCCGGTCAGCGCACCCATGGTGGCGATGGTCAGGCCGAGGATCGCAATGGCCGGCGTCGTCGCGAAGTTCACCGCGATCACCAAGCCAATGGCGCCCATCAACATCGGCACCACCAAGTGCCAGCGACGCTCCTTGCGCAAGTCCGCGGAGCGACCCACCAGCAACATGAACACCGCCGCCAGCAGGTAAGGGATCGCACTGAGCCAGCCGATCACCAGGTTATCGCTGAAGCCCAGGTTCTTGATGATCGACGGCAGCCAGAAGTTGATCGCGTACACGCCGCTCTGGATGCAGAAGTAGATCAGGCCGAACGCCCAGATCGCTGGGTTCTTGAACACTTCGGCCAGCGAATCGGTCGTGGTTTTCGGCTTGTTGGCCAGGTCGGTCGCCTGGTCGGCTTCCAGCACTGCGCGCTCGTGCGGCTTGAGCCATTTGGCGTGGGCAAAGCTGTCGCTGAGCAGGAAGTAGGCGAGGGCGCCCAAAATCACGGTCGGGATACCTTGCAGCAGGAACATCCACTGCCAACCGGCCAGGCCGCCTTGGCCCGCCGCGAAGTGGTTGAGGATCCAGCCGGAGAACGGGCTGCCCAGCAGGCCGGAAACCGGAATGGCCGACATGAACAGCGCCATGATCCGCCCACGGCGGAAGGTCGGGAACCACTGCGAGAGGTACAGCACCACGCCAGGGAAGAAGCCGGCTTCGGCGGCACCGGTAAACAGGCGCAGGGTGTAGAAGTGGGTCGGTGTGGTGACGAACAGCAGGCAGGTCGACAGCGTGCCCCAGACGATCATCATCAATGCAATCCAGCGCCGTGGACCGAACTTGGTCAGCGCCAGGTTGCTCGGCACACCGCACAACACGTAGCCGATAAAGAAGATCCCGGCGCCGAGGCCGTACACGGTTTCGCTGAATTTCAACGCATCGAGCATCTGCAATTTGGCAAAGCCAACGTTTACCCGGTCGAGGTAATTGAACAGATAGCAGATGAAAATGAAGGGGATCAAGCGCAGGGTAACGCGCTTGTAGATGGCGTTTTTATCGTCATCGGTGGCCAGTGTGACGGCGGCGCTCTGTGACATGGGAGTCTCTCTTTATTATGATTTTTTGCGATGCGAGGTTAACGTTGATCGCCCACTGAGTCTCGGCCACCTGGCAGGCCGCTGTCTTTGTGCGTGCGCACAGTGAAGCCGCTATTGCGTTGTGCCTATGAACAACCATCGTTTTCTAGGAAATTAGCCCCATGTTCGAGCTGGATCATGACCTGGCACAGGATATCGTCGATCGAACCATGGCGATCCTGCCCCATAACGTCAACGTCATGGACAGCCAGGGCCTGATCCTCGGCAGCGGCGAGCCCGAACGTATCAACACTCGCCATGAAGGCGCACAACTGGTGCTCGCCAATGGCCGCGTGGTGGAAATCGACGGCCAGACCGCCAAGCACCTCAAAGGCGTGCAACCGGGCATCAACCTGCCGCTGCTGCATGACGGCCGCCTGATCGGCGTGCTCGGCATCACCGGTGAGCCGGAAGGCCTGCGCACCTACGCCGAGCTGGTGCGCATGACCGCCGAAATGCTGGTGAGCCATCGCCACCAGCAGGCCGAGCAACAATGGCGGCGCCAACGCTGTGACGATCTGCTGGCCTTGCTGCTGGCCGATACCGGCGACTCACCGCGCCTGGTGGACGAAGCTCAACAACTGGGGCTCAAGCCGCAGATGGCGCGTACACCGTACCTGTTCGAACTGGGCGCGGGGCAATCGGCGGAAGCCTTGAGTGCCTGGTTGACCTCGCGTTACCCGGACAGCTGGTGCGTCAGCTCGGCGCAATATTCATTGTTGTGGTGCCGTCCGGCCGCGATACAGGTCGACAACCCACGGCTGCTGGAAAAGCTTGAAGGCCTCGGCTGGCATATCCTGCGCGTCGCCGTTGGCGGGCAGGCGGATGGGTTGGCGGGTCTGCGCCGTTGCTATCGACGCGTCGGTGATTTGCTTGCCTATGGCCGCGATGTGCTGCCGCAGTCACGGCTGCTGACCCTCAACCGCTATCGCCTGCCCGTGATGCTCTGGCGCCATCGCAACGACGATGCCCTCGACGAACTGCTCAACCCCCTGCGTAAAGTGCTGGCCAAAGACAGCAATGGCCAACTGCAGGCCACGTTGCGCAGTTGGTGCGAACACGACGGGCAAAGCCAGGCCTGCGCCGATGCGCTGGGCATTCACCGCAACAGCCTGCGTTACCGCATGGAGCGCATTGCCGAACTCAGCGGTGTCGACCCGTTGACCCTGGACGGCATGCTTGCGCTGTACCTCGGCGTGCAGTTGCTGCCCCAGGCTTTGTCGGAATGAACAACAAAGCGCATCCGCACTTGTGCACCGGACCGGCGTCAGCGGCCGTGCCAACTGGCAGCATGGGCGTTATAAAAACCGGAGAAAGCCCATGAAAATCATCATCGCCCCCGACTCGTTCAAGGACAGCCTGAGTGCTGAAGGCGTCGCCCAGGCCATTGCTGACGGGCTGGCGCAGGTCTGGCCGGATGCACAGTTGGTCCAGTGTCCAATGGCGGATGGCGGTGAAGGCACGGTGGATTCGGTGCTGGCGGCGTGTCACGGCCAGTTACGTCACCACAGCGTGCGCGGCCCGCTCGGCGCAGCGGTTCAAGCACGTTGGGGCTGGTTGGCTGACAGCCACACCGCCATCATCGAAATGGCCGAGGCCAGCGGCCTGCAACTGCTGCCTCCGGAACAGCGCGATGCCTGTGTCACCACCACTTACGGCACCGGCGAACTGATCCGCGCAGCCCTGGATGCCGGCGCCCAACGCATCATCCTGGCGATTGGCGGCAGTGCCACCAACGACGGTGGCGCGGGCGCGATGCAGGCGCTGGGCGTGCAACTGTTCGATGCACAGGCGCAACGGCTGCCACCCGGCGGCCTGGCCCTGTCGCGCCTGGCGCATATCAGCCTTGAACAGCTGGACCCGCGCCTGGCGCAGGTCCGCTTCGAAATCGCTGCGGACGTCAACAATCCGCTGTGCGGGCCCCACGGCGCGTCGGCGATTTTCGGCCCGCAGAAGGGCGCCAATCCCGAGCAAGTGCAACAGTTGGACGCCGCCCTTGGTCACTTTGCCGATCACTGCGCCCGCGTGCTGCCCAACGACGTGCGCGACGAACCCGGCAGCGGCGCCGCCGGCGGCTTGGGCTTTGCCGCCAAGGCGTTCCTGGGCGCGCAGTTTCGTGCCGGTGTAGACGTGGTCGCCGAATTGGTCGGCCTGGATGAAGCTGTGCGTGGCGCCGACCTGGTGATCACCGGCGAAGGCCGTTTCGACGCCCAGACCCTGCGCGGCAAAACCCCGTTCGGCGTGGCACGTATCGCCCGGCAGCACAACGTGCCGGTCATTGTGATTGCCGGCACGCTGGGCGAGGGCTATGAGCAGATGTATGCCCATGGCGTGGATGCCGCTTT
The DNA here is from genome assembly GCF_058145955.1 of Pseudomonas sp. A39. Classification (NCBI taxonomy): domain Bacteria; kingdom Pseudomonadati; phylum Pseudomonadota; class Gammaproteobacteria; order Pseudomonadales; family Pseudomonadaceae; genus Pseudomonas; species Pseudomonas sp. A39. The sequence continues at coordinate 136,564 of NZ_JBYVMD010000001.1, forward strand.
CGCCTTGCCTTCGGGGCCGATGAGCCTTGAGCAAGCGTGCAGCGAGGCGCCGCGCCTGCTGCGTGAGCGGGCGTCGGATATTGCGCGGGTGTGGCGATTGGCGGTGCGCACCCGCTAATCAATCAAGCCCGCTGCCAACTGATCAACCCACCGCTTCTGAAACTCCAGCAGCGCCGCCTTGGGCTGCTGCAGCTCGACCAGTGCCAGCATCGGGTCTTCCACGGCTGTGCGCACACCGGACAATTCCTCCAGTGTCGCCAAGCCGCAAAACGGCACATAGGCTTCGCTGTAGCCGCCTTCATGCACCAGCACCAGGCGCCCCTGGCACAGGCGTTCGGCAGCCTGGCGCACGCAACGGGTCATCAGGCGAAACGACTCGCTGTGCAGCAACATCCGCGCGAGTGGGTCGACGGCGTTGGCGTCAAAGCCGCAGGCGACGATGATCAGTTCCGGCTGGAAGCGCTCCAGCGCCGGTACCACGATGCGCGTCATCGCATGCAAGTAAGCGTCGTGGCCGCATCCCGGCGGCAAGGGAATATTGATGTTCGCTCCCCGCCCGGCGCCGCGACCACGATCCTGTTCACCGCTGTAGCCCGGCGGATAACAACCGTCCTGATGCAACGAGATCGTCAAGACATCCGCCCGCGCCTCAAAAATCGCTTGCGTGCCGTTGCCATGGTGTACGTCCCAATCGATCACGGCGACCTTGCCCAGTCCGCTGCGGGCCTTGGCGGCTTCGATGGCGATGGCGATGTTGGCCAGGAAACAGAAGCCCATGGCGCTGTCCGCCAGGCAGTGATGGCCAGGTGGGCGAGACAGCGAATAAGCGTTATCCGCGAGGCCCTTGAGCACGGTGTCGACGGCGGCCATGGTCAGGCCGGCGGAGAGCCGGGCAATCTCGTAGCTGCCCGGGCCTATCGGCGCCTGCGGCCCAAGCTCGCCACCACCGGCATCACTCAGCGCCTTGAAGCGCTGCAGGTATTCGCGGCCATGGACGCGCAACAAGTCGGTTTCGCTGGCGACCGCAGCGTTGTGGATGTCCAGGTGATGGCTTAACCCAGACACATCCAGCAGGCTTTTCATGCGCCGTTTGGTTTCGGGGGACTCGGCATGCCCGCTGCCGGCCGGTGGCTGCACCCAGCCACCCACGGGCAAGGTCAATGCATGGGCGCTGGCGCTGTGCCAAAGGCTCATTTCATCAAAGAAAAACGCGGTGGTTCGGTTCATACAGGCTCCATTTCAACGACGGGTTTAGGACGGCTGGCGAGGATCATCGCCAGCGACAACAAGGTGATCACGGCGCCGCCGATCAACAGCGCCGTAAAGCTGCCGCTGACCTCGATCAGCCGGCCGGCGATCGCCGGGCCGATGGCCAGGCCGCCGCCGATCACCAGGTTCGAGGCATTCATCAGCTTGCCGCTGTGATCGAGGTCGGCGAGGCACGCGAGGATCAGCGGCAGGATGAAGGTCCAGGTGAACTTGAACAGCAGCGCCGCCAGGGCGAAGCGCATCAGCGTCGGTTGGCCCAGCAGAAGCAACACGGCGGCGGCCATCAGGGCATAGCCCACCAGCAACAATCGCAGGCGCGACAGGCGTGGGCCGATCAGCGACGCACAGGCGGCGCCGGCGATCCCCATGACCGTCGCAACGGCCAGCAACTCACCGCTGTCTTGCGGCGATATCCCGACACGGGCGCCCAGGGCGCCGATAAACGTCCAGACCCCGCCAAGGCTGATGTAAAAGGCCAGCACCGCACCGACGCCCAGCGCGGCGTGCCATCGCGAGCCGGGCACCCGCGCGGTTTCGGCTGTTTGTGGCGCCGGGGCGGCGTTGGGAAAACTGCGCGCAAGGGGTAACAACAGGGTCATCAGGCCGGCGAGGATCAGGTAGCAGGCACCCAATCCATAGCGCTCGAACAAACCGGGCAATACCGCCAGGCCGATGGCGCCCACGACCAGTTGCCCCATCACCCACAACCCGTAGACGCGGCTGGGGTTGGCGGTGGTGGCCGCACTGGCCAGGCAGATAATCATCAATGAGCCGCCCGCCAAGGCACTGGCGAAGCGCAGGGTCAGCAGGTGGGTGTAGCTGTCGGCGAGCATCGACAGCAGGTTGGCGGCGATAAACAACCCGGCAGCGGCCAGGGCCGCCAACCGCCAGTTCACGCGCCTTAGCCACCACAGGGCGGGCAGGGTCGCCAGGCTCATTGCGCCCAGCTCCACCGAAAACAAGTCGCCGATCTGCGAGGGGCTCAGTTGCCACTGGGCGCCCAACTGCGCGGCCACGGCGGGCGCGGTCATCAGGATGGTCGGGGTGATCGCGGCAAACAGCACGATGGCCGCGAGCAGGTTCCAGGAAACGGACGCTGGGCGAGGCCGATCCTGTGTTGCGTGGGAATGAGTGTGCATGGTCAGGCTCCGGAAAGGGGGTTCAGAACACGTGGACCAGGCGCAGCAAGGCCTCGGTGCCGGCATAGCCGTTGGATGCCGCGACGTTTTGCGAAAGGCTGAACGTCACTTGGTTCTGCTGATCCAGCCAATGCCCGACCTCGAACCCCAGCTGGGTGTAGCGCTTGCGGGTGTCGTCGATTCGCTGACGGTTGATGCGCAGCGCGCCACCCTCGGCCTGGATCAGGCGAAATGCGCCGTAGGTGGCAGGGCTGAAGTCGTAGGAGGCAAACGCTTGCAGGCGATACAGCGGGTCTTGCTTGAGTTCGCTGCCAAAGTAGTCGTCATTGGTGGCGTACAGCTGGGTTTCGAGGTTGGCTTCCAGCACCCATTTTTCGCCGATGCCCTGGGTGTAGTTGTAGACAAAGGTCGCGCCCCAGCGATTGCCGCCGGGCGAGACGTCGGGGTTGTTGCGGTGGTATTCGCCCACCGGCACGGTGATCAGGCTCAGCAGGCCGCTGTAGGTGCGGGACGCCGGGTCATTGATGAAAAACAGCGTGCCGCCGACCTGTGGATCGCCGAACCCGCTTTCTCCGGTGTGCCGGGTCGCGCCCGGCAGGCGAGCATCGATATCGGCAAACGGCACAATGAACTGCGGGGTACAGAGCGTGCCGCAGGCATCGGTGAAAAACACCTGCCGGTAAGCGACGGCATTGACCTTGAGTTCGGCCTTGCCGGTGGTGTCGGCCGGGCCGTGAAAGTCCCCGGCGCGGGTGGCCGGCAGGTACAGCACACCGAGTTGGGTGCCGGGCGGTGCACTGAAGAAATCCCGGGCATTGAGGTCGGCAGCCTGGCTGTCGAGGCACAGTAAGGTGCCGCCGAGCAGTAAAGGCAAGGTGCGCAGGGTGGGTTGAGTCATGGCAAGGTGTCTCTTATGGGTGAGGGCAGGGACTGAAAGTTGGGCAAAAGCCGCCCGTGGCCGCCAAAACGGGCAGCGCAAAGAAACTAAAAAAACGCGGGATTATTCAGGTGGGGCGTGCACCAAGTGCGCAATGCGTGCTTTGTCTCTGACCCCGAGCTTGCTGTAGATCGTGCGCAAGTGATGGCGCACGGTATTGGGCGAGAGCCCCAGGTCGCGGGCGACTTCCTTGTAGGTCTTGCCCTCGCCGAAGCCTTGGGCTACAGCATTCTCCCGTGGGCTGAGCTGGGGCAGGGCTCGGTTGACGCGCGCGGCCAACAGGAACTGGTCGCCCACCGCGGACACCTGGATATGGATGTGCTTGCCCTCATGGCCACGCTCATCCAGTGGCACCGGCAAGGTTGGACCACTCCATTGCGGCCATTCGCTGAGCAGCACGTCTATAAAGCCGCGTTCGGCGCACTGCAACACGCCGTGCGGGCCGCACACCGCCAAGGCCAGGTTGCGCGGGCTGATCAGGGTTTCGCGGGTGGCCACCAGCGTGCGGATCTGGTTGGCCGAGACCGCTGCCACCAAGTGCAGCATCAGGTGGTTGAGCAGCTGGCAGTCTTGTTCGGCGAACCGTTGCGCTCCGGGCTTTCGATACAGGGTCAGGTGATCGCTGAGGCTGGTTTGCGGGTCAATGTGGATGACACACAACAGTTCGCCGATGCCGTACCGGTCGGCCAGCCAGTTCAAGCCAGTGCCGCTCGCCGGGTCCGACATATCGATGATCACCGCCTCGCCGGGCTGAGCATGCACGCGCCCGACGGTCACATCCAGATGACGGACGGACTGCCAGTCGGTCAAGTAAGCCGGCGGCAAGTGGTACAGGCAGCTGCTGTGTTCTTCCGGCAAATCCCCGATCAGCGCCGCGCGGCCCCACCAGGCACTGTCGAAGTGCAACAACTGACTGACGCGCGCCAACGCGTGGTGCTGGAAGTGCTCGATGTCCTGGTGTTGGGCCAATCGCTGCAGATCCAGGATCAGGGTGCTGAAGGCCTGCAACAGGCCCGAAGGGTCAGGACGGCTCATGAGTGTTCCTCTGTGCGACTTTTTATTGTTCTGGTCACAGGGTGAAGGCCGGTACGGTGAAATGACGTGGCAGGGCCTGGGCCAAGTATCGGTGCAGCCGAGTACGATCGCTATCGTTCAGATGCAGGATGCGGCCGATGGGTGTGTGGGATCTTTCGGGAGGTGCCACGGCGCTTTTCCCCCTTCCGGTTTTCCCCCTACACTGGCCGGTCACTTGTCTTTCAAAGGATGAAACACAATGCACACGCCTGAACCTCATATCGTGATCCAGCGCTTTACCGAGGCCCACCTTGAGGGGGTCGCCGCGCTCTATAACGAACCGGCCGTGTGCCGTCAGGTGCTGCAGATGCCTTTCCAGTCGGTCGAGGCGTGGCGCAAGCGCTTGGTGATGGACAACGAGCGGCGGCTACAACTGGTGGCGGTGCACGGCGGCGAGGTAATTGGCCAGCTTGGCCTGGAGCAGTACCTGCGTGTGCGCCAGGCCCACGTCGGCTCGTTCGGCATGGGCGTGGCGACGGCGTGGCAGGGCAAGGGCGTCGGCTCGCGGTTGTTGACGGCAGCGCTGGACGTGGCCGACAACTGGATGAACCTGCGCCGGGTGGAACTCACGGTGTACGCCGACAACGAAGCGGCGCAGGCGCTGTACCGCAAATTCGGCTTTGAAGTTGAAGGCGTGTTGCGCGATTACGCCCTGCGTGACGGTCGGTTTGTCGACACCGTGAGCATGGCGCGCCTGCGCACGTCGGCTTAATCCTGCAAGGCGAACGCCACCGCAGCCTGCGCATGCAGCTCGGTGGTATCCAGCAGCGGCAGGCGGCTGTGTTCGGGTTTGATCAGCAGGCTGATTTCCGTGCAGCCGAGGATGATCGCCTGGGCACCGCGTGCGGCCAGGGACTCGATCACCCGTTGGTAGACCTGGCGTGATGTGTCGCTGATCACCCCGACGCACAATTCTTCATAGATGATCCGGTGCACCGCCTGGCGTGCGTCCGCCTCGGGCACCAGCACGGTCAGGCCTTGGGCCGCCAGGCGGGATATGAGGAAATCCTGCTCCATGGTGAACGCGGTGCCGAGCAGGCCGACTGTGAGCGTGCCGGCGTCCACGGCCGCCGCGCCGGCTGCGTCGGCGATATGCAGGAACGGAATCGAGACGGCCGCTTCAATACGCGGCGCCACGAGGTGCATGGTGTTGGTACACAGCACCACGCACTCCGCACCGCCGGCCTGCAGGCGGCGCGCGGCATCTTCGAGGATCAGCGCGGTATCGTCCCAGCGGCCGGCGTGTTGAGCCTGCTCCACTGGGCCGAAATCTACGCTGTACATCAGCAGTTGCGCCGAACGCAGCGGGCCGAGTTGGTCGCGCACGCGTTGGTTGATGATGCGGTAGTACTCGGCGCTGGACTCCCAGCTCATGCCGCCGATAAGGCCGATGGTGCGCATGCGGTGCTCCTGGCAAGGAAAGTCGCTTCACCTTACGCATCAGCCGCGGATTAGTCATACGCAGTTGCCGGCGAAATGACCGGTGCAGTTCTACAGGTCGAGGTTGATCCAGCCCGGCTTGGCCTCTTCCGGTGCCACGGCGTTGATCTGCTTGCCGGTCGCCCGCTCTACGCGCCGCGCCACTTGCGGGTCATCGGCAAAAGGTATCAGGCTGGCGTCGTCCAGGCTCTGCTCAGACTGACCGCGCAAGCAGTATTCCACCGCGCCATACAGGCACACCACCATCAGTAAGCCGCCCATATCAGGCAATCCGCGCGTCAAGTTGAGCCATGCTCAGGTCGGCGACACGCACCGTGCGCCACGTGTTGTAGGCCATCAGCACCATCCCGGTCAGAAAGAACACGCCCCCGGCAAAACGCACCACGAACCCCGGATGACTGGCCTGCAAGGCTTCGACAAACGAGTAGGTGAGGGTGCCGTCATCGTTGACTGCCCGCCACATCAGGCCCTGGGTTATGCCGTTGACCCACATCGAGGCGATGTACAGCACGGTGCCGATGGTCGCCAGCCAAAAGTGCAGGTTGATCAGCGGCACGCTGTGCATCTGCTCGCGCCCGAATACCTTGGGGATCATGTGGTACAGCGAGCCAAAGGTGATCATCGCCACCCAGCCCAACGCCCCGGCGTGGACGTGGCCAATGGTCCAGTCGGTGTAGTGGGAGAGGGCGTTGACGGTCTTGATCGCCATCATCGGGCCTTCAAATGTCGACATACCGTAGAACGCCAGCGACAGCACCAGAAAACGCAGGATCGGATCGGTGCGCAACTGATGCCAGCCTCCGGACAACGTCATCATGCCGTTGATCATCCCGCCCCAGCTCGGCGCCAGCAGGATCAGCGACATTGCCATGCCCAGTGACTGCGCCCAGTCCGGCAGCGCGGTGTAGTGCAAATGGTGCGGGCCGGCCCAGATATACAGGGTGATCAACGCCCAGAAATGCACAATGGACAAGCGATACGAATACACCGGTCGGCCGACTTGTTTGGGCACGAAGTAATACATCATCCCCAGAAAGCCGGTCGTCAGGAAAAACCCTACCGCGTTATGCCCATACCACCACTGCACCATGGCATCGGTGGCCCCGGAATACACCGGGTACGACTTGAACCAGTCCACCGGGATTGCCAGGTGGTTGACCACGTGCAGCATGGCGATCACCAGGATAAACGCGCCGAAAAACCAGTTGCCCACGTAGATGTGCTGGGTTTTGCGCCGCACCACCGTGGTAAAGAACACCACCGCATAGGCCACCCACACCACCGCCATCCACACCGCGCCGGAGAATTCGATCTCGGCGTATTCCTTGGTGGTGGTATAGCCCAGCGGCAAGCTGATCAGCATGATCACGATCACCGACTGCCAGCCCCAAAACGTAAACGCAGCGAGGCGGTCGGAAAATAGCCGAACCTGGCAGGTGCGCTGCACCGCGTAATAGCTGGCGGCAAACTGTGCGCTGCCGGCAAAGCCGAAGATCACCAGGCTGGTGTGCAAGGGCCGTAACCGGCCAAAGGTGGTCCAGGGCAGATCCAGGTTCATTTCCGGCCAGACCAGTTGCGAGGCGATCCACACGCCCATCGCCATGCCGACCACGCCCCAGACGAGGGTGGCGATTACAAATTGACGCACGACTTTATAGTTATAGGCCTGCCCGATGGTTGCGGTGCTCATGCTTGTCCTCCCACGGTTCCAAGTGGCGGCACTTTAGGAAGTGTGGGCAAAACAAAACAGACTCAGAAATACCTCATTACGGCGGATCAGCTTGCTTGGAGCCGCCGGGCTCATTACCAAAAAGCCGTTAATCGTACGGCCAGTGGCTGCATCTGCCATGATCGACGCTAGTTACCTGGCCCACCCAAGGAAATCCGCAATGGACGATGTACAGCAACTGGGCGAGATGCTTCGTCACTACGCCGATAGCGAAGCGCACAAGAAACAGCAATTCGATGTGCAATCGGCCCGCTGGGCGCAAAAGCTCGCAGAGCTGTTCGGGCAGATCGAGCAGTGGCTGGAACCGGTAAAGACCGTGGGACTGCTGGAGGTGCATCGCGAGGCCTACGTTGCCAGCGGCCCGAGCGTGCCGGTGGAGACATCGACCTTCAAGACCGAAAAACTGACCGTACAGATCACCGGCAAGCCGGTCGAGTTCGTGCCCGATGTGATGGGAGTGGGTGGCTTGATCTCCGTGTCCGTCATGGGCTTGACCGCTGCGCGGCACGGCAGCGTTTCCTTGGTGCTGCCCGCGGACAAGAACGACTGGCTATGGAAGAAAACCAATGGCCTGAAAGACCCCGACACCTTTGGCTTCGACGCCAACTTCCTGGCCTCGCAGTTGCAAAGCCTGATTCCACGCGAACGCGGCTGAGTGTCAGCGCGGGGTCGCCACGACCGCTGGGCTGCTGGAGCATCGCCGGCCGGTCAAACCGACTCGTGCAATAACGCTAATTTTTCAGGATTGGCTATACCTACAGCTCAACATTTCGATGATGACTGCCAGGGAGTTCAATGATGAAACTAAGGCTACTGATCAGCACGCTGTGCGTTGCGTCAATCGCGATGGCAGGCTGTGCCAGCAAGGTCACTCAACCGGATGAGTATTCCGGCTTCCTCTCGGACTACAGCCAGCTCAAGGAAGCCAAATCCCCTTCGGGTGCCGAAGTGATGCGCTGGGTCGACCCCAAACTGGACCTGAGCCGCTACACCGCGGTGTACATCGAACCGACCCAGTTCTATCCCAAACCGCAGGCGACCGCGAAAATCCCCGACAGTACCCTCAACGGTATCAACGCCTACTACAGCCAGGCGCTTAGGCGGGAGCTGGAAAAATCCCTGCCCCTGGCCAATGGTCCTGGCCCCGGTGTGATGGTGGTACGTGCGGCGATCACCGCCGTCAGCAGCAAGACCGAAGGCCTCAAGCCCTATGAATTCATCCCCGTGGCTCTGGTTGCTGCGGCGGTGAGTACCGGCACCGGCATCCGTGATCAGGAAACCACCCTGGGCACCGAGGCGCAGTTTCTCGACGGCTCAAGTGGCAAGGTACTTGCCCAAGTGGTGCGCAAAGGCACCGGCAAGCCATTGTCCAATGACTCGCAGGTGATGAAAGCTGACGATGTAAAAGGCGTGATTGATGGTTGGGCGTCCGACTTGCATCAGTCGTACCTCAAGCTCAAACGCCTCTAAATCCGCAGGGATTGGCTTTGTATCGCAGGGACATGCCCTAATGCCAGTCAGTTAAGAAGCAGCAAGAGCGAAAAGTAACCCGTGGCGAGGGAGCTTGCTCCCGCTGGACTGCGCAGCAGTCCCCGTCTTTTAAAACAAAGAGCTGGGGCCGCTTCGCGACCCAGCGGGAGCAAGCTCCCTCGCCACGCATGGGTGTTACTTGAGCGGGGTCAGGGGAGGCAGCTTCCATTGACCGCTACCGACCTCAGGCTTGGGCAGGTAAATGCGCAGCACCGCATAGAACGGGCCCGGCGGGGCCGGCAACCAGTTGCTCTGTTCCGCTTTTGGCGGCTCGTGGTGCTGCAGCGCCAGGGTCAGGCCGCCATCCGCGTCGCGCTTGAGGCTGGAGAGCATCCGCGAGTTGATCAGGTAGCGTTTCTTGTGGTTGGGCACCAGCAGCTTGGTCTTGGCGTCATACATGGTCAGCGACCAGAACGCGTCGGCTGGCGGTAACTGGTCTTTGGCGAAGTGCACGGTGTAGCTATGGCGTGCGCCGTTGGCCGGTTTGCCCTCGCTGTCGACGACGTAGCTCAAGTAGGCCGCCTCGTCGGTGGAGTTGCCGAAAAGCTCCGTGTCGGCACCCGCATAGCGGTACAGGTAGTTGTTTTTAAGGTGGTCGCGGCTACCGAACAGCTCCCCGCTGGGGATTTGTTGCGTGTCCAGTTTGTCTTTCTTGAACGCGGCAAACTCGGCCTTGCCATCAGCGATGCCGTCTTCGAGGGCCTTACGCTGTTCGGCGGTCAGCTGGTTGACCTTGAACGGTGCACCTGGCGCGACACCGATCTTGGCAAAGCGTGCCAGCAGGTCTTTTTCACTGTCCTGGGGCGCGGCGAACGCCAGCATGAAGTTCAGGTAGCGGAACAATTGTGGGCTGTCGCTCATGGTTGCCGTCGGCTTCGGCCATTCGATTTTCGGCGCCTTGGCCGGTGCGGCGAGCTTCACATAGCTGCTCAGCGACTGCACTTTGTAGCCACTCTGGATCTGCTTGACCTTGTTCAGGTCTTTTTCATCAAACAGCTGCGTGCGGTACAGGGCGTAGGCGATATTGCTTTCGCTGTAGATCACGCGGTCCACATCCACCGGTTGCTGGCCCTTCCAGTCCGGGCCGGCGATCATGTAGTGGCCGCCGTTATTACCGGTACTGCGAGTGCCCAGGTAGGCAAAGTTCTGCGTGTAAAGGTCGATCAACTGCACCGAGTAGTAACGGTCGTCTTCGATTTTGGGCAGGGTCAGTACGAGCGGTTCGCTGCGCAGGTCCATCCACACGAAGGAGTAGGGCGTGTCCGGGTTCGGTGTGACGACCCCGGTGTCCTTGGGCGTAAATACCTGGGCGGAGTGGCCGATACGGTTGATCGGCGCCTTGAAATTGGCACCGCCCTTGTCAACGGCTTGGGTGTAGAGCGTCTTGTACATCTCCACCACCGGGAAGCCATACAGGTAGGCTTCCTTGGCAATGGCCCGCGCTTCGCTGGGCGTTGCGGTGAAGTCGGCCCAGGCGCCGGTACTCATGAATATCGAGAGGCTCGCCAACAGCAGGCGCGTCGGTTTTCCAATCATGTTGTTGCGTCCTTCCAGAGATCTTTTTTGAGGGCATGGGATTAAACCGCCGAGTTAACCGGTTTATTGGCCGAACGTCACGTTAATCCCTGCAAACAAGCGCCATCTGTGCGCAAATCGTTGCCCTGGCGGGACGGCGCACACGCCAAGAGGGGGTCTCAGGCGGCGGGCAGCATCGATTTGACCTTGTCGCGCAATTGATCAATGGAAAACGGTTTGGCGATCACCTGCATGCCGGCGGGCACGTCGATATTCTCCGCATAGCCGCTGGCGAACAGGATAGGCAGGGTAGGGCGCAGTTCACGCACCTTGGTGGCCAGCTGCTTGCCGTCCATGTCCGGCAGGCCGACGTCGGTCATCATCAGGTCGATGACATGTTCGGTGTTTTCCACGATTGCCAGCGCTTCTGCCGCGTCGGCAGCCTCCAGCACACTGAACGCCAACTCCTCCAGAACATCGACGATGAGCATGCGCACGATGGCATCGTCTTCAACGACAAGGATGGTGGAAGTGACTGCGGACATAATATGAAATTCCCAAAAAAGGCGAGGGTTTACACGCGGCCGTTCTGACAGGCCTCTTCCTTGAGTAAGCGCGCACTCGTGACAAGTTCCCGCAGGCCGTAAAAACAATGCGTTAGAAAAGACCATAGAGAATAGCCTGTTCCCATGTAGGAATCTGTACAAACCCGTTCTAGAAAAATAGTCTTGCCCGCCCGTTTGGGGCAAACTCCCGGTTTTTCCACCTTTGGCCAAGGCATGCCCATGACTCCCGCTTCGTCCGTCGATGAAAAGAGCTTCCGTACACTACTGAGCCGAAACGTGGCGTTGCCCCTGGGTGTGGGCGTGCTCAGTGCTGTATTTTTCGTCGTATTGATCACCTACCTGCTGTCGGTCATCCAGTGGGTGGAACACACCGACCGGGTTATCAATAACCTCAATGAGTCGTCCAAGCTGACGGTGGACCTGGAAACCGGCATGCGCGGCTTCCTGATCACCGGTGACGAGCATTTCCTCGACCCTTACGAAGTGGCCAAGCCGCGAATCATTGCCGACCTGCGCAATTTGCAGGAACTGGTGGCGGACAACCCGCAGCAAGTGGACCGTCTCAAACGCCTGGAGGCCATGCAGGCCGAGTGGAACAACTACGCCCAGTCGATGATTGATATGCAGCGCAGCAGTGGCGACTACCGCAGTGCGGTCAAGGCCGGCCGCGGCAAGCGCCTGACCGATGAGATCCGCAAGGAATATGACGATGCGGTGGCGATGGAACAGCAGTTCCGCATCGCCCGCAATGAAGAAGTCACCCGCACCACCGTGATCAGCGTCACCCTGTACCTGGCCTTTGTACTCGGTTTGAGTGGCTTTCTGGCTTACATTGGTCGTAAGAATTTAGTTTCTTTATCAGATAGTTACAGCGCAAACCTCGCGTCCCAACAGAAGATCGCGCGGCGGCTGGAGCAACAGGCTTGGTTGCGCAATGGCCAGACTGAATTGGCTGAACAGGTGCTCGGCCAGCTGACCCTGAACATGCTGGGCCGCAATATCCTGCAATTCTTTGCCCAATACATGGGCTCGGTCGTCGCCGCGCTGTATGTGCGCGAAGAGCACGGCGGCCTCAAGCGCGTGGCCACCTACGGTTTCTCCCGCGAGCAGGAACAGCGTGAGCAAGCGATCTACAGTGATGAAGGCATCGTTGGCCAAGCGGCCCAGCTGGATCGCCTGATTCGCCTGGACGATGTGCCGGTGGACTACTTCAAGGTCAGCTCCGGCCTGGGTGAGGGGGCTGCACGCAGTGTGCTGGTCATGCCCACCAGCGATGATGATCGCGTCAATGGCGTGCTCGAGCTGGGTTTCCTGCGGCCGCTGCAAGAACGCGACGAGGAGCTGCTGGAACTGATCGCCGGCAATATCGGCACCTCCATCGAGGCCGCCCGTTATCGCCAGCGCCTGCAGGAAGTGCTGGCCGAGACCCAGCAGCTCAACGAAGAGCTGCAAGTGCAGCAGGAAGAGCTCAAGACCGCCAACGAAGAGCTGGAGGAACAGTCGCGCATCCTCAAGGAGTCCCAGGCTCACCTGGAAACCCAGCAAGCGGAGCTTGAGCAGACCAACGAGCAACTCGCCGAACAGACGCAGACCCTGGCCGAGCAGCGCGACGCCATGGACCGCAAGAACGTCGAACTCAACCAGGCCCAGCTCGAGCTGGAAGACCGTGCCGAAGAGTTGCAGCGCTCCAGCAAGTACAAATCCGAATTCCTCGCCAACATGTCCCACGAGCTGCGCACGCCACTGAACAGTTCGTTGATCCTGGCCAAGTTGCTGGCCGAGAACCCGCAGGAAAATCTCAGCGCTGAGCAGGTCAAGTTTGCCGAATCGATCTATTCCGCCGGCAATGACTTGCTCAACCTGATCAACGACATCCTGGACATTTCCAAGGTGGAAGCCGGCAAGCTCGAAGTACGCCCGGAAAACTCCAGTGTGGCGCGTCTGGTAGACGGCCTGCGCGGCATGTTCGAACCGCTGGCGGCCGATCGCAAGCTGGGCTTCCAAGTGGACGTGCAGGAAGGTTCGCCGACCATGCTGTTTACCGACCGCCAGCGCTTGGAACAGATCCTCAAGAACCTGCTGTCCAACGCGATCAAGTTCACCGAGCAGGGCGACGTAAGCCTCTCTGTGTCGCGTGCACCGGGGGAGGGCATTGCCTTCACGGTTCGCGACTCCGGCATCGGCATTGCCCCGGACCAGCAGGAAAGCATCTTCGAAGCCTTCCGCCAGGCCGACGGCACCACCAATCGCCGTTATGGCGGCACCGGCCTGGGCCTGTCGATTTCCCGCGACCTGGCGGCGCTGTTGGGCGGCTACATCAGTGTGGCCAGCGAGCCAGGCAAGGGCAGTATCTTTACCTTGGTGTTGCCGGAGCAGTATGTCGAGCGCGAGGCAGACGCCGCCCCTGTCGAACCGCCACGCCAAGTGGTGATGGCACCCGCACCGGTCCCCGTCAAGGTGTCACCGTTGCCGGTGGCCGACGCCAAGCTGATTCCGCGCTTCGCCGACGACCGCGACAAGACCCCGTTTACCACGCGCTGCATTCTGGTTGTGGAAGACGAGCCGAATTTCGCCCGTATCCTCTTCGACCTGGCCCATGAACTGGGCTACCACTGCCTGGTGGCCCACGGCGCGGACGAAGGCTACAGCCTGGCCGAGGAATACATTCCCGACGCCATCCTGTTGGACATGCGCTTGCCGGACCATTCCGGGCTCACTGTTCTGCAGCGCCTGAAAGAGCACGCCAACACCCGCCATATCCCGGTGCATGTGATTTCCGTGGAAGACCGCGTCGAAGCCGCCATGCACATGGGCGCGATTGGCTATGCGGTCAAGCCCACCACCCGCGAAGAGCTCAAGGACGTGTTTGCGCGCCTGGAGGCCAAGCTGACCCAGAAGGTCAAGCGCGTGCTGCTGGTGGAAGACGATGACCTGCAGCGCGACAGTATTGCCCGCCTGATCGGCGACGATGACATCGAGATCACCGCCGTCGGTTTTGCCCAGGAAGCCCTAGACCTGCTGCGTACCAATGCCTACGACTGCATGATCATCGACCTCAAGTTGCCGGACATGCTCGGCAACGAGCTGCTCAAGCGCATGGCCACCGAGGACATCTGTTCGTTCCCGCCCGTGATCGTCTACACCGGGCGCAACCTGACTCGCGATGAAGAGGCCGAACTGCGCAAGTATTCGCGCTCGATCATCATCAAGGGTGCCCGCTCGCCGGAGCGCCTGTTGGACGAAGTCACACTCTTTCTGCACAAAGTCGAATCCCAGCTGTCCCATGACCGCCAGAAGATGCTCAAGACCGCCCGCAGCCGCGACAAGGTGTTCGAGGGGCGAAAAATCCTGCTGGTGGACGATGATGTGCGCAACATCTTTGCCCTGACCAGCGCCCTGGAGCACAAGGGCGCGGTGGTGGTGATCGGCCGTAACGGCCGTGAAGCCATCGACAAACTCAATGAAGTCGACGATATCGACTTGGTGCTGATGGACGTGATGATGCCGGAAATGGACGGTTACGAGGCCACCGCCTTGATCCGCCAGGACCCGCGCTGGAAAAAGCTGCCGATCATCGCGGTGACGGCCAAGGCCATGAAGGACGACCAGGAACGTTGCCTGGCGGCCGGTTCCAACGATTACCTGGCCAAGCCGATTGATCTGGATCGTCTGTTCTCACTCATTCGCGTATGGCTACCGAAGATGGAACGCATTTAAGTGGAGCGAAGTTTTTTGGAAAAAAGCAGCGACATTGAGCTGCGCCTGTTGATCGAGGCGATTTACCTCAAGTACAGCTATGACTTCCGGGATTACTCCGGGGCGTCGGTCAAGCGCCGTGTGGCTCATGCGTTGCGCCAGTTCGATTGCGCGACGATTTCCGCCTTGCAGGAGCGCGTGCTGCACGACCCGGCGGCGTTCATGCAGTTGCTGCAGTTCTTGACGATTCCGGTGAGCGAGATGTTTCGCGACCCGTCGCACTTCCTTGCGATCCGCCAGGAGGTGGTGCCGCTGCTCAAGACCTATCCGTCGATCAAGATCTGGATCGCCGGCTGCAGCACGGGCGAGGAGGTGTACTCCATGGCCATCCTGTTGCGCGAAGAGGGGTTGCTGGAGCGTACGATCATCTACGCCACCGATATCAACCCGGCGTCGCTGGACAAGGCCAAGCAGGGCATCTTTTCCCTGGAGAACGTCCGCGCCTACACCGCCAACTATCAGCAGGCCGGCGGCCAACGTTCATTTGCCGACTACTACACAGCGGCCTACGATTACGCGATCTTCGATAAAACGTTGCGCGAGAATGTCACCTTCGCCGACCACAGCTTGGCGACCGATAGCGTATTCTCAGAAACTCAATTAATTTCATGCCGTAACGTATTGATTTACTTTAATAAAAAATTGCAAGATCGCGCATTTGGTTTGTTTCATGAGTCGCTGTGTCATCGCGGCTTCCTGGTGCTGGGCAGCAAGGAAACCCTGGACTTCTCCGCGTACGGCAAGCAGTTCGAACCCTTGGTCAAACAGGAACGGATCTACCGAAAACTATGAATCAAGCGGCTGCCAGCCCGGCAAAGGTCCGGGGTATAGAGGCTATCGTCATCGGCGCCTCCGCCGGTGGCGTAGAGGCGTTGCTGATAGTATTTGGCCAATTGCCGGCAGATTTCGGCTTGCCTATCGTCGCCGTATTGCACCTGCCGGACGAGCGCCGTAGTCAATTAGCCGAGGTGTTTGACCGGCGCGTCGCCATACCGGTGGTGGAGGCGCGCGACAAGGAAACGCTCAAGCCGGGCACCCTGTACTTTGCCGGTCCCGGCTATCACCTGTCGGTGGAGCAGGATCGCAGCTTGTCGCTGAGCCAGGAAGACCGCGTGCACCATTCGCGACCGGCCATTGATTTCCTGTTCGAGTCCGCCGCTGAAGCCTACGGCAAAGGCCTGATGGCCATCCTGTTGACCGGCGCCAACCACGATGGCGCCCGGGGCCTGGCCTACGTCAAGCGACAGGGTGGAACCACCGTGGTGCAAGACCCCACTGAAGCACGTGTCGACGTCATGCCCCGGGCTGCGCTGGCGCTGCACACACCCGACCACATTCTGACGTTGAGCCGCATTGGCTCATTGCTGGCTTCCCTGGAATATTCCCCATGTTAAGTACTGTCCAGGCCAAACTGCTGATCGTCGACGATCTGCCGGAAAACCTGCTGGCCCTCGAAGCGCTGATCAAGCGCGAGGACCGCCAGGTGTTCAAGGCATTGAGCGCCGACGAGGCCTTGTCCCTGTTGCTGGAGCACGAGTTCGCCATGGCGATCCTCGACGTGCAGATGCCCGGCATGAACGGGTTCGAGCTGGCCGAATTGATGCGCGGTACCGAGAAAACCAAGAACATCCCGATTGTGTTCGTCAGCGCCGCCGGCCGCGAACTCAATTACGCCTTCAAAGGCTACGAAAGCGGCGCCGTCGACTTCCTGCATAAACCGCTGGATATCCATGCGGTGAAGAGCAAGGTCAACGTGTTCGTCGACCTGTATCGCCAGAGCAAGGCGATGAAGCAACAAGTCGAAGCCTTGGAGCGCAGCCGTCGCGAACAGGAACTGCTGCTCACGCGCCTGCAGGCCACCCAGGCCGAGTTGGAACAGGCGGTACGTATGCGCGACGACTTCATGTCAATCGTTGCCCACGAAGTGCGTACGCCCCTGAATGGCCTGATTCTCGAGACCCAACTGCGCAAGATGCACCTGGCGCGGGACAACGCCGCGGCGTTCGCCCTCGACAAGATGCACGCGATGGTCGACCGCGATGAGCGGCAGATCCAGAGCCTGATCCGCCTGATCGAAGACATGCTGGATGTGTCGCGCATTCGCACCGGCAAGCTGTCCATTCGCCCGGCGCGCTTCGACCTGGCGCAGTTGGTGAGCAACTTGGTAGAGAACTTTGCGCCGCAAGTGGCGGCTGCGGAATCGTCCATGCAGCTGATTGTGGACGGCCCTGTGGAAGGTAACTGGGACGAGTTCCGCATTGAGCAGGTGGTCACGAACCTGCTGACCAACGCCCTGCGCTACGGGGCCAAGAGCCCGGTGGAGGTGCGCGTGTACAGCGAACATGGCGAAGCTCGCGTGGAAGTGCGCGACCACGGGATCGGCATCAGCGAAGACAACCAGAAACGTATTTTCCAACAGTTCGAGCGTGTGTCCGCCAGTCAGGTGGCCGCAGGCCTGGGCCTGGGACTGTTTATTTCCGAGCAGATCGTTGCAGCCCATGGCGGCACCATCGAGGTCGAAAGCCAGATAGGCGAGGGCGCCCTGTTTCGGGTGTGCCTGCCCCTTGAACCGTCGGCATGAAATCAATCGTCATTTCGACGCAACCTTCTGCGTGACCCCATGGTCGTAATTGCAGCAATTGACCGAACAAAGGCTTCCCATGAGTGAAGATGCGCAAGATGTCGTTCTGATCGTCGAGGACGACGAATCCATTATGTTTGTGCTGGGTGAGTACCTGGCCGGCCTGGGCTATCGGGTGTTGAAGGCGATTGATGGGGAGCAGGCCTTCGAAATCCTGGCGACCAAGCCGCACCTGGACTTGATGGTCACCGACTACCGCCTGCCGGGTGGGATTTCCGGGGTGCAGATCGCCGAGCCTGCGATCATGTTACGGCCTGAACTGAAAGTGATCTTCATCAGCGGCTACCCGCAGGAAATCCTCGACTGTAACAGCCCGATCACGCGCAATGCGCCTATCCTGGCCAAGCCGTTTGATCTGGATACGCTGCAAGAGCATATCCAGCGATTGTTGTCTTAAACATGGCGGAGCCAACCAGGGCTCCGCTCATTTCTCGGGAACCGAGTGGGTTCAGACTGTCCGGATTTCCTTCCAGCGCCGTGTTCCAAAGCGTCCGTGATGCTTAGGACGATGTGATAGGGGCGTCATACAGTTTTTTGAGCTCTGGACTGAAGACACTGTTTTTCACCTGCCATTCGTCATCATGATCGAAGACCTTAAATTCCAGCTTGTTACGATCATTGCTGTGGGTTCTATAGGTCGCCCCCAACTTTTTATCGTGAAAGAGTTTTTTCAGGCCTGCCTCCATGGCATCGGCACTCGAAAAGGTCGCGATACCCAAGTTGGGGTCATAAAAATAAAATGACTTCTCCGTGCCCTCTATTTTGATACCGGCGGCCATTGCATGGCGGGGAGAATCAATCATGATTGATTTTGAAACGGTAGAGTTGGCGAGTTCATTTACCATGTCTTGATAGGAGAGCTGCCGGGTAGATTTCCCCGCATGGAAAGCAGTCTTCGGGCCCACTTGGATTTGAAGCTTATTCAGCGTTTTCATAAACTGCCTGGAGGCGGGAGCTTTGGGGAAAGCGGCAGCGGTGTACATATTTCTTATCAGCACTTTTTCCTTCCCTTGCTCGATAGCGCTCGCCATGGCCCGTGAAAGAGCGGCGCACTGTCCGTCAGACAGTTGAGCGGTTTGGGAAAGGTAGATAACTTGTGGGATAGGGACGACCTTGCCGAAGCCAGGTTCTATAACGCTGATGAAACGCGCCGACGCTTTTCGGCCGAACGCATAGGCAATATCATCGTATTTCCTGACCAGAGTCCCCAGCTGCTTTGCCGTCAACGTTTGTTTGTTGGCCAGTTCCATCAGATCCTTGATACTTTTAGCGCTGGATAAACCTTTCACACTCTGTAATGTTCCAGTGTTATAGCCTTCATCAAAATCAGCGCTTTCTGGACCATTGCGATGTTTCGCCACTTTTTTCCCCCAGTTTTCAATCAGGGAGTCCTCAATCTTCCGGCGACCATCGCTCGCGGTCGCCCACGTTGCGAAAGAACCCGCCTCTAAGCGTGCTGAAGGCAGGAAATCGTTTAACGCGGGACCATAGGGTTGCCGGGTAATGGGGTTGTAGGCGTACCAGTTGTTATTTTTAAAGACCGCGGCCCCCTCTGCAAAATCGCTGTCAAGTTTGAATGTGCCGATTGAAGCGCGATCGAACTGTTTACTCGCGCTCACCATGTCATAGCTCGTCCTCGCGCCTCGTAACTGCCGGATATCCTGGCCCACGTCAGCAATGATGTGCCTCGCCACGTTTCGCGCGCCGCGCCCAGCGCCTCGCAGTAAGTCGGTTGCGCCGTCCAAGGGGTTGATCAAGCTGAGCGTTCCACGCCCCAGGGTCTTTGTAATGCGCAGCGCCTTACCACCGGCTGACAGGGTGCCATTTGCAACTTTCGCGGCTTTACCAACGACGTTTGCACCTGCCGTCAGAATGCCGAATATGTCGAGCGACAAGTCGACGATGCCTTCACCGATATTGCCATCGGTAAAGTTTTTGATGGCTGATCTGAGCGGAATCAGGTTAAGAACGAATTCATTGAATTTCTTGTAAAAGGGCACTTCGGATTCAACGGTGGTAACCCCTCGCGCCTCGGTTTCCAGCGCTTGCCAGAAGCTGGTGACCTTGGCCACCGTGGCACCGATGGCTGACGTTCTGGGGCTGGAAAAGCTATTCAGCGGGCCGCCCGTATCCGTTTTCGCGTGTGCGAGCTGCTCTCGCTGATTGGGCTTGCTTTCATCGCGGATGGAAAGCGTGACCGGTACCATGTCCGTGTAGGGCGTGTTGATGTTTCGCCGCTCGCCCCCTTCAATACCCAGCCCAGGTTGATAACCCGGTTGGAAGTCACCCAGGTCCCGGCGCTTTTCGAGCGTGTTCTTTTGCACGTTCACTTCGTAGGTGTGCGAAACCCCGTCACGCACCACTTTCAACAGGACAGGGTTGCCTGCCGACATCGCCCGGAAGATCATCTGACCCTGGCCAACACGCGTCGTGCCTTTAAATTCCCGGAAGAGCGATAGACTCCCGTATTCAATATTTTTGCGGTCTTCCAGGGGCAACTGCGATATCAGGTTCTTGACTTGCGTGGCGACGCTTTTATCAAGGGCCTGGCCGAATTGTGCAAATTCAACATGGAACTGTTGATTGACATCCCTCAGCGATTGAGTCTTGCTCAATACACCGTCAATCGTGAAATTGGGTGTGTTTGCTTCAGAGCGGCCTGGGCTTCTGCTTGGGGGCGTATAAGGCTCAAGCACCCAGCTGTTAGGCGTTTTGGATCTGTCGGGGAGACGAGGATGATAGGGCCGCATCGGAGGGTTTTGCAGCATGCCTTCGATATATAGGTCCAGTATCGAGTAGGGCCCCGGCCGATCTTTATCGTAAGTGGCGAGCACTATGCATTTGAGCTCCAGGCGCACATCATCGCCCAAAACCTTGCGCAACTCCGCCAAGGCGATTTACCTGCGGGAAGCCGGCACAGGCGCGCTTTGCGCCTCGGATGCGTGTCTCAATTCGATGAGTTGCTCGTTGTAGGCCTGAGCCACTGTGTTCATGTCTTCCGGCGAGGTCACCTGGGGGACGATGCTATTGGTAATACCCCATTCCTTGAGCGCTTCATGATGCGCGATGTATTCGATCTGGCGTTGAGCCGCCGAGACTGGCTGGATCTGCGCATTCAACATGATCTCCCCGTATGTCATCGTCGCGGCGCGACCAGGCGCCTCAGCCTCAATGCGCGCCACCGCAATACTGAAGTTGACGTGGGCGATGGAGCCATGGGTGACCGTCGGAGGAATATCCTTCACCAGTAACTCCGGCGCCCTTGAGGCCAACAGCAAGTGGGCCTGGATCAATGCTTTTTCGGGGGTTGAGGCTCGGCGCGTTTGGAAATAAAGGTAATCGGCCACGCTCTGGGCGGTTTTGGATAACGGTTGGCCTTTGAGCTGCTGCCCGGCCAAGTCAAAGCCGTCGACATGCTTTGCCGGCAGTGCTGAGCGGGCGGCTTCGGGCGCGTCATGCAACTGCAGGTTCAAGGCGGCCATCAACCAGTCATTGGCGCTGCCGGAGACCGACAGCGCGTCAAACCTGGCTTTGATCGCCTCGCCCAACGCTTGCCCCTTCGGCGATTGGATGATTCGGTCGAGCACTTGCTGCGGGTTACGCAGCTCGGACGGTTCAAACGCAATGCCCCGCATCAACGACTCCAGCACACAGCGAGTGGACGCGAGGTTCAGGTTGCCGACATCACCGTAAAGCAAAAACGCAGACAGTTGCCGTTGCGCCTCCTCGTCAAGCGGTCGAGGCCAGGACGTTGCACCTCCGTAGTTGCCGTATATCGGGCTGCGGGGTGCCGGCGCGAGGAGCAACGACCTGAGGTTCTGCGCATCCTCTGCGGTGACTGGACTATCAAAGCCGTGGTACTCAAGAAAGTCCTGCAGGCTGACGGCTTCCCCTTCCGGCAGCCCCCTGTCCCGTTCATATGACGAGTCGGGATGAACAGTGAAGGTGGTATCACGCAAATACTTGGGAATCGCCGAAACCTCCAGGTTGCCAGTCTCCAAAACTGAAACCAGGTGCTTGAGCGACACCGCCACGTCGTGCCGGTTGTTGATGTTGCCAAGTGCAACTTTCTGATTGTCTAAAGCATCCTCGCTACGTTGCTCCTGAACGCCAGGGAAATGAGCCGGGTCCAGTAAACCAAAAGTCTTTTCCTGTTCAAGTTCAGCTGAACGTTGTTGAAATTCCAAGGCTGTGTTTTGTTGTTGCTCAAAGTAGAAGCGCCCAACCAGCCAAGCTGGCGCACGGTCGGGGGAATCAGGCGATGGCAGCGGGAAAGGCATGTTTTTGTCGGATATGACCAGACCTGCATCCACTAACGGCGCCCTGGCAGCAGACCATCGCGGGTCCTCGCTACCGCGCTTCTGCATAGACGCCGTGAGCGAGACATCCGGCGCTACCTTGTAGCTGATCTGACCAGTTTTCGGCAGAATTTCAATTGATCCTGGAAGGGCTCTGACATATCGCCGCCATTCAACAAAATCCCGAGATTGAGCAGCATTGCCCAACTGAGTCCACCATTGGCCGAACGTCGAGCCCGGAGGGACATCAACCATGATGGCGTTGTCGTTGACCTTAGCCCCCGTAAACCCCAACAACGCTTTAGCGTAGTTTTGCGCCAGTTCAGCGTCGCTCTTGGTGCGTAGGGAATCAGTAGCGCTGGGTAATGGGGGGCCGGCAGGTTCCGATACCACGCCTACTATGGCCGAAACCTCGGTGGCGGGGGCTTCGAGGCGAACGGGGGAAGGGAATGCACGTACAGAACTGCTGGAAATGCTCATAGGGCGGCGGCTCAATCGTCAGGATTAAAGTCTGCCGGGAAAAATTCTAACTCCCAGCGGTAACTTTACGTGCCTCAAGCGCCCCTATGATTCCAGTACTGAACCGTATTTTTGTTTCTGTCTTTTACCTGCTTCAGGTCACGCTCGAAAATTGCCCGCCTGGTGGTTGACGTCACACAACCTACCTCACGCCTGAATCATCTCCCTGACCTTCGCCGTCAACAGGTCAAAGGTAAACGGCTTGGTGATCAATTGCATGCCCGGGTCCAGAAAACCTCCCCGTACGGCGGCGTGCTCGGCATACCCGGTAATGAACAGCACCTTGAGTTCCGGCCGAATCTGCCGGCCGATTTCTGCCAGCTGTCGGCCGTTCATGCCGGGCAAGCCCACGTCGCTGATCATCAAGTCGATACGCTGCTCGGACTCGATGATCGGCAGCGCCGTATCGGCATCGCCAGCCTCGACAAAGGCGTAGCCCAGTTCTTTGAGTACCGCACTGACCAATACACGCACGGCGGGGTCATCTTCGACGATGAGCACCGTTTCACCCGCGTTGGCGAATGGCAATAACGTCGGGTTGACCGCTTCGTGCGTTGCCATTTCACCGACAAACCGTGGCAAAAACAGGCTGACCGTGGTGCCTTTTCCCACTTCACTGTGGATCGTCACATGGCCATGGGATTGGCGCGCAAACCCGTAGATCATCGACAACCCCAGGCCCGTGCCCTGGCCAATCGGTTTGGTGGTGAAAAACGGATCGAACACGCGGCCCATCACGCTTTCCGGAATGCCGCAGCCGTTATCGCTGACGCTCAATTCCACGTAGTCACCGGGTTTCAGGGTGCCATAGGCCGCCGTGAACACATTGTCGAGATGGCGATTGGCGGTTTCGACCGTGAGCTTGCCGCCACCGGGCATCGCGTCTCGCGCGTTGATAACCAGGTTGAGCAGGGCGCTTTCCAACTGGTTCGGGTCGGCTTCGGCGGTCCAGAGCTGGTCGTTCAGGCGCATGTCCAGCGTAATGCTCTCGTTGATGCTGCGCTGCAGCAACTCGCCCATGGAAAACACCAGTTGGTTGATCCCCACGGGTTTTGAATCCAGTGATTGGCGACGGGAAAACGCCAGGAGTCGATGGGTGAGGCCCGCCGCTCGGTTGGCCGAGGTCACACCGAGGTCGATAAGACTGTCCAGATCGTCCAACTTGCCCCGGGATACACGCCTGCGCAGCAATTCCAGGCTGCCGATGATGCCGGTGAGCATGTTGTTGAAGTCGTGGGCGATGCCGCCGGTCAATTGGCCGACGGCTTCCATTTTCTGCGATTGGCGCAAGGCTTCTTCATTGCTGCGCAATTGCGCCGTACGTTCTTCGACTTGCTGCTCGAGGGTCTCCAGCGTGCGCTGCAAGCGCAGTTCACTCTCGCTCAAGTCAATCAGGCGGTCACGTGCTTCGTATTGACGGCGCCGACCGCGCAGGGCGGTACTCACCAGGCTGATCAACGTCACAGGGTGGAACGGTCGCTCCAGAAACGTCACGTTGCCCAACAAACCGCTCAAGTGGGATGAGCCATTCTGTTCGCTGCCGCCGTGATGGGTCATCAGCACAATGGGCAAATCCGACCAGGCCGGCTGCTGATGCAAGTACTCCAGCAAGGGTTCCAGATCAACCCCGCGCAACGCTTCAGCCGCAATGATCAGTAAGCCTGCACCTTGCTCCAGCGCTTCGCACACTTGCACCAGGCTGCCGACAGTGACGCCAGCGTAGCCAGCCTCGTTGAGCATCATCAACGCCAGCGACCCGTCACGGCCCATTGGCGCAAGGACGATCGCACGCTCGGAGACGGGAGAGAGCGCCGTCACACCCCCTCATCCTTGAGCAAAGGGGAGCCTGCGCCCATGTAGGTCGGTATGCCGCGCAACACGCCTTGGAAGTTATCAAGGGGCTCGCCAACGGTCATGCCCTGGCTGCCAATTCGGTATTCGCGAATGGTGGCTTCATGGGTGCCTGTGCGTTTCTTGATGATCGAGATGGCTCGACGCACCTTGCCCAAGGCTTCGAAGTAGCGCAGCAGGATCACCGTGTCCGCCAGATAGGTGATGTCGACGGGGGCCTGCATATCACCGACCAGCCCGTGTTGCGCGACCGTCATAAAGGTCGCCGCGCCCCGGCGATTGAGGTACAGCAGCAGTTCGTGCATATGCAGGATCAGCGCGTTTTCTTCGGGCATTGCCGCCTGGTAGCCGTTGATGCTGTCGATGACCACGGTTTTGATTCCGCGTTCGTCGACGCAACGCCGCACCCGGTGCGAGAACTCGCCCGGCGACAACTCAGCGGCATCGACCTGTTCGATCAGCAAGTTGCCGGTTTCCTGCAGGGCGGTGAGGTCGATACCCATGTTTTTCATGCGTTCGAACAACAACCCCAGCTCTTCATCGAAAATAAACAGTGCGGCTTTTTCGCCGCGCTCCACGGCAGCGGCGGCGAAGATCATCGAGATCAGCGACTTGCCGGTACCGGCCGGGCCGAGAATCAGGCTGCTGGAGCCGGTCTCGACCCCGCCGCCCATCAACGCATCCAGCGCGGCAATGCCGCTGCTCAAGGTCTCGCGTTTATAGCCCCCGCGATGCTCGGCGGCCACCAAGCGTGGGAACACATGGACGCCATCCTGCATGATGGTGAAGTCATGAAAGCCGCCCCGGTATTTCTGGCCGCGGTACTTCACCACCCGCACCCGGCGGCGCTCGGCGCCATAGTTGGGGGTCAGCTCTTCCAGGCGGATGACGCCATGCGCAACGCTGTGCACGGTCTTGTCGAGGGATTCGGTGGTGAGGTCGTCCAGCAACAGGACGGTGGCGTCGTAACGCACAAAGTAGTGCTTGATCGCCAGGATCTGCCGGCGATAGCGCAGGGAGCTTTGCGCCAGCAGGCGGATTTCCGAAAGGCTGTCGATGACCACGCGGGTCGGCTTCACCCGTTCCACCACCTCGAAGATCTGCCGGGTGGCCTCGCCCAGTTCCAGGTCGGAGGAATACAGCAGGCTTTGCTGGTGGTCGGCGTTGAGCAGGCTTTCCGGCGGCGTCAGTTCGAAGATATGAATGTTGTCATCCAGGTCCCAACCGTGAGACGTGGCACCTTGACGCAACTCGCGCTCGGTTTCCGATAGGGTGATGTACAGCGATCGCTCGCCGCTTTTCGCCCCCGCCTGCAGGAAATGCAGGGCGACCGTGGTTTTACCGGTACCGGGCTCACCTTCCAGCAGGAACAGGTGGCTGCGCGAGAGTCCACCGGCAAGAATGTCATCAAGACCTTCAATGCCAATGGCCGCTTTTTCGGATAGTTGCGCTTTGGATGTAGACAAGAAGTGCCCTCAGGTCACATACGAGTAGAGGATGCGCGGCCATGTGGACGCGCCATATTCTCTTGACCGTAGTGCTTTGCGGCGGTTCAACCTTTTACTGGGGAAATGAGCGCGAGGCCACGTTTTACAAAAATGGTGGCCACGCTATAAGCCCTGCTGCAATGCCGGGTCGTCCGGGTTCTGTTGCTCAAGTTGCGCGAGCAACACTTGGACATTTTGCAACTGGCCGCTTTCCTTCCAGTAATTGACCAGCAGCACCCGCGCCTTGCGATTGGCCGGGTGGCGCTGGATGATTTCTTCCAACTGGCGCTGGGCCGCTTCCAATTCCTGCTGGGCGTGCAGGGTGGTGGCCAGGTCGTAGCGGTAGTCCTGATTGTCCGGCTCCAGCTCCACCGCTTTCGACAGGCCCAGCAGTGCGTAAGGGCGTTCGCCATGGTGCAACAGCCACAGGCCAAGGGCGTGTTGCAGGTAGGCTGATTCAGGGTGCGCCGCCAGTTGGCGCGCCAGCAATTGGCGGGACTCTTCGGACTTGCCCTGTTTGTCGAGGAGTTCGATCTGCGCTACCACGGCTTGCAGGTTGTCCGGTTGCAAGCGCATGGCCTGCTCAAGCGCATGTTGCGCGTCCGGCAACAGGGCGCTGTGGATGTAGAGACGCGCCAGCTGAATCCAGCCTTCGGCGGTTTCGGGCTGGGCCTTGAGCTTTTTCACAAACTCATCCAGCACTTGCTGCAAGGGCCCGAAATACAGGCCCAAGGTGTCGGGCGACAAGCCCAGCAACGCATTGGCGGCGGCAAACCGTACTTCCTGTTCAGGATCATCCAGCACCGGGCCGAGCAACAGTGTGCGCTGACCGGTCGGCACCAGGCCGACAATACTGTGGATGGCGGCCTCGCGTACCTGGGGTGAATCGCTGCTCAAGTCTTTGTCGGCCAGCTTCAAGGCTTGGGGGCTGGGGTAGTTGGGCAGCTCGGCATGCAGCGCCACCCGGCGCTCGGGCGTCAGGTCTGGGCGGCCTAACTGCTGATACAACACGCGCGCCGCCCCAGGCTCACCGTTATGCGCCTGTTTCAAGGCTTTGGCGTAACCGTGGGCAATGGCGGGAGGCACGGCCACTGGGGTGGACCGAGAGAAATACCAAGTGAACAGCACAATCAACAACAGGGCGCACAGGCCGATGATGGAGTAACGGCGTGACTTTGACATGCAGGCGTCCGAAAGCTAAGGCAGCTAATACAAAGCCACCAGCTTCGGTCAGACCACGGCGAGTGTCAAACCTCTCTCAGGTGAGCACGTATTCCACCGGTTCCAGCGTCGGCGGCAGCGCGGTTTCACCGAGGGCCGCGAGTACTTCGCGCTCAAGGGTGCGCAGGATGGCATTGCAGGGCAGGTCGTTCTCATCAAAGCCGAACGGGTCCTCAAGGTCATCGCCGATTTCATCCAGCCCGAAAAACGTGTAGCTGACGATGGCGGTGAACACTGGCGTCAACCAGCCCAGCGGCTCAGCCATGGCGAATGGCAGCAGGATGCAGAACAGGTAGATGGTGCGATGCAGCAGCAGGGTGTAGGGGAAGGGCAGTGGCGTGCTTTTGATCCGCTCGCAGGATGCCTGCACCTGACTGAGGCTGACCAGTCGCGCTTCCAGCTGGGTGTAGCGCCATTCACTGATCGCACCTTGCGCGGCCAACGCGGGAAACCGGGCCCCCACCTGTTGCAGGACATTGTCGGGGAGGTTGGGGTGGTGCGGCTGGAACGTGCTCCAAGGCTGTATTGCCTGGGCTTCATCCTCGTGGCGCAACCGCGCGATCAGGCCATGCGCGAAGCCACACAGGCTGCGCAGCAACCCCGCACGTTCGGCCGGGTCACTGAGCACCTGGGTTTCGCGAATCAACGAGCGCACATCGATGATCATCTGCCCCAGTTGCTTGCGACCCTCCCACCAGCGGTCATAGCAGGCGTTGTTGCGAAAGCTCATGAAGATCGACAGCGACAACCCCAGCAACGTGAACGGCGTGGCATTGACCTTGGAGAAATACGCCGGGTGCAGGGTTTCCACCAGCACGATCACCGAGGCCAGCAAGGTGACCAGCAGGCTGCGCAGGGCGATGCGCTTGGCGATCGAGCCCTTGAGGGAAAACAGGATGCCCAGCAGGTTGGGTTTGGGGCGGACTATCATTCAGGGGCGGGCTTCGTGAGTGGCGCAGGCCATCAGGTTAGAAGCAAGCACCCCAGCCGTCCAATCGCTTGGGCCGACCGGTTGATCAGCGAGCTCGATGACTGGCCAAAACAGTCAGCCAGGTTGAGGGCTTTGACCATTGCCGCTACAGCGCTGCGGGGCGACTATTTCGACGATTCGGACCGTTCAAGGAAACAACAATGCAGATTGAAAACAAGATCTTCCTGGTCAGCGGCGGTGCTTCGGGCCTCGGTGCGGCGACTGCCGAGATGCTGATCGCTGCGGGTGCCAAGGTGATGCTGGTAGACCTGAATACCGATGCCGTGGCCGCCAAGGCCAAGCAGCTGGGCGACAATGCCCGCAGCTGCGTCGCGGACATCAGCCAGGAAGCGGCGGCCGAAGCCGCCGTGCAGGCCACCGTCGCAGCCTTTGGCGGCCTGCATGGGCTGGTCAACTGTGCCGGCGTGGTGCGTGGCGAGAAAATCCTCGGCAAGAACGGCCCCCACGGCCTGGCGAGCTTTGCCCAGGTGATCAACGTCAACCTGATCGGCAGCTTCAACCTGTTGCGCCTGGCGGCCGCCGTTATCGCTGAAACCGAGGCGAATACCGACGGCGAGCGCGGCGTGATCATCAACACCGCCTCGGTGGCGGCGTTTGACGGGCAGATCGGCCAGGCGGCGTATGCCGCGTCCAAGGGCGCCATCGCCAGCCTTACCCTGCCTGCCGCACGTGAGCTGGCGCGCTTTGGCATTCGCGTGATGACCATCGCCCCCGGCATCTTCGAAACGCCGATGATGGCTGGCATGACCCCGGAAGTCCGCGACTCCCTGGCGGCGGGCGTACCGTTCCCACCACGCCTGGGCAAACCGGACGAATACGCCGCGCTGGTGCGGCACATCATCGAAAACAGCATGCTCAATGGTGAGGTGATCCGTCTCGACGGCGCCCTGCGCATGGCTGCGAAGTAAGGAGCAACCCGCATGACTGATCCTATCGTTATTGTCAGCGCCGTGCGCACGCCCATGGGCGGGTTCCAGGGCGATCTCAAGAGCCTGACTGCGCCGCAGCTGGGGTCCGCCGCGATTCGTGCCGCCGTCGAGCGCGCCGGTATCGCCACCGATGCCGTGGATGAAGTGCTGTTCGGCTGCGTACTGCCCGCCGGCCTCGGCCAGGCACCGGCGCGCCAGGCTGCCCTGGGCGCCGGGCTGGACAAGGCCACGCGCTGCACCACCCTCAACAAAATGTGCGGCTCGGGCATGGAGGCGGCGATCCTGGCTCACGATTCACTGCTGGCCGGCAGTGTCGACGTGGTGATTGCCGGGGGCATGGAAAGCATGTCCAACGCACCCTACCTGCTGGACCGTGCGCGCAGCGGCTACCGCATGGGTCACGGCAAGGTGCTGGACCATATGTTCCTCGACGGCCTGGAAGACGCCTATGACAAAGGCCGCCTGATGGGCACCTTTGCCGAAGACTGCGCCCTGCACAACGGTTTCAGCCGTGAAGCCCAGGACGCGTTCGCCATTGCTTCGTTGACCCGTGCACAAGAGGCCATTACCCATGGCAGCTTCGCCGCCGAGATTGTCCCGGTTCAGGTCACCGTGGGCAAAGAACAGAAAACCATCCAGCATGATGAGCAGCCGCCCAAGGCCAAACTGGACAAGATCGGCAGCCTGAAACCGGCCTTCCGCGAAGGCGGCACCGTGACAGCGGCCAACTCCAGCTCGATTTCCGATGGCGCGGCGGCGTTGGTGCTGATGCGCCAGTCCGAGGCGCAGCAACGTGGCCTCAAGCCCTTGGCGGTGATCCACGGGCATGCCGCGTTTGCCGATGAGCCGGGTCTGTTCCCGGTGGCGCCGGTCGGGGCAATTCGCAAACTGATGACCAAGACTGGCTGGAACCTAGATGAGGTTGATCTGTTCGAGATCAACGAAGCCTTTGCCGTGGTCAGCCTCGTGACCATGAGCAAGCTGGAAATCCCCCACGCCAAGGTCAATGTCCATGGTGGCGCCTGCGCCCTGGGCCATCCGATCGGCGCATCGGGTGCGCGGATCCTGGTGACCCTGCTCTCGGCCCTGCGCCAGAGAGGCCTCAAGCGCGGCGTCGCCGCGATTTGCATCGGTGGTGGTGAAGCCACGGCCATGGCCGTCGAATGCCTGTATTAAGGAGCCCAGATGCTGCCCAATGACGAACAACTGCAGATCAGCGACGCGGCCCGGCACTTTGCCCAGGAACGCCTGAAACCCTTTGCCGCCGAATGGGACCGCGAGCACCGTTTCCCCAAGGAAGCCATCGGTGAGATGGCCGAACTGGGCTTTTTCGGCATGTTGGTGCCGGAACAGTGGGGCGGTTGCGACACCGGTTACCTGGCCTACGCCATGGCCCTGGAAGAAATCGCGGCGGGTGATGGCGCTTGCTCCACCATCATGAGCGTGCACAACTCGGTCGGTTGCGTGCCGATTCTCACATTCGGTAACGACCAACAGAAAGAGCACTTCCTCAAGCCACTGGCCAGTGGTGCCATGCTGGGCGCCTTTGCGCTCACTGAGCCCCAGGCCGGTTCCGACGCCAGCAGCCTGAAAACCCGTGCGCGCCTGGAAGGCGACCACTACGTGCTGAACGGCTGCAAACAGTTCATCACCTCCGGGCAGAACGCCGGGGTCGTGATTGTGTTTGCCGTGACTGATCCTGCGGCGGGCAAGCGCGGAATCAGCGCTTTTATCGTACCGACCGACTCGCCGGGCTACACCGTGGCCCGCGTCGAAGACAAGCTCGGCCAGCATGCGTCCGATACGTGCCAGATCCTGTTTGAAGACGTGAAAGTGCCGGTGGCCAATCGGCTTGGGGAGGAGGGCGAAGGCTACAAGATTGCCCTGGCCAACCTCGAAGGCGGCCGCGTGGGCATCGCCTCGCAATCGGTCGGCATGGCCCGCGCCGCCTTTGAGGCGGCCCGTGACTATGCCCGCGAGCGCGAAAGCTTTGGCAAGCCCATCATTGAGCACCAGGCCGTGGCCTTCCGCCTGGCGGACATGGCCACGCAAATCGCGGTCGCCCGGCAGATGGTGCATTATGCCGCCGCCCTGCGCGACAGCGGAAAGCCGGCGCTGGTGGAAGCCTCCATGGCCAAGCTGTTTGCCTCGGAAATGGCCGAGAAAGTCTGTTCGGCCGCCTTGCAAACCCTGGGCGGTTACGGTTACCTGAGCGACTTCCCGTTGGAGCGGATCTACCGCGACGTGCGGGTCTGCCAGATTTACGAAGGCACCAGCGACATCCAACGCATGGTCATCTCACGCAATCTCTAAGGAGCCGATACATGAGTTACGAAACCATTTTGCTCGACGTCCAAGGCCGCGTCGGGCTGATTACCCTCAATCGTCCAAACGCCTTGAACGCCCTGAATGCGCAACTGGTCAGCGAATTGAACCAGGCATTGGACGGCCTGGAAGCCAACCCTGACATCGGCTGCATCGTGTTGACCGGCTCGAAAAAAGCCTTTGCCGCCGGCGCCGACATCAAGGAAATGGCCGAGCTGACCTACCCGCAGATCTACCTCGATGACCTGTTCAGCGACAGCGACCGCGTGGCCAATCGCCGCAAACCGATTATCGCGGCGGTGAACGGCTTCGCCCTGGGCGGCGGCTGCGAACTGGCGTTGATGTGCGACTTCATCCTGGCCGGTGACGGCGCCAAGTTCGGCCAGCCGGAAATCAACCTCGGCGTCCTGCCCGGCATGGGCGGCACCCAACGGCTGACCCGCGCGGTGGGCAAGGCCAAGGCCATGGAAATGTGCCTGACCGGGCGTTTTATCGACGCGGTGGAAGCGGAGCGCTGCGGGATTGTCGCGCGCATCGTGCCGGCCGATGAGCTGCTGGAGGAAGCCTTGAAAGTTGCCACGCTGATTGCCGGCAAGTCGGTGCCGATCAGCATGATGGTCAAGGAAAGCGTGAACCGCGCGTTTGAAGTGAGCCTGTCCGAAGGCGTGCGTTTTGAGCGCCGGGTGTTCCATGCAGCGTTTGCGACGCAGGATCAGAAGGAAGGCATGGCGGCGTTTGTGGCCAAGCGTGCACCCGAGTTCAAGGATAAGTAACCCGGCCTGACAAACACTGGATGTCAAATGTGGGAGGGGCAAGCCCCCTCCCACAGGGTTTATGCGATGTGACAGTTAGAGTAACCCGTTTTTTATGAGTAATTCTTCAGTTCCCGCGCAATGACCATCCGCTGAATCTCGCTGGTCCCTTCGTAAATCTGCGTGATCCGCGCGTCCCGGTAGTAACGCTCCACCGGATAATCTTCCAAATACCCGTACCCACCGTGAATCTGCATCGCGGAGGAGCAGACCTTCTCGGCCATTTCCGAGGCAAACAGCTTGGCCTGGGAGGCTTCCGACAGGCATGGCTTGCCGGCGCTGCGCAGGCGTGCGGCGTGCAGGATCAGCAAGCGTGCGGCATTCAGTTGGGTTTGCATGTCTGCCAGCAGATTGGCCACGCTCTGGTGCTCGATGATCGCCTTGTTGAACTGCACGCGATCACGCGCATACGCCAAGGCGGCCTCAAACGCTGCACGGGCGATCCCCAGCGCCTGGGCGGCAATGCCAATGCGCCCGCCTTCCAGGTTGGACAGGGCAATCGCGAGGCCCTTGCCACGCTCACCCAGCAGGTTGGCCTCGGGCACCGTGCACTGGTTCAACGTGACGGCGCAGGTGTCGGAGGCGCGGATGCCCATCTTGTGTTCGGTGCGGTCCACCACGAACCCCGGAGTGTGCGTAGGCACCAGGAACGCCGATATCCCTTTCTTGCCCAGATCAGGGTCGGTCACGGCAAACACAATGGCCAGCTTGGCACGCTTGCCGTTGCTGACGAACTGTTTGGCGCCATTGATCACCCACTGGCCGTCACGCAGCTCGGCGCGGGTGCGCAGGTTGTGGGCTTCTGAACCGGCCTGGGGCTCGGTCAGGCAGAAGCAGCCAATCGCCTGGCCGCTGGCGAGGTCTGCCAGCCAGGTTTGCTTTTGTGCATCTGAGCCGTAGTTGAGGATTGGCCCGCAACCCACTGAATTATGGATACTCATCAGTGCGCCCGTAGCACCGTCACCGGCAGAAATCTCTTCGACGGCGAGGGCGTAGGCAACGTAATCGACGTAGGTACCCCCCCATTCTTCCGGCACCACCATGCCCAGCAGGCCCAGCTCCCCCATCTTCGCCACGAGGGCGTCGTCGATCCAGCCAGCTTTTTCCCAGGCTTGGGCGTAGGGGGCGATTTCACCACGGGCAAAGTCGCGTGCCATGTCGCGGATCATCACTTGTTCTTCTGTATATTCAAGGTCTTGCATGGCTTATTTCACAACCTTCTCGAAGTGATGGAAGAAGCTCTCTACATGGCTGAGCGCCAGCCCATGCAGGGTGGGCGGGTTCCAGCGTGGGCTTTTGTCTTTGTCGATAATCAACGCGCGTACGCCTTCGATCAGGTCGCCGCGTTCGAACCATTGGCGGTCCAGGTGCAGTTCCAGGGCAAAACACTGCTCCAGCGACAGGCGCCGGCCACGGCGCAGCATCTCCAGGGTAACGGCCATGGCCAGGGGCGAGCGCGTCTGCATCAGGCTGACGGTGTTGAGTGCCCATTCGTGGCTGTCGGCAACGGTGACTTGCTGCAATTGCTCGACGATGCTCGGCACATCCGGCAGCGCGAAGAAGTGGTCGATGGCGGGGCGCAAAGCGGCCAGGGGCGCATCTGGCAATTGCTGCACCGCCAGCCTGGCAAGCGCGCCTTGCAGGTCCTTGAGCGGCGAGTCGTGCCATCTCAGGTTGTCGAGCTTCTGGTCAAGGTCGGCCAGTTTGTGGCTGTCCAGGTACCAGTCAGCCAGCCCGCAATAGAGCGCATCGGCCGCGCGGATCTGCACCCCGGTCACGCCCAAGTAAATCCCCAGCTCGCCGGGAATACGCGGCAGGAAGTAGCTGCCGCCTACGTCGGGGAA
This sequence comes from Pseudomonas sp. A39, assembly GCF_058145955.1. Lineage (NCBI taxonomy): Bacteria > Pseudomonadati > Pseudomonadota > Gammaproteobacteria > Pseudomonadales > Pseudomonadaceae > Pseudomonas > Pseudomonas sp. A39. The sequence goes on from NZ_JBYVMD010000001.1 coordinate 170,437, forward strand.
GTAACCGATGGCTACTTCCGGCATCGCCAGGCGACTGCGCTCGGTGACCACGCGTAAATCGGCGCCTTGCACCAGGCCCATGCCGCCGCCCAGGACAAAACCGTCCATCAGCGCCAGCACCGGTTTACGGTAGTGGTGGATGGCCAGGTCCAACGCGTATTCCTCGACGAAGAAGTCCTGGTGCAGGGTGTCGCCATTCTTGAAGCTGTCGTACAGCGAACGAATATCGCCGCCGGCACAAAAGGCTTTTTCGCCGGCGCCGCGCAGGACCACGGCATACACCTGTGGATCATCCGCCCATGCCTGCAACTGGGACGTCAGGCTGCGGACCATCTGCAGGGTAAGGGCATTCAAGCCGGCGGGGCGATTGAGGGTAAGGTGCCCGATGTGGTTGCGGACTTCGGCGAGGACTTCGTCCTGAAGTATTGCTGCGTGGCTTGCCTCGGTTGAAACCTGAGCAGTCATCGATAACTCCCTGCTTTTATTATTCTTTATCAAGATGTTCGCGCACGAACCATCGTGTGATCGTACCAGTGCAAATTTGCACAGTACAACCCTCAATCATGCAGGTCGTTTTTGCATTTATGCAGGGAAAGAATGGTGGCCTCAAGGCACCCGACTGGCCAGCACCTCACCAATACTGCGGCGCCTGGCGTGGGTCTCCGCCGCGTGGATCAACTGCTCCAGCGCCGTAGGTTCCACATCGTAGAACTGCTCCATTTCAGCCAGCGCCAGTTTCAGGTCGGCAGCGGTGATTGCAGGGTCGTGACCGGCCTTGGGATCGTTCAAGATAACCGGCGAGGACTCGATGGCACCCTTGGGGTAGCGCGTGCGCGTGGCATTGTTGTAAGCCAGTGCACACGTCAGCAAGGCTCCGGCGCCCAGCAATACCGCGCCCAACTCATACCAGCCCAAGGCGGCGGAGGCCGGGTCGGCCAGCACCAGCGTCATGGCCAGGCCCCCGGCCGGCGGATGCAGGCAGCGCAACCAGCACATCAGCACCACCGTCATGCCCGCCGCCAGGCAGGCGCCGCCCAGGGAAGGCCCGAGGACGCGAGCCACCAGCAACGCCAGGACACCCGCGCACAGGTAGCTACCGATGATCGACCACGGCTGCGCCAAAGCGCCTGATGACACCGCGAACAACAACACGGCCGACGCGCCGAGAGGGCCGAGCAGATGCAGGGCCACGTCCATGCCAAATACTTGGGCGCATAGCCAGACACTGAACAGGGTGCCCAGCGCCATGCCGATCGCGGCACGGCTCCATTCGGTGGGACGGGTGTTGATAGCAGCAGGGTACCAGCGAGCGAACATTGAAAGGGCGTCCATAAACAGCGGGCAAAAAAAAGGCTTGTCTGGTCGCCCGGAGAAGCCCTTTGAACGTTCCAACATTTGGGGGAAGGAACAGCTGCAGTGTGCCGGGCTGGGAAGCAGGGCGCCAATGCATATTAATGAGGGTTGAATGCAAGAATATTGAGTTGTAGGGGGCTATCCGATCAGCGAGCTGCACATTTTACCCAGCACGCGATTATTGAAGTCTTCATCCAAAAAGCGTCTTTGCAGGTTTTCCCGTAGCCCTGGCTCACTGGCCAGCGGCCCGTTCAGCGCCACCAGGGCATCACGCAAACCCATCAATCGATCCAACGACGGCACGGGTAGGTAGCCCGAAGGCATCCCATCACGGGTCCAGGAAGCAGCGGGATCAAGCGAAACTTTATCTGGCACGGTGCTCTCCTCCAACGTCCTTGTTGTAATCCATGACCTGTGGCGGTAAATGAATACCGCACGCAGGCGAGTTTACAGTCGGGTTTTGGACGCAGGAAAGTGAAATGGCATCAGCCATTACGTAAAGCTACGTAGGAGTTCTCTGCGCCGGGGAGCGCCGGCGCAGGGCTCAAGGTTGCGGGGTTTTGACCAGGTGCAGCAGCACGTAAGGGTTGCGGTCAAATTCACCGGCCAAGGTCGGGGTGATGGAGCGAAAACGCGGGTCCGTCATGCCTTCGTAATCCGCTTCGCTCATCACTACCCAGGCGGGACCTTGGATCGGCTTCAGGTCGGCCGTTTGCTGGGTAAACAAAGGCACCTGGTCGCAGTCGAGGTTGACCATGTATTTGATCGCCTTGGCGTCTTTGCCCAGACCGTGCAACACCACTGGCGCGCGTTGCTGCATCACCTGTTCATGCACCTGCAGGGTAAACGTGCGTGTGTCGTAGACACTGCGCTCCAGCGGTTCGACCACCAGAATATACGTGGCCCACACCGCCAGTACTGCTGCAAAGGCTGGCCCGACTGGGCGCCAGCGGATCTTGAATAACGTCAACAGCGCCAACACCTGCAGCGCCCCCAGCACGCCGAACACCCACCCGAGGTGGCTCAACTGCTCCGGATAGCGCGGTCGCGCCAACAGCAAGCCGGCGATCAACAGTGTCGGCAGCAACGTCCAGATACCCAGCATCAGAACACGCAGCCAGGCAAAGAGCCGCCCGTGCGCAACTTGGAACGGATACGCCGCGATGATCGCCGCCATCGGCAACATCGGCAGCACATAACGCGCCTTTTTCGCCTGGGGAATCGACAGGCCAAGCATCACCAGCAAGGCCGCCGCCGCGCAATACCACACCAACTGCAACGCCGGCCCCGGCGCACGGCGCCCGCTGATCACCATTGCCAGCAGCACCAACACGGCCATGGGATAGGCCATGGCGTAGTTGCCCAAGGAACTGGTGAAGTAATACAGCACGCCGCTGGAGCCTTCGCTGCCATCCATACGGCCGAGGAACTGCATGCGAATCACGTCCTGCATGAAGCGCTCGCCGCCGCTGAGCTTGGCCATCAGCAACAGCAGGCCAACGCACGCCACCAGCAATGCCAGTGCCAATAAGCCGAAGCTGAACAGTTGCCGCCATTGCCGGTTGATCAGGTAATAGCTGCACAGCACGCCGGTCGGAATCACCAGGCCGATCGGCCCACGGATCGCAAAACCGACGATCAGCAACAGGTAAATCCAGTGCAGACGTTTACCCGCCCCAAAGTGATCGTGGGCATAACCCAGGTAAAACACCGCCAGGGCGATGGCGGCCAGCATCTGGTCGAGGGAAACCGCGCGGGTTTCGCTGATAAAGCTGCTGCTCAGCAACAGCATCGCAATGCTCAGCAAGCCCCAACGCTGGGAGTAGGGCGCCGTCAGGCGATACACCAGCATGACGATGACTGCCGACGCCATCGCCGTGGGCAGCCAGGCGGTAAGGCTGGTGACCTGGCCCAGCGGCACTGACAGCAGCCACGTCAGCAGCGTCGAGGTGGCCAGGTAATCCGCATAAGGCTGCCCATAGGTGGTGGGGAAAAAGCCTGGACCATGGCGCAGCATCTCCTGGGCGAACAGCACGAAGCGTGAGTCGAAGCCAATGATCGCCTGGTGCCAGCTGCCGGCGATAAACAGCAGCAGCGCCAGCAATCCCAAACCGAGGGATTGGCGGCGGATCGCTGGGCTTAACAGGGGCGGTCGGTCTTTGTTCACGTATCAGGCTTCCACGACCTGTTTTGCCACTTGAGCCACCCACTGCTGCTGGGGAATCGGCAACTGGCAGGAGTCGCCACGGCCGATCGGGTAATACTGGAACCCTTTGCGCGCCAGGCGTTCGCCGTCGTAGAGGTTACGGCCGTCAAAGATCACCGGGGTTTTCAGGCGCTGGTGGATCAGGTCGAAGTCCGGCGCCTTGAACTGTTGCCATTCGGTGCAGACGATCAGCGCATCGGCGCCGCCCAAGGTGGATTCCGGCGTACCCATCAGCATCAGGCGTGGATCATCGCCGTAGATACGCTGGGTTTCCTGCATGGCTTCCGGGTCGAACGCACGTACATGGGCGCCGGCGGCCCACAACGCTTCCATCAGCACACGGCTGGGTGCATCGCGCATGTCGTCGGTGTTGGGCTTGAACGCTAGGCCCCACAAGGCGAAGGTCTTGCCGCGCAGGTCGCCCTTGAAGAACGCATTGATCCGCTCGAACAGCTTGCTCTTCTGGCGTTGGTTGATGGCTTCCACGGCTTCAAGCAGGTCGCTGGAGCAGTTGGCCTGCTTGGCGCTGTGGATCAGGGCGCGCATGTCCTTGGGGAAGCACGAACCGCCGTAGCCGCAGCCGGGGTAGATAAAGTGGTAGCCGATGCGCGAGTCGGCACCGATGCCCAGGCGCACGGCTTCGATGTCCGCCCCCAGGTGTTCGGCGAGTTCTGCGATCTGGTTGATAAAGCTGATCTTGGTCGCCAGCATGCAGTTGGCGGCGTATTTGGTCAGCTCGGCGCTGCGCAGGTCCATGAAGATGATGCGGTCATGGTTGCGGTTGAACGGTGCGTACAGGTCGCGCATCACGTCGCGCACTTCTTCGCGCTCACAGCCGATGATGATGCGGTCCGGGCGGCGGCAGTCGGCAACCGCCGAGCCTTCCTTGAGGAATTCCGGGTTGGAGACGATATCGAAGTCCAAGTGCCGGCCGGCCAGGTGCAAGGCTTTTTCGATATGTGCGCGCAGGGTGTCGCCGGTGCCGACGGGCACGGTGGATTTTTCCACCAGGATCACCGGCTCCTGGCGGTGACGGGCGACCGCATCGCCCACCGACAGCACGTACTTCAGGTCCGCCGAACCGTCTTCGTCCGACGGCGTGCCCACGGCGATAAACAGCACTTCGCCGTGTTCGACCGCGAGTTTCTCGTCATGGGTAAAGTGCAGTCGCCCGCTTTCCAGGTTTTCCTTGACCATCGCCGCCAGCCCCGGCTCGAAGATCGTCACATGGCCTTTCTGTAAAGACTCGACCTTGTTTTTGTCAACGTCCATGCAGATGACATCGTGACCGACTTCGGCTAATACGGTGGCCTGCACCAGACCGACGTAACCACTACCAAATACACTGATTTTCATGGGGCATTCCTGGGACTTGTAGCGCTAGCACGGCGAGAGTTGATAACCAACACACCGAGGATGACAAGCGCCACCCCCAGGGTTTTTGAAACCGAAAAATCTTCGTTGAACACCGGCAGGCTGGCCGCCAGCAGATAGACCAGGGCGTAGCTGATGCTCAACAGTGAATAGGCACGGCCCAGCGGCAGGTATTTGAGCGCGCCGAGCCAGCAGAGCATCGACAGCGCGTAGGCCAGGATCGCCAGGATCACCATGCCGAGCGCACCCAGGTCGATGCTGTTGTGGGTGAACGCGTCCAGCCAGTCGCTGGGCAGCGGCAAGCGCGTCATGCTCCAGCGCATCCCCAACTGGGCGGCACTGACCAGGCCGACGCTGCCCAGGGCCAGGGCAAACCCTTGGACCCGGCTCATACGTGACGCCCCAGCAGCACGACACCGCTGATCACCAACGCCACACCCAGCCAGTGGCGGGCATCGATGGGTTCATGAAAGACAAACCGCGCCACCAGCGTGACCAGCACAAAATTGAGGCTGAGCATCGGGTAGGCAATACCCACTTCCAGGCGCTGCAACACCAGCAGCCACACCAGCAGGCCCAGGCCCAGGCATACCAGCGCCGACCACAACCACGGCGAACGCAGTTTCAGTGCCCAGCCCTCCGGCAGGTCGCGCCAGCTTTCCACGGCGAACTTCTGCGATACCTGGCCCATGCAGGTCAGCAGGCACGCAGCCAATAACAGCAGCAGGGTGATCAAGGCGTCACCTGCGGGAAGATCAGAATCACGATATTGCCTTGTTCATAGCGCTTGCCGTCGGTGGGCAGCAATGCCACTTCGGCCACTTCGTCGTCGCCTTTGACGCGCATCACCACGCCGACCGCACCTTGTTTGCGCGCCTCGGTCATCCACTGCTGGACCTGGGTGACATCCACCTTGTGATGGCCGGCATCCGGGTAGGCGAGGCCGTACTTGACTTCGCCGACGGTGTTGTAGAGCGTCACGTCCGGGCGTGCCAGGCGCCACGACAGCGCGGACGCCGCGCCCAGGTCATTGCTCAGCAAGGCGGTGGCAGGTTGCAGTTCCTGCAGGTGGTCGATGATGAATTGATCAGGGGTCTTGTTGTACACCACCGAGTGCGGCAACGCGGCCGGCAACAGGGCGACCATCAGCCAGCTGCCGAGAATCGGCGCCGCCCACAGGCGCAATGGCTGGGCGGCCTGCAGCAGGTTGACCAGGATCCAGCCGAACAGGAAGGTGAACACCAGCACCAGGCTGAGGGTTTCCTGCCCGTGTTCGTACACCGGTTTTTTCAATTGGAACCAGCTCAACGCCAGCAGCACCACCACGCCAATGACCAGGTTCAGCCAGCCGTTGATACGCAATGCACGGTAACGACCCTGGGCCAGTTTGTCGGCCAGGGTGTTGCCCATCAGCAACGCCAGCGGTAGCAGGCACGGCATGATGTAGGAAGGCAACTTGCCCTTGGCCAGGCTGAAGAATGCCAGCGGCATCAACAGCCACAGCAACACAAAGCCGATTTTCGCGCTGCGTTTTTCCAGCCAAGCCTGTTTGAGCGTGGACGGCAACAACGCCACCCACGGCAGGCAGAACGCAACCAGCAGCGGCAGGTAATACCAGAACGGCTCGGCGTGCTGGGCGTCGTCGCCGGCAAAACGTTGGATATGCTCGTGCCAGAAGAAGAAATTCCAGTAGTCGGGCTCTTGCAGGTGAACGGCCAGCGCCCATGGCAGGCTGACGACAATCGCCACCACCACGGCGACCACGCCGTAGCCCAGCAGCTCACGAAAACGCTTCTGCCAGATCGCGTAGGGCAGGGCGATCAACACCGGCAGCAACCAGGCCAGGAAACCCTTGGTCATGAAGCCCATGCCACAGGCCAGGCCCAGCAGCGCCCAGGCCCCCAGCCGCCCGCTGCGCGTGGTGCTGTCGAAGCAAAACCACAAGGCCACGCCGGTCAGGTTGACCCAGAAGGTGAACTGCGGATCGAGGTTGGCGTAGCCGCCCAGCGCCGCGACACTGACAAAGCTCATGTAGAGCACGGTGCTGACCAGGCTTTTCTGCGGGTCATTCCACAGCCGGCGCGATACGAGGTACACCAGCAGGATGCTCAAGCCGGTGCTCAAGGCGGACGCAAACCGCACACCGAACAGGTTCTGCCCGAAGATCGCCTGGCCCAGCGCGATCATCCAGTAGCCCGCCGCCGGTTTCTCGAAGTAGCGGATGCCCATGAAGTGCGGCGACGCCCACTTGCCGGTCAGCAGCATTTCCTGGCTGATCTGTGCGTAGCGGGTTTCATCCGGGATCCACAGGCCGTGGGTGGCCAATGGCAGCAGGTAGAAGACGCCAAACGCCAACAGGAGCAGGGGCAGGGCCCAACGGCGGATCATGCCTGCTGCACTCCGAGCCAGCCCTCGCGGCCGGGCAAGGCGCCGCGCACCAGCTGTTGCTGGGGCAGGGAGGTCAGGTCGGCAGGCAACAGGTCGCCCAGGGGTTTGAAGTCGATGCCGCGCTGCCCTGCCTGGGCGAGCAACTGGCGAAAATCATTGGCCATCAGAATCCCTTCTACTTCTGCGTGGATCGTGTAGACGTTGAGCTTCGACGCGCCAAAGCGGTCGAGGATGAAGGTGTTGAAGTCTTTGGCAGCCACCACCGGCCCGACGACTTCGTCGAAGGTCGGCAGGTCCACCGGAATTTGTGGGGTGCCCGCGCTGCCATCGGCCAGGGTTGGACGAAACAGGCTGGTGCCCCGGCAATCGCTGTTGTAGCGAAAGTTGAACCCTTGCTTGGCTTGCACGACGCGTTCATCGGCGCGCCAACCGGCGGCCGCTGAACAGTCGATGCGTTCGCCGAGGATGTCGCTCAGGGTCTCCACGCCGCGTCGAATCTGCTCGACCAGCTGCGCTTCGCTCCAGCGCCCGGTGTTGGCTTGCCAGCCATGGTGATCCCAGGCGTGCAGGCCGACTTCATGCCCGGCCGCCTTGGCCTGGCGCATCAAGTGCCCCAGGTCGCGGCCGATCGGTTTGCCCGGCCAGGCGGTGCCGGCCAGCAAAATGTCCAGGCCATACAAGCCCACGGCGTTGGAACGCAGCATCTTCCACAGGAACTGCGGGCGGATCAGGCGCCACAGGTGGCGCCCCATGTTGTCCGGCCCGACACTGAAGAAGAACGTCGCTTTTACCCCAGCTTCATCCAGGGTTTCGAGCAACCGCGGCACACCTTCACGGGTGCCACGGTAGGTGTCGACGTCGATGCGAAGACCTGCCTCCATTACTTTTTGTCCGCGATTTCAAGCATGGCTTCACGCAGGAAGAAGTCCAGCGTGTTGCCGATGGTTTCGCTCATCTCCACGGTCGGCTCCCAGTTCAGCAGGCGCTTGGCGTTTTCGATGCTTGGCTTGCGGTGCGCCACGTCCTGGTAACCGGTGCCGTAGAACGCTTTGCTCTCGACATCGCGGAAACCGGCGAACGGCGGGAAGTTGCCACGCAGCGGGTGCGCTTCGAACTGACGCAGCAGCTCTTCGCCCAACTGGCGGATGCTGGCTTCGTTTTCCGGGTTGCCGATGTTGATGATTTGGCCATTGCACGCGTCATTGTCGTTATCAATGATGCGCGCCAGGGCTTCGATGCCGTCGGCGATATCGGTGAAGCAACGCTTCTGCTCACCACCGTCGAACAGGCGGATCGGCGTGCCTTCCACCAGGTTGAGGATCAGCTGGGTGATGGCGCGGGAGCTGCCGATGCGTGCCGAGTCCAGGCGGTCCAGGCGCGGGCCCATCCAGTTGAAGGGGCGGAACAGGGTGAAGTTCAGGCCCTTGGCGCCGTAGGCCCAGATCACGCGGTCCAGCAGTTGCTTGGAAACCGAGTAGATCCAGCGCTGCTTGTTGACCGGGCCAACCACCAGGTTGGAGGTGTCTTCGTCGAAGTACTGGTCCTGGCACATGCCATAGACTTCGGAGGTCGACGGGAAGATCACGCGCTTGTTGTACTTGACGCAGTAGCGCACCAGCTTGAGGTTTTCTTCGAAGTCCAGTTCGAACACGCGCAGCGGGTTGCGGGTGTATTCGATGGGTGTGGCGATGGCCACGAGCGGCAGGACCACGTCGCATTTCTTGATGTGGTACTCGATCCACTCGGTGTGGATGCTGATGTCGCCTTCGACGTAATGAAAGTTCGGGTGGCTGCGCAGGCGCTCGATGGCGTCGGAGCCGATGTCCAGGCCGTAGACTTCGTAGCGGTCGTCACGCAACAGGCGCTCGGACAGGTGGTTACCGATAAAGCCGTTCACGCCCAGGATCAGCACGCGGGTACGGCGCGGTTTGCGGCCGGACTCGGCGCCGCGCAGCACGGAACCGTCGACCAGGCCCAATTCGTTGGCCAGGGACGGGCCGGCCAGGTACAGGCCGTTGTCGTTGCGCTGGCCGAACTTGATTACCAGGGAGTCTTCACCGCACGCGATACGCAGCGGGTTGACGCTGATCACACGGCCCGGCGTCAGGCCTTCGTTGCCCTTGACCACGTCGGCCTGCCACACGACCAGCTTGTGCTCGCCCACGGCGCAGAAGGCACCTGGGTAAGGTTGGGTCACAGCGCGCACCAGGTTGAACAGTTCCTCAGCCGGTTTTTTCCACTCCAACTTGCCATCGGCAGCGGTGCGGCGACCGAAGTACGTGGCCTGGCTTTCATCCTGGGCGGTTTCCGCCAGTTTGCCTTGGGCCAGTTGCGGCAGGGCGTCGCGCAGCAGGTTGCTGGCGGCGTCGCGCAGTTTGGCGTGCAGGGTCAGGCCGGTGTCGCTGCGCTCGATGATGACTTTCTGCTGGGCCAGGATCGCGCCGGCATCGGCACGCTTGACCATGCGGTGCAAGGTCACGCCGGTTTCGGTTTCACCGTTGACCAGCACCCAGTTGGCCGGGGCGCGGCCACGGTATTTAGGCAGCAACGAGCCGTGCAGGTTGAACGCGCCTTTGCGCGCCGTGGCCAGCAGCGGCTCGCTCAGCAGGTTGCGGTAGTAGAACGAGAAGAGGTAGTCCGGGTTCAGCTTGGCGATGCGCTCGATCCACAGCGGGTGGTTGGCGTCTTCCGGAGCGTGCACCGGGATACCATTGCGCGCGCACAACTGGGCGACGGAACCGTAGAAGTTGTTTTCCTTCGGGTCATCGGCATGGGTGAACACAGCGGCAATGTCGTAACCGGTATTGAGCAGCGCTTCGATGCCTGCACAACCAATATCGTGATACGCGAATACAACAGCTTTTGAACTCATGTTTAGACCTGATCAGCAGAAGTAGAGGTATGGGAGGACACCAGGCCGTCAACGACGACCACGGGAGCCGGTGCTGCCGGTTGGTTGCGCAGCACTTTTTCGATAAAGAAGCGCGGGCGGGCACGCACGTCGCTGTACATGCGGCCCAGGTATTCACCCAGCAGGCCCATGCCGATGAACTGGCCGCCGGTAAAGACGAACAGCACGGCGAACAGCACGAACAAGCCGTCACCGGCCCAGTCGGCACCGAAAGCCAGGCGCATGACGATCAACGCGAAGGCAAACAGCATGCCCAGCGCCGCCAGGCTGAAGCCGACGATGGACAGCAGGCGCAGCGGGGTGGTGGTCATGCACGTCAGCAGGTCGAACATCAGGCTGATCAGGCGCATGGCGCTGTATTTGGATTCGCCGTGCTCACGCTCGGCGTGGTGCACCAGGATCTCGGTGGTGTGACGGGCAAAGCCGTTGGCCAGGATCGGGATAAAGGTGCTGCGTTCGCGGCAGGCGAGCATCGCGTCGACGATGGTGCGGCGGTAGGCGCGCAGCATGCAGCCGTAGTCGGTCATGGCCACGCCGGTGGAGCGCTGCACAGCCAGGTTGATCAGGCGCGACGGCCAACGGCGAAAAGCCGAGTCCTGGCGATTGTTGCGCACGGTGGCGACCACGTCATAGCCCAGGGCGGCTTGTTCGACCAGGCGCGGAATTTCTTCGGGCGGGTTTTGCAGGTCCGCGTCGAGGGTGATCACCACTTCGCCTCGGCATTGCTCGAAACCGGCCATGATCGCTGCATGCTGGCCGTAGTTACGGTTGAGGATCACCGCCACCACGTTGCTGCCGTCTTCAGCGGCGGCGTCCTCCAGCAGTTGGGCTGAATTGTCGCGGCTACCGTCATCGACCAGGATGATTTCGTATTCGTAGGCCAGTTGCTTGCAGGCTGCGGTGGTACGGCGCAGCAATTCAGGCAGGCTCTCTTGTTCGTTGTAGACCGGGATTACGATCGACACGCAATGAATAGGGTAGGGTTTCAAAGATTCATGACCTCGGGGTTAGAGCAACTTGGAGCGTGAAAACAGCAGCAATCATTGGGCGAATGTCCATACCGCAGATTAAGAAAACGGCGCCAAAGGTGAAGCGTAATCAAGAGGTTAGACGATATAGCGCGGTTTGCTATGAAGTACTGCGCTAAAGATTAAGCGTAAAAATGTGGAACAGATATGAAAGGCAGATGAAAAACTCGTTTATTTGACAGGTAGACAGCTAGGGTTCAGCTAAACAACTAGGGGCCTGTAGGCTTTAGTTGGCTGGCGAAATGGGAACTGTTTGTAGGACGTTTGGTTTAACGTGGACGCGCACGCTCGGCCAGGAAATTTAAGTGAAGAATCTTCTCTGCAATGCGTCCCAAGTGCCGGTAAAGTAAGCCGTCTCTTGCCAGGGTGATCGGATGAATAGCGTGCAGCTTTTACGCGGCCAGTTGCGGCCTGCTTTGATAGGATCGTTGATCGGGCTGTTGATGAGCGTGGCGTGGGTCACGACAGTCCAGGCCGATGACGGGGTGGCGCTCACCAGCATTGACCAGGTGCCGGAGGGTGTTGAAGTACGCGGCAAGCAGATCGCCGCTTATACCTGGGACGATAAACAAGGCAAGAACCTGCTGGTGCTCGCCGAGCAAATCAGCGAGCGCGACGACGACGGCACCCAGTCGGCGTTCGTGTATGCGGCCCAGTACCTGATCGACGGCAACCGCCCCAAGCGCGTGTGGATGCTCTACGACGATGTGCAGCATTGCGAATTCGACGCCTCGCTGCGCTTTGACAGGGCCGCGACCAAGGTCACCGACCTCACCGGCGATGGCATCACCCAGGCCACGGTGGGCTATTCGCGCACCTGCACCAGCGATGTCAGCCCCAATGAGTTCAAGCTGATCATGCATGTCGGCAAGTCGCAGAAGTACCGTCTGCGCGGTGTCGACCGGGTCGGCGCGGCCTGGTGGGACGAAGAGGCCGGCGCCTTGCGTGGTATGCCGCTGCCCAAGGATTGCAGCGTCGCCGGGCAGCAGGCGCTGGTCAGCCAGTACAAGGAACAAGGCACCGAGTTGCCGTTGCCAGGGTGTTATGGCGACGAGAAAGACTTCGCCAAGGCGCCTGAGGCGTACCTGACGTTCATGCGCCAGCACTGGTTCGCGCTGATGCAGAAGCAGGACAGCGAATGGAGCCAGACCCAGGTCCAGCCCCAGGAGCCTACTGAGGAAGACGACACGGCCCCATGATTTTGTGCGAAGGCTGTCACTGGGTTAGACTCGGCCTTCGCCAATTCACTAAATAGCTCGATTAAACAAAGGCTTGTTCGAGTTATTTAATCCAAAGGCTGATCTACCTTGACTGAGTCTATCCGCAACCCGCTGACCCTTTACCTCACCCGCCTGGCACCCTCAAGCCAACTGACCATGCGCTACGTGCTGCAAGATGCGGCCGACCGCCTGGGCTTCGAAGACATCAACCTCGAAGACATCGACTGGCACCTGCTGCAACCCGAACACGTGATCGCCCTGGTCGCCGCCTTGCGCGAAGACGGCTATGCGCCCAATACCTCGTCGTTGTACGTGAATGCCGTGCGCGGGGTGATGAACGAAGCCTGGCGCCTGAACCTGATCAGCCAGGAACACCTGTTACGCATGCGCACCGTCAAGGCCACGCCGGGCTCGCGCCTGGGTCAGGGCCGCAACCTGCGGCGCAGCCTGATCCGCGAAATGATGGAAGTCTGCGCCGCCGACCCACGCCCCCAGGGCCTGCGGGATGCAGCGGTGATCGGCATTCTGTACGGCTCGGGCATGCGCAAGTCGGAGTCGGTCAACCTTGACCTGGCGCAGATCAATTTCGAAGAACGCAGCCTGCGGGTAATCGGCAAGGGTAACAAGGAGCTGATCAAATACGCACCGGACTGGGCATTTGCCAAGCTGCAGGCGTGGCTTACCTTTCGGCGTGAGCAACTCAAGGACGGTGAGCAGGATGACAACTTCCTGTTCAACCGCATCCGCCGTGGCAGCCACATCACCCGTGAACGCATCACCAAACATGCGATTTACTACATTGCCCGCCAGCGCGGCGAGCAAGTAGGGGTGAAGATCATGCCCCATGACTTCCGCCGCTCGTTCATCACGCGGGTTATCGAGGAGCATGACCTGTCGATTGCGCAGAAACTGGCGCACCACACCAACATCCAGACCACCGCCAGCTACGACGTGCGCGACGACAATGAGCGGCGGAGGGCGGTTGATCGGTTCGACCTGTAGGACAATCCCCTGTAGAAGCTGCTTTTGCTTCAACCACTTAGGTCGGCTACTAGGCCGCCGTGCTCTTGCTTTTGATCTTGATCTTGATCTCAGGCGCCCCGTCAAACACGCTGGCCGAACGCAGGCTTGAATCCGTGGGTAACCCGGCAGGACGCCGGGTTAGCCGTCCTGGGCCAAGGATGGCCCATGACGGCGGCCCACGGATTCAAGCCGGAGTGAGGGCACACCGAGCCTAGGCGAGGTGCCGAGTGTTGGGGCAAGAGCGCTTTGGTTACTTTCGCGCTTTTCGAAAGTGACCCGCCGTAAGGGCGGAACCCTAAGTGGCCGCTACCTAAATAACGGATATGTACTCCGTCTAATCCAACATCCCGGTCAGCTGTGAGGCCGCCTTCGCAGACAAGCCAGCCCCACAGTGAGGCATTAGAGGATCGGCTTACCGCCAGTCACCGCATAACGCGAACCCGAAATGTAGCTGGCCTCATCCGACGCCAACAGCACATAAATCGGCGCGACTTCCACCGGCTGACCCGGACGCCCCAGCGGGGTTTCGCTGCCAAAGCTCTTCACGTCCTCATCGGGCATCGTCGCCACAATCAGCGGCGTCCAGATCGGCCCCGGTGCCACACTGTTGACCCGAATACCTTTGCTACCGAGCAACTGCGCCAAGCCACCGGTGAAGTTGGCAATCGCGCCTTTGGTGGCGGCATAGGCCAGCAGCGTCGGCTTGGGCATGTCGGAGTTGACCGAGCTGGTGTTGATGATCGAACTGCCGGCCTTCATATGTGGCAAGGCCGCCTTGCAGATGCGAAACATCGCCGTGATGTTGATATCGAAGGTTTTCACCCATTCCTCGTCCTCGATTTCCTCGAGGGTTTCGTGGCTCATCTGGAACGCGGCATTGTTCACCAGCACGTCGATGCGGCCGAACTGCTCGACTGTTTTGTCCACCAACGACTGACACACGCTTTTCTGCGCAATATCACCGGGTAGCAACAGGCATTGGCGGCCGGCTTCTTCGACCCAGCGTGCGGTTTCCTGGGCATCCTCATGTTCATCCAGATAAGCGATGGCCACGTCGGCGCCTTCACGGGCAAAGGCGATGGCCACGGCGCGCCCGATGCCGCTGTCGGCCCCGGTGATCAGGGCGATCTTGTTGGCGAGTCGGCCGGAGCCCCTGTAGCTTTTCTCGCCGCAATCGGGATACGGGTCCATTTTCTTCTGCGCACCCGGAACAGCTTGAGCTTGAGGGGCGAAGGGTGGGCGAGGGTAATCAGTCATATCAATCTCCATAGTTTGCAAAGGGGCTATGGGATTAGTAGTTACCCGCCGGTCGATAGTTGTAACGGATGCCGCCGAAGCCCGACGAGTGGTTAGCTTTAAGCTTTTGCAAAAACGGTATTTCCACTGCCCAACGATGGTCACCCGCGCGGGATTTATCCGTGGGCGTACCTGGCGCAATTGGGCGGCGATCAGGAGGAGGGCGGGGCACTCGCCAAGTGAGCCGGTAGACGACGCAGCGTCCACAGTGTGGTGAGCATCGCCGCGATGCCACACAGTGCGATGCCGATCAACATCGGCGCGGGTGTGTGATCGGCGAACACGCCGACCAGGGTCATGGACACTGCGGCGGTAATCATCTGGATCGCCCCCAGCAAGGCCGAGGCAGAACCGGCCACTGCGCCGTGATCCTCCAATGACAACACCCCGGCCGCCGGCAGCAGCAAACCGAGAAAACCGAAGCCGATAAACAGCATCGTCATCATCAAGGCCAAGCTATCGACCCATAGCGTGGTGGTCGCGAGCACGGCCATCACCGCGGCCACCGCTACCACCGACCCACGAATCAGCGGCGCCAGGCCAAAGCGCGCGCTGAGGCGGGCAGTGAGTTGGCTCATGGCGAAGAACGAGGCGGCATTCAGGGCAAACCCCAGGCTGAATTGAGTGGGTGTCAGGCCGTAATGCTCGATGTACACGAACGGCGCGCTGCCGATAAACACGAAGAAGGTCGCCAGGCCAAAACCGCACACCACCGACAAGCCAATGAATACCGGATCACGCAGCAACGCGCCATAGCTGCTGAAGGCGTTGCCCAAGGTCTTGCCCAGCCGACGTTCGGCCGGGTGGGTTTCGGGCAATTGCACGATGGTCATCACCAGGCACGCCACCGCGACGACCGCCAGCACGGCAAATACTTCACGCCAGCTCCACAGCGCGATCACCAGGCTGCCGACGAGCGGCGCAAGGATCGGCGAGACACTCATCACCAGCATCAACAAGGCCATCAATTTTGCCGCTTCATGCCCGGTGTACAGGTCCCGCACGATAGCCCGGGGAATCACCATGCCTGCGCACGCACCGAACGCTTGCAGCGCACGAAAGGCGATCAGTGATTCGATGGTCGGCGCCAAGGCACATCCGACGCTGGCTACGGCAAAAATCACCAGGCCGGCATAGATCGGCGGTTTACGCCCGAATACATCACTGATCGGCCCGTAGAACAGCTGGCACACACCGATGATGACAAAGAACACGGTGAGGCTCATTTGTACCAACGCCGGCGAGGCCTGCAGGCTCGCGCCCAGCGTCGGCAGGGCCGGCAGGTAGATGTCGATGGCAAAGGGGCCGACGGCGGTGATCAAGCCCAGCAGCAGGGCGAGGTGGGCGATACTTCGAGACATGGGCAGTTCCGGGTGGAGCAAGGGTCGGTCAGCTTAAGGGATCCGCGCAGATCCGCAAACTTAGGCTTCAATAAGCTGCACGCGTGGCCGATAACATGACCAGCGGGGCTTCTACGGTTGGCATCCCAACCGGCTGACCAGGCATGGGGATATATGCATGACGATCAAACTACGCTTGATGCTGTTGATTACGACCGGGTTGCTCACGGCCTTGATCATGAGCTTGACCGGTTACCTGGGAAATAACCGGATGGGCGACGCCGTGCAGGACAGCGAGGTCAGCATGACCGTGCTGCGCAACCATATGGAAGCCGACATGATGCACGATGCGCTGCGCGCCGATGTGCTGTCGGCCATGTTGGTCGGCCTGGGTAAAAGCACCAGCACCAAGGCCGAAGTCAACAGCTCGCTCAAGGAACACGCCGAGCATTTTCGCCAGGTGTTGGCGGACAACCTCAAGCTGCCGCTGGACGATACGCTTAAGGCCAACCTGGAAAAAATCAAACCCAGCTTGGAAAGCTACATCGCCGCGGGTGAGCGTATCGTCACCCTCGCGCTGGACAATCCCGAAGCCGCGCGTGCTGAACTGGATACGTTCAATACCGCGTTCACCCGCCTGGAAGATCAAATGGCGACGCTGAGCGAGCTGATCGAAAACAACACCCAGCAAACCAGTGTGGGCACCCGGCAGACCATCAGCAACGCCAATCTCACCCTGGGTGCGGTGTTGATCGCCAGTCTTTTGCTGCTGTTGGCCCAAGGCCGCTGGGTCATGCTCAGCATCATGGGGCCGCTGCAAATGGCCAGCCGCATTGCCGACAGCATCGCCCATGGCAACTTGAGTGAGCCGATTGTCGAGCCCCGCCGCAAGGACGAAGCCAGCGCATTGATTCGCAGCCTCGCCACGATGCAGCGGGATCTGCGCGGCATGATCGAAGTGGTGCGCAGCAACGCGCAAGGGGTCAATGGCATGAGCGAGCAACTCAGCCACGGCTGCCATGAAGTGGCCGGCAGCAGCCAGCAGCAAAGCTCAGCAGCCACGACCATGGCCGCCGCTGCAAGTGAAATGACGGCGAGTATCGAGGAAATCACCCGGCATGCCGGACGCGCACTCGAGATGGCGAACCAGGCCGAAACCTTGGCCAAGGACGGCGGGCGGGTGATTCATCAGGTGGTCAGTGACATGGACGGCATTGCGCGCTCCGCTCAGCAATCCGCCCAGGTGATCCGCACGCTGGACAAGGAGTCCGAGGCGATCTTCAGCATTATCCAGGTGATCAAAGGGATCGCCGACCAAACCAACCTGTTGGCCTTGAATGCCGCGATCGAAGCTGCACGCGCCGGTGAGCAGGGCCGCGGGTTCGCCGTGGTCGCTGATGAAGTACGCAGCCTCGCCGGGCGTACCAGCGCCTCGACCCAGGAAATTGCCAGCATGGTCGGCCGCATCCAGCAAAGCACGCGGGAAGCCGTCACCAGCATGGAGGAGGGCGTTGCTCAAGTGGATAAGGGCATGGCGGTGACCGCCGAGGTCGAGCGGGCGATCCGCGAGATCCTCCAGGCCACCTTGAATACCACGGAAATGGTCAACGATATCTCCCGCACTATCGGTGAGCAGAGCCTGGCCAGCAATGAAATTGCCCATCAGGTGGAGATGATTGCGGGCATGTCGCAGAACAATAGCCGGGTGATCGCCACAACGGCGTCGACCACGGACGAGTTGTCCAACCTGGCAGGTAAGCTGTCGCAGTCTGTTGATCGGTTTAGATTGTAACTTATTGATTTAACTCAACTAAATAGTCATTTAGTTGAGTTGGCTGTCGGGGCAGGGGGCTCACGGTTGGGCGAGGGCAGACGTACGTCGTTCGGCGATGCGCTCAACTGTTTGCATATGTTCCGTGCCCCATTGGCACAGCGCGCCCAGCGCCGTGGCCAGGGACTGCCCGAAGGGCGTCAGGGAATATTCGACTTTAGGCGGTATTTCCTGGAAATCCACGCGGGCAATGATCTCATCGCGCTCCAACTCCTTGAGTTGCTGGATCAATACCTTATCGGTCACGCCGCCAATCGCGCGTCTTAATTCGCCATATCGATGAACGTTCTGGGCCAGATTGAACAGAACCAGTGGCTTCCATTTACCACCAATCATCGCCAGGGCGGCTTCGAGACCACAGTTGAATGAGTTGTTGGCCATCAGGATACAGGCTCCAGGGGGTACTTACTAAAAGGTGCATACTATTCAAAAGAATAGCGTAGATCTACAGTTGGGCCTCAACATTCTTTGGAGTTCATCATGAACAGGCTCAACGGCAAAATTGCAGTGGTTACCGGCGGCAACAGCGGCATCGGCCTGGCAACCGCCATTCGCTTTGCGGCTGAAGGCGCACAGGTGGTGATCGTCGGTCGCCGGCAGGAAGAACTGGACAAGGCGCTACACCTGATCGGCGCTGACGCCATCGCCATACAAGGTGACATTTCAAGACTGGACGACCTCGAGCGCATTTTCACTCAAGTCAAAGCCGATAAAGGCCGAGTTGACGTACTGTTCGCCAACGCGGGCCTGGGAGATTTCCAGCCGATCGGATCGATCACTGAGGAGTCGTTTGACCGTACATTCGGCATCAACGTCAAAGGCACGCTGTTTACCGTGCAGGCGGCGTTGCCACTCATGCACGCCGGCAGCTCAGTGATCCTGACCGGTTCGACCACAGGCACCATGGGCACACCGGCGTTCAGCGTATACAGCGCCACCAAGGCGGCGCTGCGTAATTTCGCCAGGAGCTGGGCACTGGATCTGAAAGGCACGGGGATTCGCGTCAACGTACTTTCACCAGGGCCGATCTCGACACCGGGTCTTGACCTGGCGCTTTCAGGCACGGGACAAAAGGAAGCAATCATCGACGACATGACCGCGCAGCTTCCGTTGGGTCGTATCGGCAAGCCTGAAGAAGTTGCAGCAGCAGCGTTGTTCCTGGCATCGGATGAGAGCAGCTTCATGACAGGCAGTGAAATGTTTGTTGATGGGGGCTTTGCTCAGGTTTGAGTCAGATAGGGGTTTTGTCTGTTGAAATCTGACGGGCACTGCCCCTGATTACGTAGCATCGTATTGCGCATAATGTATATTATGTTAAATAGTGTATTTGGATATTTCGACCTCTACCAACTCCGTCAAGCTTGACCGCCAGTGCGCCAATCGCGGTTTAAGTGGAAAGCCCTATGCTAATGCCCTGAAACCCTTGATCCCTGAGGGCTGGAACGCAGCCAGCAAGCCATTGCGACAAGTTGTTTTTAACAAAATCAGTGGAAAAATCTGTTTTCTGAAAATCCGTAAGGTACTGATTAATAGCATTATTTACTGACTAGCCTCAAATTGAACAGCTCCCGATTCTATGGAGAAATAAATGGACTGAGATCCGAAGGTGCGCATCTTTGGCTGCCCTGAAGCCCACGGAAGACAGGGGTTCCAGCGATTTTTGAAGAAATGAATAGACATTCTCACCCCCCGTTTCCTGAGACGAAACAAGTGGACATTCCATGCCGACCGAGCGCTGCCAAAGGTCTTGCCGGAGACCTGCTTAAGCCTAGCGTCCGCATGCTCATAGGGCCTAAGCTGAAGCTTCTCAAAGCCGCTTCAACCTCTCCAAAGCCCGGTAATAAAGGGCCAGTGCCATGGACACCATGGTTCGTGTTGCAATCACGCAATGATCCTTGTCTGCTCGCCGCCGCTCCTGAACGACATGATCAACAATACGTAGCTTGGTCGTAGCCTCCCTCGATGGCGCCGTTATTTATTGACAAAATAAGTGGAAATGCCATGTTCTGATCAGACTTAAAGTCCGTGCAACCCACGAAAATCGGGCTCTCACGGGTATTCAACAAAACAAGTGGATGTCCCAGAGTGCGTTTCTATCAAAAGATTTAAATGGAAAAACCAATCGTGCTTTTCCACTCATTTCTTGATTTCTGCCTGAGCTTCGTTGAAGCGAATATTATTCCGAAAATGCAGAGCCCGAAGCATGAATTACACGACAATTGCCACTGACCTTGTGCCGAGCAAAGCCGCTCCAATGAGCTTAACTCCGTTTTACGCTCATGACACCCAAAGAATAAAAATGGAGTTCGCACACTTTGACAATATTGGATTAATAATTTTGATAATGATCCAGAAAGGTTTAAGTCCATAATGAAGCGGCGAATTCAGATTGGTCTGACAATACATATTTAAATATAAAGAAATTCCGCGCATCACATGAGGCGCAAAAAATCTACACGAAGTAATTAGCGGAAAAACCAACAGGGCAATCGCTACTTAGTGCAGATCCCAGGCTTTTGTCAAGCCCATGCTAACACTATGTCTGCTGAGCAAGGGTAGTTGCAACGGAGTCATTCAGGGGCTACCATCGATCAATGCTCATCAGTTCACATTAAAGAAGATGGAAAATACAACCGCCCTGCCCTAACTTCCAGTTACTCCCATTACTGGAAGTTCTTAATCAGCGACAAATCATACGGTAGTGCACCAATATGTCTACGCAGCCCATGCCTGTTTTTGAGACCTACGAAATTTTCATTGATATGGACTTTAGTTTGCGTGAACCTAGTATGGCTTGCATTCGTCAGTACATTCAAAATTTTCCCGCATCAGTGGAGGCTAACAAGGGTTATCTAACGACTCGGGAGTTTCTTCGCGCCTTTTCGGACAACAGCCAAACTTTCACTTCTTATAGAACTCATGTTGAAAGGTTGTTGTTATGGGCGCTCATCATAAAGCAGAAGCCTTTTTCTCAGCTCAAACGCCAAGATGCGGAAGACTACCTAGAGTTCTGCCGTAACCCTCCAGGAGACTGGATTGGCCCAGTCGTACGCGGCCGTTTCGTGACCAGCGATCAGACCGAATCTGCTTGGGGTGATCCTGTCATGCCAAACGAGAAATGGAGGCCATTTAGCCTGAAGCAATCTAAGGACTCCTCGAATGACCTGAAGTTAACGCCCGACGCCACATTCCGGGATGCAGAGCCTGGCGTGGCCTCGAGCGTCACTCGTTACAAGCCTTCTCCGAGCACCCTCAACCAGATCTATACGATCTGCAGCCGGTTCTTTGAGTACATGATCGAAGACGGGACAGCTTCGGCGAACCCTTTCCGGATGATCAAGAAGCGCACCCTTAACCGTGGAGCGCCACAAGAGGAAGGCTCGAATCGCGCCCTGACGCCCTTACAGTGGGACTACGTGCTGGAGACCGCTGAACGGATGGCCCAGGATGAGCCAGCGCGACACGAACGCACTCTATTCATCGTCGCCACTCTGTTTGCGATGTATCTCCGGGTCTCCGACATCGTTGGCCGGCCGAACTGGCACCCGGTCATGGGTGATTTTCGCCAGGATCCAGAGGGCAACTGGTGGTACCACGTGATCGGGAAAGGCAACAAGGCCGGTAAGGTCGCAGTCAGGGATGAGTACGTCTCCAAGTACCTGAAGCGCTACCGCCGGTTTGTAGGCCTTTCGCCGTTGCCGGAATGGAACGAGCAGACGCCTCTGCTGATGACACTTCGAGGTCGCTCAGGACTCTCCGGGCGACAAGTACGCGCCCTCCTCCAATCAGTCTTCGATAATGCTGTCGCGCGAATGCGCGATGAGGAGCGCGAAGAACACGAGATGAATAGCCTGCGTGCAGCGTCTGCGCACTGGCTGCGGC
Source organism: Pseudomonas sp. A39 (assembly GCF_058145955.1). NCBI lineage: Bacteria > Pseudomonadati > Pseudomonadota > Gammaproteobacteria > Pseudomonadales > Pseudomonadaceae > Pseudomonas > Pseudomonas sp. A39. Next base: position 192,289 of record NZ_JBYVMD010000001.1, read on the forward strand.
ATACTTCTGCAACGTTTGATGCGCCACTGCGTAGTCCAAAGGATCTGCAGATGGACTTGCGGCATAGCAGTCTCAGCACCACTCAGAACGTCTATTACCACTCGCACGACCAAGAACGTAGTCTCTCTGTGCGTGGCGTGGGCATGCGCGACAGGGGTTAAAAGTCCCATCGCCTCCATAGCAGCTACCGGTATCGGGCTACATACGCATTCTCAATCAGATGAGTACAGTCAATTGCGACTGTACTCACTACCGTTCGACAGTTGCTGCACCGCCTGGTTGGACATTGGTGAACACGTCCGAACTTTAACATTGGCGAGTGCTTATTTAACGTCAGGCATCGTCAGGCGATACGTTAGTATTTGAATCGAATTGCGCCTACTGCTAATCCATAGTTGCTATATCGGTGCCGTCATTAATAATAATGGAGGTATTTAAATGCCCGGCGCTAAATCCACTTCATGCTCTCGCGCTCGAACCAAAACATGGTTTGGCACCCGCCAATTGTCCGTTGCCCAGAAGAAACTTGTAAGGCTTAGTCAATTTCAAGCAATTGGTTGGTTTTTCAAAGCCGTCGACATCCTGCGGGAGGATCCTTGATGGATCAATTGAACGGGATGTTTGTTTCGACCGCGAAGTTGATCAACTGAGCATCGGAACTGACGCCCCAGTACATCTATTATGCTCTGCTACTGGGACGAGAGATTCTTCGTGGCTTGGTGCTTGATCGGTGCGCGAGAGCGAGAGCTTGCCAAACAGCTGATTGCTGACGGAGCCCACAACTTTTGGCCCGATACGCGTCTCTGCGAAGCCGGGTTGGAAGACCGTGTTCAAGTATGGCTGGCCAATCTCCCCACGGACAAACCTGATCACGTAGAGTTTGAAATCGTGAGATTCGCAGACCAACCGCCTCGAAATGCCCTCCAGTTCGCAAAATAGAATCGAGGTGCAACGAGCAAGAAGCCATGAGCGTTGAGTCTGCCAGGATCAGGAACAGCGCCGATGATAAGCCCACTTGGCTATCCTGAAGCCGCTGTTCGCGGATCATTCTGTGCAATGCGTTGCTTGGCGCAGCGGAGAAACACTAACTGTATTTATATGCAGCATAGGAAAGATACGACACCTCGAGCGTTCAAGTACACCGACGCCCCCTGTGTTGGGCTCCTGATGAGCCTCTAAACCACGTGACACGGGCCTGTAGCCATTCTCCACTGGCGACCACCCATCATGGTCGACAAGGTTAATCAGAACACACAGGTGCCAGATTCATGAGGCTAGAAATAACGCTGTTTTTACATACATCATTCGGCCTGCCACGCGCACTCCGCTACCCTGCCCTCGCTTTCTCGAGCACGAGCGTCAGCACTTTGCGAAGCCAGGGAAAAAACTAAGCGATAGCTTAGCTTCTCAAGCTAACCGCTCCAAAGTCCGCGAAAACTAAGGTAACCGTTAGTTTTCAGGGAACACCCCGGTCACTGGCGCCCCACACAGCTACCTGTAAACCAACTTTTTGCACAGTAAACCACTTCGGTTAACAGCATCGAAAATTGGTTTACAACCTCTTTTCTATCCTTCAAAGGCTGGGAACAGCGCGCGTTGGGTGAGCAGCAGCAACCCCAACAGGCTGGAGGCCTTGTCCTTACGGTTTTCGATAGCCTCCTCGAGCAGTGCCCGGGCGTCTTCTTGCGTGAGTTTTAGCGTACCGGTAGCAAGTGCAGCGGCAAACTCCAGGGCGGCATCGCCGTAAGTCCGCTCCCAGCGGGCAAATACCTTGGCGATGAACTCCTTCATCAGCTTGCTCAGCTCCGGGCTTGCTGAGTAGTCGAGCTCTGAAGGTAGACACGCCCGGAGGAATGACGCCTGTAGGACGTTGTCGTTAAACCGAAGGAAGCACTCCGGTGATAACACCACGGACTCATACCCCGTCGGCTGAAGGCGTAGCTCATGATCGTCGTGTTCGCGAGCGAATTGCAGAACTGCAGCAATCGTGAAGAACACTGTGCTTTGCGGTACGTTTGGACAGTCCCGACCCACATTGCTTGAGGGGTCGAAGAACAGAAACCCATCCGACAAGGCGAGCGCGCTGCCATCATGTTTTGGCAGGAAGTGGTGCTTGTGCTCCTCAACAAGCTCAGAGGCCTCATCAATAGCCTCATGACGAACCTTTTCCGCGACTTTGGGCGTGAAGCCGACGTCATCGACCTGCCCGGCTGACGCAACCGTGATCAAGCGACTCCAGGCGTTCTGTTTCCCGTCATCACCAATGGGTAAGCACAGCCAGTTGGAAAAGCCATACTCCCGGGGCGTGGGGTTCTTCATCAGGAAAGTCTTGAGGAGCGCCCAGGCTCTGGCGCTCTGTGGAATCCCGATCGGTGCAAGGAATCTGCGTGGGACGGACGCGTCCATGTAGGCCCGCAGATCACGACTGATCTCCCTTAGAATGCCCCCGTCGCGCGCTACCACTGTCGCGACAAGCACCCCGGAGACGGTCTCAAAATCGACTTGATCAAGTTCGCTGTAAGGCACGCATCGGATTGACTTGGTAGCGCCCCATTTCTGACTGAGCATCTCATTGGTCACCTCGCCGAGTTTTTTCGACCCGTCATCGTCGGCGTACACAATTAGGTTTGTCGCCATAGAGACCGACCAGTCAATTTCAGCGGTCAGCCATTTCCTGAATTCAACGTCCGCTAGCAGCAGATCAGGATTGAGCGTCAACAGCTTGCGAGGCGTGCTCGACCGGTTGAATCCAATGATTCCCCCCATACCGAAATACTTGTGGAATTTGGCCAGCCGTTTAGGGTCATGCTTCAGGGATATTGTGATCGATTTGGGAGGCTTTGATTTCGCCGAGAAGTTCTCCCCTATGATCTCGATTAGCGTGCAGCCTTCCTCCGCCTTGACCGGCAGTGGATAGTCAATGTCGTCCAAGGCGACCAGGACACCCCCGTATCGGCCATCCGCCGTGCGATCGATCAGGGTGGCAACGCAATCCCCTGTGAAACCCTGCTCCCCCATCTGCTTGGCCATGCCGCCGGACGTGGAAGCCGATACCACGCAGAAATAGTCACTTGCTGGAGGGTACATTGTCTTGAGTCGCTCATAGGAGTGGAAACTCATGACTTCGGCCTTACTGTCCAAGCGACCAAGCGCATTCTTCACGAAGGCGTAAATGCCCATGGTGTCGATGTACACCTTGGCCGCTTGGCGCAGCCTGACGCCGTATTCGAGTGCGATCGCATACCCCACCACGCAAACTTCGGCCTCATCACTCGCCAGTTCTCGGGCCTGGATAAACACATTGTTGAGCGTGCCGGATGGGTGCTTGAAAGAATGCGCGGACGGAGCAGAATGAATGACGTTGTTCTTCTCGATCAGCGTTCTTAAACCATCTCGCAAGAGAGTGCTCGGATCATAGTGGTAGACAAGTTCCTGGCCGCCCAGCACATGAACGTTGAAGCTCGCGCCATTCCACTCTAAGAACACGTATTCATGGACGCACACACGCGCGTTTTTTACGCCACGCTTCAGGAGGTTGGCCAGGCGGTCTTGATCGTCAGCCCAACTGCTGTTGTAGACCGACAACTGATCAGATGTTCCCACGATGTAGACACAGTCAGGCAGATGTCGTTGGGCCTTCAGCGCGTCTTCGATATCAGTGAAGACGTGCTGTACCGAGAGCTCCGAATCGTTGTAGCAAATGACCAACGCTTCATGACTGCCGCTAAAGTCGCTGACAGCGGACATCCATTGATAGAAACGCTCCATTACATGCCCCTCAATGGAATCATAATGGTGACAACGGCCCCAGCAACGGGTGCCAGGTCGGTGTTGCCCCAATCCCTGAAGTCGTCAGGGTCACGCTGCCGATCGTTTTCTTCGAACTGGTTGTAGATGCACAGCCGGCCAGAACGAATACGGATTAACCCGCCCACCTTGCGAAGCTCATTCAAGATGGCAGGCAGACCTATCCCCGCGGCGTCCAGAGTCTTGCTGGACTGACGCGGCTGCAAGCATTTGAGCAGATACCCCCGCTCATCCTGGAGCGACATCTCTCGCACCGCCTTACCGCTCATTCTGGAGGCAAATCCTGGGCCGGAGTCGAAGAAGCTGATGTGCAACGCCCGCAAGCTTGTCTTGTTATTGTCGGTGGTAGAAGATTCTCTCTGCCAGTAACGGCGCAAGTCCTCACTGCCGTCGAAGTCTTCGGCAAAGATGTCGTCCTCAAGACGCCTCCAGCCGATCATGACGCCTTCAACGTGGGCAAAATACGCGTTGCCAAGATGATCTGAGGTCGCATGTTCCTGTGTGTTGGATACAAGCTCAGAACAGAACAGACCTAAGCTTTCGATCAATGATTCTGGAACACTGGTGCGCCCGCTCTGCTTGTTGACAAAGTCAATGAGCCTGCGCATCTCGGTGGTCATTTCAGATGGAGGCTTTACCTGACCTGCAGCGCTAAACAGCGGTCGCAGGTGCTGAACCTTCGATCCCGCTACACAAATCAAATCGACGGCCCGGCCATTTACGACGTCCTCGTACCGACCTGCATCCATGGCCTGCATTCGTTCTACCGACTCTTGGAAGACCTCTCGGCGATTGAATGTCAGTTCGCCTAGCCGGATACCCTTGGAAAGACGTAAAGCTGCGATACCTGGCGAACAGTTAGCGAGGTTGTGTAAGAGCGTTTTAACATCTGCCTGCGGGTTAAAATCCAGGTAGTCGCTCTGCAGCTGCTGTCGGGCCAGGGTGACGATCAGTTGGAGGCGTGCGGCATCATGCATGGCGCCACGCCGGGCGCTGAGCATGTCTGCCTGAATGAGGAATTTCTCCCCCGGACGATCGCAGATCTTGCGAATGGCCGCCTCGATGTCTTTGAGCGTACGCGTCTTGCCAATGTTGATGGATTTCAAGCCTGTTTCTCCGATCAAGCGTCCGCTTTGCCGTTAGCACCAAGAAGCAAGTTTTTGATCTTGGGCTCCGGTTTCCAGTAATTCGGGCCTTTGAGGAACTTGCCATTTTCATCGTAGATCGGCTTTCCATCCGCCCCGAGCTTGCTCTCGTTGCTGTCCATGATGATGTCCAGCACCTCCTCGAGCGGTAAGCCGTACTTCAGCGCCTCAGACCTGCAGTAAACAATCACGTCGCCCAACAAGTCGGCAATGGCGGCCTTTATATCGATTTCAGCATCGCCTTTTTCGATCTTTTCGACGATTTCATCGATCTCATGAACTTCAGCCATCAGCGTGGCTTTGAACTTCTTGAGCTTGTCCGCAGGATCGGTCAGTAGCGTGGGCGTGCCGTTGATCGGCAGCTTGTACATCTGATTCATGGCATGAATTCGGTCTTTAAAAGGCTTACCCATGAATGCTCCCTTATCGATTAGTCAAAAATTGTAAGTGTGGGCTGCGGGATGCTAAGCGCAAAAAATCAAGGCTATGCTCTGAGCCACGTGACCACTGGGTCAGGGTTGGTTGCTCTGGCTGCATGCACCCTGCCTCCGGTTAGCCGTGAGGCCTTAAGCATACACGGAGGGCGCCGAGGAACGGTTCATACACAGGAGACCTCCATGTACATTTGAAAACTCATCGTCTCACCCTACTGATTTAGATCAAAAGGCCAAGTTGACGAAAGCATGCCCCAGAAGTTTTGCACAGCGCGCCCAGCATGAGTGAACGACCTAAATGGTGATTAGATTTAACGAGGGGATCGCAAATGTGCTCGTTTAGGGACGGTTATCGGGGGGGGGGCGGTACTTCAAAACCCAATTGTGCCAGTACAGGTCGATCCTCTTCTTTGAGCTTTTTTACCGCCCAAATCAACATATGCTGGGGCCTGGAACTCGCCACATAAGCGAACCTTGCGGCTTCCGATCCGCGATCTCGCAACCAGTCTTGCCAATGAGACTGGTGCGGCCCGGGCTGTTGGGACGAAACCACCACAGTGACATCGTGAGTTTCGCCCTTCACCTGGTGAATAGTTTCGTAGCGCAACGTGTCTGGTGGCCCCTCCAGTACCTCTTGGCTCAACACTCGCACGGAGACTGGCTTATCACCCTGCCCTTTGCGAGCCACAAGGTTCAAGTTTTTCAGGACATCCAGCTCCTCCAGTAACTCCACAGGTACGAAAGGTTGATTCGGGAGCCGTCGGATCGCCAGCTTTGCAGTGCGCACCCAAGTAGACCAAGTCTGATCGGACTTGCCAGCACCATTGGCGACCATGAATTTCAGGCTTTCATGGAGGAATTTCCGCCAAACAAGCTTGGACTCCATGACAATGGGGCAATAGGGGCCGACTTTGGTGACCTGCAGCTCGAGCTTTTCGGCCAGCCACTTTGCAAACGTCCTCAGGCTTTGCTTGATGTCCTTAAGGTTACCTGTGTTGGCGCTGATGCACGCGACTGCCAATAGTTCGATGCCTTCGAAGGTCTCACCATTACGTAAACGCTGCAGGGTCGTATGACCTCGGGCCACCAGTACCACTTTGGTGTACCCCTGTGTCATGGTGCGAATCGTAGGCAGCAGCTCAGAGGGGCACACTTCATATTCGAGTATCCGTGGTTGCAGGGAAGGAATATCTGCATTGCCCATGATCCGTTCGCCGCCAAGGATGTTGGTACACAGATCGACTATGACCTGTCCACTCCGCCAGTTCGACTTGAGCTCATACGGGTCGAATTTCAGCTTGACCATGAGGTCGGTGACATTCTCTGGGTTTGACTTGCGAAAGCCATAGATTGACTGGTTCAGATCACCCACGAAATGGAACGCCATACCGAACCGTGCGAGATGCTCCACGATTCGCAGTTGCTCTGTAGAGAGATCCTGGCATTCGTCCACGATGACCAGAGGAAACCGGCGCGCGATCCGCGAAAAATAGGGGTCGAATTTCCTATCCTTGAATGCCTTCAGGGCAAGCATGTCGATGTCACCAAAAGTGGCAAAACCTCCTCGCCACAGCCGCTTCTTAGTGGCAATAAGATCTTTGCAGGTATCATGATTAAGGGTTTCGGCGTTCAGTTGCTTATCGAGGCCGCGTTCGCCAGTGGAAAATACGAACTTGGTCGTTCCAAGGTCGTAGTCGTATTTGCACGCAGAGATCCAACGATTGCAAATGCTATTTCGCGTGCGATAGATGTTCGCTGCTTTGTCCAGAATCCGAATGCGAAAGTCACCCTCCCTGCCGGTATATCCCGTCATCTCACTGGCAATGCTCGCCACCAGCCGGTTCAGCACAAAGCTGTCGAACGTAGCGATTAGATGAGGTTTGCCGATCGGCTCCCCCAGGTACCTATGAACCCTGTTCCTGAGTTCGTCCGTGGCACTGTTGGAGAACGTCAGGACTGCGATGCCCGATGGTGACCGAGACCATTCTTGGACTATTTTGGCCACCATCGCGGCAACCACTTCCGTCTTTCCGCTGCCCGGGCAGGCCTTGAGGTAAACGTGCCTATCGAGCGGTGAGGCGAGATAATCCAACTGTTCCTGGGTGAAGTTCATTGGGGGAGCACCCTGCGTGGGGGTTCTTCAGCAACTCGAGCGATCATGCCTGTCCATCTTCCAGTCCACAGGCCCAAAGGATGCCCAGTCGGATGTACTCCGGCACGACGAAATCAGCTGGGCGCGCCAAGAGCGCGTCCGCGAGCGCTTGGGCGTACAACCCCTTGCCGATCTCTTCGGAGTCGAGCCTGGCGAGCAAAGCGCCAGCAAAAGGGGCTTTGTCAGCAGAGGACATGGAGGCGAAATCCCGTTTTGCATCTTCCCTCAAATTCCCGGCCACCTTGCCATCCTGAACGGGCCAGAGATCTGCTGCCACATTCAGCATGGTCGTAAGGTTGCCGCCCTCCAGCGCAATGTCGTACTCGAAGGTCTTGTACTTGCCGGCGAACAACCGTGCGAATTGAGACTGATTGATCGGCCCCTGAAGCTCCAATGCCGGATTGTTTCCCAGCCGGTGATCTTCGGCATGCGGAAGGAATGGAATTGGTTTTTCCCCGCCTTCGCCATCGTCAATGATCGAGAGAGATTTTGAAGGGTCATTGTCCGTGAGTCCGGCGCACCTGATAGGCACATTACCACCAGGCTGGGCGCCCGTGACATCGCAGAACAGCTGCATGAAATGCTTGAAGTAGATACCGCCAAGGTTGATGACGGACACGCCGTAATCGTCCAAAGAGTCCCTGCCCCTCCCTTGAGCATGCAAGACGATCCTAGCCAGCTCGGGGACAACGATTGCCTCTGCAATTCCTTCGACGAGGATCGCGCCTTTTGAGAAAAGAAGATTTGACTTGGTGACGTCGAGCCAGCGATCTACAAAACGCCGGCTCTGCTCAGGAAGCCCTGTTTTTCTCAGAGGAACGGCTATTGGCATGCCTTCATTGGAGAGGTGAATCAGGTGCTCCACAGACACCGCAGCCGAAATCACAGTTGAGTGGGTTGTGATGATGACCTGGATACCTCGCGCTTCTGCCTCCGTTTTGAGGTGTCGTAGCAACCGTAGTTGGAGCTGCGGGTGTAGGTGCGCCTCCGGTTCCTCGATGAGCAGCAGCCGCAGGTAGGTCTCTTCACCACGCCCCTCCTCTACCTCGAGGACGAGCTCCGCGAGGATGGATGCAATGTACAATAAGTTGTTGTACCCCAGGCTGTTCTCCCCTAGAGATCGGAACTGGGTGGGGTCGGCATTTGTGAGGTCGGGGAAATAAAGCAGTCTCAAACCTTCAACGATACGGGAGAAGCTCACCTCGGAGAATTGGATCAATGTGCTTTGGGACAGATGCATTCCGAGCGCGGCCTTCAGGCTTTCACCGATGCGTTGGTTGGCCAGTTTGATGGCAAAGTCGTCGCTCTGAGAAAGCTCGCGGTTGAAGTCGCCAACGCGCTGCTCCAGCGCAGTTTGAGTACCGGCCTTTCTGGCAGCGTCCAACTCTTTCCGACATAGGGCCTTCAACAGTCTGGCCAAGCGTGATTGGCGCCCCTCTCGGAGCTTGCTCTCTGCGTCACGTAGTGGCGGCAGATAAACACAGTGAATCAAGTCGAGTGTTTCAGGGTCTAGGGGCTGGGTGAATTCGTGCCCACCATAAGTGTGATACTTGAAGCGTCCACGTGACTCTTGGTTTTTGGCAATGAAAGTGAGCTTCGCTTCGTCATGGTTCCCGCACCATTCATTAAAGGCAGTGGCATCCTTATCATCAAGGTCGGAAAACGTGGCCTGGATCTGGAGCTCCACCGAGGCGAAAGCACCTGCCTCAAAACCCTTGTAGAAATCCTGCTCACCGATGATTCGTTTCCCCGACTCCGAGTCATTGAATAGCTGACGCACCGCGCTAATTACACCGGTCTTGCCTGCGCCGTTTTCGCCCACCAACACGTTCAGCCCGTCGTGAAGTTCGATAGTGAAGGGTTCACCAAAGCACTTGAAACCTCTAACGTTCAAAGCACGCAGATACATGAGAATCCCTTCTGTTTAGAGTCATCCGCTGGCAGGCAGAGACCGCGACTGGATAGCGCAGGCCTCGATGAACGACCCTTGGCTGCGAATTGGCAATACGTTACACCGGTTGGCTATCGGGGCCTACGAGGTGATTGGGCTTTAGCGCTCTTTTCAAAGCGGAAATAAGGGTACGCAAGTCTGCTGCTTGACTAACTCTTGGGTACATTAGCGCCCCTCCTCACGAACTGCGCAGGGATCGTTGGCTACCCATGCCATAAGTGGTCAAGGCATTACCTTTTTCCTGCCCTACACCAAGGGTGACCGACAGCATGAAGGAACTACGTTCCAGACGCCGGCGCTCACAATGCTTTGCCCCGTGGAGGCCTATATCAATTGGATAACGGTTGCCGGGATCGCTAAAGGCCCGGTGTTCCAGCGGATTGATCGCTGGGGCAACGTGTCAGGCAAAGCTATGCAGCCGCATAGCCTGATACCCGTGCTACGCCGCATTTTCAAAGAGGCAGGATTGCCAGCGGAACTGTATAGCAGCCACTCAATGCGGCGAGGCTTTGCGACCTGGGCGTCCGCCAATGGGTGGGACATCAAAGGGCTGATGAGCTATGTGGGCTGGAAGGATATGAAGTCAGCTCTCCGGTACGTTGACGCTGGCATGTCGTTTGGAGGGTTTGCAGTGCGGCCAGGGGCAACACAATTGAGTCACCCCTGACGCCTGCCCCGGCTGCAACTTCCATGTTTCTGCTGCACGAAGATATGTTTACAAAGACCTGCGTGCCATGGCAGCACTTTACAACTAATCGTCCATCCCGACCTTAGCTCTCCATCCAGGGTAAGCGTACAACGAAGTCATTTATCGATCGAAGTTGTTAGGGCGATAGTCAAGAAAGATTGCTATCAAGCCTTGCTCGGACTTCGCTAGCCAGCCTTTCGTCTATCTGCTCAAGCACTTTTGCAACGGCCCACCAGTTCTTAGCCCGAGTGAAGTCGGAGTGGCGGAAAGAGGACTGGACTCCCACAACACGTACATTGTCTACCGCCGACCAAATAATGGACTGAGACTCAACGAGCTCCCAAACGGAGCCACCACTTACACCTTCCAAATCAGGAGTAAATACTGATTGACCGTCCAACGCCTGGGCCTCACGGCCATAGTCGAAAAATAAGTCCAATCCCTCAATGTAAGGCTCCTTTAAATCAGTTGGAACGTCAGGGCGCCGCTGCGTGTATGCAGTCAGAAAGCTACCATGAGTCCAGCCATTATTTTCGCCTGTAAGAGCGACGGGATATCCCGCGACGAAGACCGCCCCATTTTCGGGGTTGGCCGAAGGCGAGGCAACGTTCTGAAGCGTCAGGAACTGCCATCTTGCCTCCAAGCGAGCGATTGTCTCCTGGGAGTGCAGCTCAATGACTGCTACGTCGATCTTGTCATCGTCAGGCTTATACAATTTCATATCACCGAAGGTACGCAGTGCACCTTTCAATGGATTCTCTGGATAAGCCAATAAAGTCAGATCACTGACTTGGTCGAAGAGGTGCCTTACTGTGATGATGAACGAGCGATTTGCAATTTTGAAAAGTGTTCCCGTAGCCACAACTGCAGCGGAATGCCCTATCTCATGGAGGATGGGGATAGTCACACTCAGGACGAAACGTCTGACGAGATCTGCCTGAGATTTATCGATATCAATAGACATGCTAAAAGGGACTCAACTTCATGGGCTCAAGGTTCTCAAATGCATGCGAAAACCAACATTCTTGCGGCTACTTACAACTTAGGAGCTAGGTAACTCAAACCAAGGCGGTACGAGCTTCTTATCGCGCCATTCTTCAGTGAGTACCACGTTAGGAATTCCGCCCCAAACACCTTCATCGGCATGATCGAGAACGATAATTTGTAGGCGACCTTCCGAGCTGTTGACTGCTGTAGCCAAGGCCCTGAAAACCTTGCGCACGGCTATTCGGTCTTCGTCGTCAAGCTCATGCTCCTCGTCAGTCTGGGCGGCGCGCTTTACTGGAAAGTACACCTGACTAGGCTGGTCGAAAATCAGAAAGTGAGGTACTGGATGCTCAACGGTTTTCTTAGCCAAGAACAGTTTCTGCAAGGCCAGCAGCATCGCGACATGGTATGCGAGCCAGTTTGCGCCACTACCGATCTCCCATAGAAAATCATCACGCCCATCATGGCGCACCTTGATCGCAAGGTCAGTGATCGATAGACCGATTCGGGCATCCTTCCACTCGGCATCAAGAACCGGCGTTATCTGGGCGCAGTAATCACTCAGTGTGTTCAAGATCTTGCGAGTTTTATCTCGCACTTGGTCAACAGAAATCGATGGTGCTAGGGCTGCTATCTTGTTCTCAACCTCATTCAGCCGTTTTGCCAAGCCCTCGTCCTGTTGCGCCGTTTCATAATTCCGAACAGCCTCCTGGAGCCGACCAAGATATCGATCGATGTCGGACTGGCGCAGAGCCTGACCTTTGGCCTGAGTGTCGAGGGCTTCAATGGCCTTGATCTCTGTTTTAATTGCTTCGAGCTCCTCAGCATCGATGCGCACCGCGCTGCGTAGCCGGACGAGCTCACTTTCAACCGAAGCAGATACTACGGGCGTTTGTTCCGAGAGCGTCTCTATGCCATGCAGTGCCTTACACAATGCGTCTAATTCACTAGACGCTGACAAAGTTTGTGATCCCAGAATACAGGGGGACGATTGCTCGACAACTAAGTCTTTCAGCCACGTCGAGAGCGACAGCCGCTCTTTCATGGTATCAAGCGCCTTGAGGTAAGCGTTGGCATCCCCCCGAATGCGGGTCAGCTCGTTAAGCTTTTGACGACCGGTAAACAGGTTCGCGGCGATGACGTCTTCCCGCTTTCTCAATTCGCCTATGGTCGTGATCGAAGCCTGAAGCGCCTCGAACTTGGGTGCTGCATCGCGAGAGGTTTTCTGCAGGATCGAACTGAGCTGCTGAATCGCGGTAGTCCAATCCTCCGAGAGCACCGCATTGTTCGGTACTAGCCCGTACTCTCGAGCTTGGTAATACCAACTGCGAGCCTCGGAGCGCAACCGCGCAGATGCATCAGCGAGCGTTTTGAGCTCTGACTGCAGCTGCTTCTGTTGACGCTCAAGATCTTTCATTTCCCAAGATGCAACCAGCGTTTGAGAGGTGACGGCACCCAGAATGAACGGAAAAATGTCCTTGAGCTTCTCACGGTGGCCTGTGGTATCAGCCTTGTAGAAAAGGACGTCAGGGTTAGCCACTATGTTTTGCGGCTGGAAGGTGAACGCCATCAAATCTCGGAAGCTCGGACGGGTTTTGAATCCGTAGCGAACGTCGTCTCCAAAACCAAGATTCGGCAGGCCCGACAACCTGTTCAGGATGTCCTTCACACTGCTTCGGTTTGTGTTTTTGCCCTCAATCCTTTCAGGTATAGAAATCTGATCACCTTCCAGGGCGAACATATCATCCGTTGATCGTTGCTTGCCCGGTTCAGCACGTGCGAAAAGCTTGAGTCCTTCGTCCGTATCCACGAGCAGACCAAACCACCCGCAGGTATTGCGAATAGTTCCAACAGGAATCCCACATTTTTCCGAGGCTAAGCAGTAATCGATAATCGGAATAACCGCCGACTTCCCTGCCTTTGACGAACCGCTGATCACGTTCACTGCTCCGGGCGTGAACGTCAACTCTCGATACTGAAGGCCGTTTTTTGGCCACAAAATCAATTTTATGATCTGGAGTTTCATTAAAAACCTATCCGTAGTGCAGCCTGGACTTCCTGAAGAGTTAGCGAACCACACCACCCGCCTAGCTTGTCAGCGTGCTTCCCAAGCTCCCTGACAGCCAGTGGAGTCCTTGAGGGATATCGCTTGGTCGTGCAGTCAACTGAAGCGGAAGTTACGTTGAGTGTCAGCAAACCGCACTCAAGTGCGATAGACAAACTGGACAGGGACGTGGGTCGCAGCATCAGCATCCTTCGTTGCAATGTCAGAAGCACCTCTTGATCCCTGGAGAATTTCGATGCGAACAGTCGCAATCCGGAAGAGGGATTTGTCCCTGACATTACTGTCCTGAGCGTTTCGTTAAACACAATCGGTAACACAGCGAAGAGTAAAGGCAGCTCCGGCAAACGACCGGCGCTCTGACGGACGAACCCTTTAACAAACTCCCACATCAGAATCGCACCGAGTGCAGGGTTCTGCACCAAGTACACCTCATCAAGGCTATTGTTCGCCTTGCCGTATAGTTTTGTAGGCTCCATCCTGGTCAACCTGTTGGACTTATTGTGGTTGGTCGCACTGCGCAAACGGCGACCTTTAGGGGGGGCGCGAAGTGCATATGCATATTCAATGTATTTGCTTCGCCTGCGGGTTCGACAGAAGCGGCTCAGTCCAGCACATATCGAAAATCAGTCATCGATCAAATCATTGAATTGGGGGTGCCATCCAATGTCTTTACGGTTTGAAAAATCGTGGTAAGTCCCGCGAACGAAAAAACCCGGGGAGTCGACGTCGTTAAGTTTGGCGTTGTCCACCATGCATCTGAGGTGCAGCAGCTGGCCTTTGTCGACGTCCGAAGCGGTAGCGTAGATGGAGAGCAGACGAATTTCCTTACTGAAAAACTGCCACTTTTTCAGCAAGCTTTTTTTGAAGTCGTTGAACTCCGGCTCGTAGACCAGACCTCGTTCCCCCCACCGCACCTTATTGGTTGTCGACTGCAAGTAGTCCGACATGGCATCGGCGCTGTCCTGTTCCATTTCAATCAGCTCAAGCTGACGAATCAGCGTAAGGGCGTACGGCCGACCCTCTTCGATCTCCTGGGCTGTCGGTGGAGGCAGCGTGTATTTCAGAAGATGGTTAAACGAGAAACGGCTATTGTAGGTCGACATCCAATCGCTGAACTGCGAACGAGCGAGCACTGCTAGCTGACCGCCTGCAATCAGTACGTCTGAGGTGTTTTTCACCCACCCGATTGCTGCATGACAGGCATCTTCCAGAAGGTCATCTGGCACGGCTAGAGATAGGTAGCCCTTGATCCCTTCAACCAGTTGGTCATTCCCTGTTTCGAGCTCAAACGCCATGACCAAATTCGCACGCTTGTCAGGATCGTAGCTTAAGAATTTCTCGATATATGGCTTGCAGCCCGCTGGCTGCTCGTCTTGAAAGGATTGACGAATCTCGCGTACCACGTGCTCGACCTGAGGCTTGGTATGCGCGTAATGCAGATCGTGCGCGAACGCACCCTCTTTCCTTTGCAATACATAGAGACGGAAGCGAGTTTTTCCAAGGTCGATTACACCCGCCTCAATAGCATCGATCCAGTTAGAAAAAGTCTTCCACAAATCTTTAGAGAAATTGGCAATGGGGTTAGTAGCAATACCGCTCTTGGATTGCTCAACCATTTTCTTGCCGTCAGCATATTCAACGTCAACGTCGTCTAAAACTTCTAACGCAACGAACGAGCCCCGTGGCGCCTCGCACAGATGTAGGCACATCCGGGTGGACTGCAGTGAGTACCCAAGGTAAGAGCCAGGTCTGCTCGATTTCAGAGAGGGATTTTCTCTCACTACCGTGATGCTTTCCTTATCCATACACTTTCGTCCTGAATCGTTCGTTCGAGACCACTGCAGCCTGAATCTGATTTCTCAGTGTCTACGCGGTGGATTGTGCGCGCTCTCGAAGTGCAATCGGAGCGTCCCCAACAAGGGGGTGAGGTTGCAAAGTCTGAATTCGCAACGGCCCAAATGGGTGACACGGCCTTTTGACATCGGTTCTTAGTCCTTGAGCAACGGGTATGGATGCTCACAGGTCTAACTGGCAATTCCAAATCGCCATCATGTTAGCCTAGTTACGTATCTGGTGAAAACCGTCGTTAGAATGACATTGGCCCTATGGGTGTTCGTCCGATACACCTGCGCGCCTCGCTTGCCCCACAGCCCACAGTATTGTCGAGTGGAGGCTGAGCCTGACTGCACCCATTTAGCCGACAGTTGCAACTGCTCTGCTCCACCCAGAGGTTGATGGTTTTTCAAACGTGAGCATGAGCCATGCTCGGTTATCCATGCAGAAGTAGGCTACTCCTCTCACGAACTCTCAATCCGAGCTAGCAAGTATCCTCCCAAGCAAAGCTGCTCAATCAACCAAGAAGCGTCCTCCACGCTGAACGTGAATACCCTGTCTTCGATGCCCAAAATCGGTACGAGTAGCTCGTCGTTCACCCCTAGAAAAAGCTGAAAATAGCTTTGCGAATCTGGATAGCGAAACGATCCAGATGCTCCAAAGAACATTCCGTCCAAGTCGTAGCCGTGGTTGCACAACCAATCCTGCTGTGTGGACTGAGTACGAGACACAATCAGTTGGTGAAATAGTTTACCAAAATCCAATATCAGCGGATTAGGGATACCAGTGAGGATTGCGCTCCGTTGATAGAGCGTTTTGACCAGGGTCGACAGCCCATCAGCTAGCTCCCCGCATTGCTGAGCAGTGAAGTCATATTCAGACCCGTCTAGGACGAGGCTTATGTGGCTATTTGCGAGTTCAACAGATGCCTCGAACCACCTAGCTTCCTCACCCTCACCCTCACCCTCACCCTCACCCTCACCCTCATCGTCATCGTCATCGTCATAAGATAGAAATGCGCGCTCGGCCCTGAATCTAATAATTTCTGCAGAATCATGCTCTTTCAACATTGCCCACTCAGCCCTGTTCCGTGAAATACAAACTTAAACGGATTTTTTCGAGCAAAACTTTAGCGCTGCGCAAAATTACTTTTCAGGCAGATGTCTTTTTAATCCCACCACTCAAGTTTCGAATTTCGCCTCCGTTTAAATAGTCATGCGACATATTTTCTGAGGACTATCGAGACCATGAGTACAAAACTGCCGCCGAACAGATTCTTCACGTTCAAGGATGGTTCGCCCGAGGGTGAGTTGGACGAAGTTAGGCTCGCCATCTTCACTCGGCCCGGCATTGCCGAGGGTGAAGTCATAAGCGATGACAACAGCTACGCAGTTCTCCTGGATACAGAATCCAATGGCGTAATTTCTATCAAAATCGATGAGTCGCGCTTTAGGTTCACGCCTCAGCAGGCGACGGCGCTAGCCTCAGCACTTACTGACCTCTCGAGAAATGACGGATGAGTTCCCGCCTCTGCTCTGTGCAATCGGCTCTGTGAGACCTTCATCATGGAGGGTGATCATTACGGGCCGGAAACCGTGTAAATCGTTGCTGAGGAGATAGCGATTGGAGGGTTACCGGCTTGGCTTTGTGCGTGCCCCTGCGGGGATGGCTGTCGTGAACCGAGCCTGGCGGAGCCAAGTCTCGACCCTGCCGGGCTTCCATCCTCACGCCTCCAGCCGTATCGGCTTGCGCGCTCCGCTTGCTGTTCAATCGGTTGAGCATCGTCTTTTATTGTCACGGATCTCGAAACCGCACCGACGTCGCGGGGCTAAAGTTTTTGCCTCGAAGGGCGCCAACTTTTAAGCACTTTCTTCCTCGGCCTGGAAAACCTCTATGAGCTTCTGGTTGTAGTCATCCAGATAGCTCTGAAGCCCGTCCCGGTCGATCAGCCGGACGCCTGCTGTGCTGGCCAGCTCTTTAGCTGATTTCGTGTAGTAGGAGTTCGTTACTACCATGGCCTCGTCGCACCCATAAAAGGCTTTTGCGGAGATGGCTTGCTGCACAGCCGCATTGCCTACGGAGCCCGAGTAGTTCTTTGCCTGGATCACCATGTTTTTGCCGAAGCGGCTGACGAAAAGATCAGCGCCTTGGTCAGCCGTCTTCTTGGTCTCTTTAACGTCGTATCCAATGGTTTGGAATATCTCAACCAGGAAGGCTTCAAACTGAAATCCGTCCATAGCGTCCACTAGGTACATGGTGATGAACTGGTTTGGATTGAAATGCTCCAGCTGAGAACCCAGGCGCTCGACGAGAATATCGAAATAAATCTCCTCGCAAAGGCTCAGGCCATTACGGAAAACCTGTATCGGGAGGAGTGGAACACCAGATGTAGAAGCCGCCTGGGGATTGAATTGAACATTGGGGAAAGCAACGTCATTTTCCCACAGGTAGTAATAGAACAAAGCCAAGTCAGACCTGAACGTCGTTCCTGCCTCTTCAATCCAAGAACGTAAGGTGTCGGCAAGATCAGTTTGAATGTGGCGGGTCAGCTCTCTGGAGAACCCCCTATAGTCAGAGTTGAAAGCTGTGGTCTGCAGCAGCTTGTCCAAGAGAGATGGAAGCCCTTCAAGCTCGTCAAAGCCTTTGCGAATCAGGACTTCTCTGAACAATTCCCTTTCGCTGTACACACCATCCAATCGTGGCCCGGGTACGCCCGCGTCATCGCTGCTACCTGCGCTTTCGCGAGTTGTGTGAATAAAGTTTGTGAAGTATGGCTGCTTAAGCTCTGCATACTTTCTCAAGACGTTATTCAAAAGATCGTTGAGCTGGGCTTGCTCCTTCTTCTTCCCGAAGAAGTCCTGAATCAAACCTTTGGATCTGTATTGAAAGTCGGGATAAAACGAAGGATCCAGCGGCGTAAGGTGTCGCAACGTGAGCTCTGATGACGGCGAGACCTGAGAGCCCATGCACCACGGGCATGCGATCTCGAAGGTAGTCCTGTTGCATCCGTTGCATTGGTAAATCATCGCGTCTATCCCTTTCATGAGTCGTCACGCGGCTAGCGCGTAATCACGCTTGCGACAATATCTGAGTGCCATTAGCACGTCCACGCGTTCGCGTCCGGTTAGCGCCTATTTGCGTCGGAACAAAAAAACTTCCTATACGGCTCAAGGTTTTTCAAAACGAACCGTTTTTCATATCTATGACATCTAGAGAAACCGGTTTTGAACCTACCAACGATCGCATTTGCACGCTCCTTGAAAGACGCCGTACCGTTTGCCGAGACCATCCAGGGTCATCGTCAACGCAGGGCGTGGGAGCGCTTGGTCAGCTACATCGCGTCCTCTGACTCCCCTTCGGACTTTGACAGGGCTGCTGCCTTCGCTGAGGGCTATGCGCAAGCGCTGGTCGACGGTGAGCAAATCGAAATCTCAATAGAGCGTGACTTACTGATCATCTCAATCGTTGATGAGTGGCGGCGTCATTTCATCAGCACAAATGGTTCGTCCACCTTTAGCACTCCCCTCCTCCAAGGACATTCATGACTTCCAAATTTCAGCGCTACGCGGACGACGAAATTTCAGATCCCAGCCTCCGAATGCCACGTCAAATTTTGGCAACCAGCACCAACCAATATCCGATTGATATCCTCGTTTCTCGCTGGGAAAAACACTTGGTCGAGCCATCTGTTGCTCACGAGAAGTATCCTTGGGCTGCAGGGTTCGTAATGGGCATTCCAGTTCCGTCTTGGCATCGCCCAGTAGTATGGAATCTGGGTCAAAAGGCTCGGTTCATCGTTTCTGTGTGGACTGGAGGGGATCTCGGAAGCTATCTCACTAATGAGTGGTGTGATTCGGTTGCGGGGCGAGCAATGGCTGAGAGCAGCGATATTTTGATCGACGGCTTGCAGCGGTTGCATAGCCTTGAGGAGTACCTTCTTGATCGCTTGGCAGTCCCAGATGCTCAAGGGCAACCAAGGGTTTGGTCTGAGGTTGGCAATGGCGAACGGAAGCGTTTCTTGTCGACAGTCTTCATGCATGCGCATGTATCGTCTGATGACGAATTGTTGTTGCGAAAGACTTATGATCTTTACTCCATGGGTGTAGCTTCTCGTACGAACGAACAGCGTGCGGTTCGATAACCTAGATTTTATTTTTCGGGCATGCCCCTCTGGGGATGGCTGTCGTAAACCAAGCCTCGTCTATCGACGGGTCTTGGCCCTGCGGGCTTCCATCCTCATGCCTTCGACCTTCCTGGTCTGCGCGCTCCGCTTACATAATGACCAAGGTCAACACCTAGCTTGGACATTTCTTTCAACTGCCACATACTAGCCTCATCCACTAAGGAACGAGGCTCAGCGAATGGCGTGGTCATTTTGGAAAGACAAACGTCCTGAATGGATACAGGCTGAAGAGCGAGCCTTCATCAAGGCAGCCAACGGTCTGAAAACTTTGCATACAACTCCTCGCGGCGGGATGAGGATTGACCCTGAGGAACTCAGAGATCAGATCCTGGCGGCACGAGAACTGTACAAAGATCTGGTGAAGAGATAGCGGTGCGTAAGAGTCAAGCAGCTGGGAGATTCAACCTGCGTAGCTAAGACTTCTGAAGGCAGAGCGGAGGTTTCCGAAGGAGAGTTATTCACTGATACCTAGGGCTCCATGTAGGTAAATTTTCAACGACTTGACTGAGGTTGCGAGCTCACCCAGCATGCGCTCAAAAACCTATTTATCGACCCCTGAACGGTGTGCCTCCAGGTGCTGATTCTCCTGCGTCCAAAGATTGATGAATTTCTCTAAGTCGTGAAGATAAGGCCCCGCTTCGAGTCGAGTCGAACCGATACTCGCTTGTAGAAATCGTTCCCGCCACGGTTCCGGAATGCTCTCTTCACGAACAATTTGGAGGCCGCTCGAGCGAGGTTCGATAACCACAAGGTCGCGAAGATCCTCTAATTTCGCCACATCTCTCAGCAACCTGTCGGCTTCATCCTGGCGTGCGATTTCGTCGAGCATAGACACGACTGGAGTAGCCTTGGGATCGCTTGGCAGAAGATCAGATAGCGCCCACAAAGCTTTCCTCCTGATCTTCTCTCGATCACGCAGATTCTGATCAACAGCACCGCTAGACATTAGATTCTCCTGCTTAATGCGAACACCCTGACCTCTTCTTAAGGTCGCGGGCTTCGTGGCTGAGCTATTTCAATGTGACCGCCGGCCAAATCCGCCAGCGCCGGACAGTTGCTCTTCCACGAACACGATTGACGAGCTCAGCTCGTGCTCTATTTCTTCAAAGACTGAGTCTAGCTCGGGATGAGCACCTGACTTTCTAAGCTCCGCTACTAAACGCGAAAGCTCCCTCCCCTTAGCCATCGGCATTTGAACATTGCAGTACACCGTGTCTTTGTCATCACGACTCATAAGTCCTCCAAACTAGGAAGCTGAAACCCTGATGTTGGTATGTAGCGGTGCTGCAATCAAGCCTCGTTGGGAGTGCTATGTCTTACGATCGGAATGCAGCAGTGAATCGGCGATTGACTGAAGTAATTTTCGGCGCGCGCCCCTGCCGGGGACGGCTGTCGTAAACAAAGCCACTCGCCAGGGCGGCGTCTTGGCCCGATGGGCTTCCATCCTCGCGCCTCGGCCTCTGGGCCTGCGCGCTCCGCTTGCCACCGCAGTCCCAGCTGATTTTTGGTGTCACAGCCCGTGAAGAATTTGATACTTCTCTTCGCCTATCCTTGGTAAAACTTGCTCTGGTTTCTACTCAGCCTTTGAGGAGTCGCAAATGGATGAAACTAAACGGGTAAAAGGGAGGGCTTACCAATCCGCTCGAGATCCTGAGCGGGTGCTGATCGAAGAGCGAGCCGAGGCGCTATCAGCGGCCGGCTACCCGCTGCCTGAGGATGACCCGGCGATGTACGCTGAGCAAAGACTGCGCGAGGCTAGAGAGGCGGCGCGAAAATCCCAACCTTGTCTGGTGAGCGAAGTCACTCCAATCGACATACCGTGATTGGCTCCACATGGCTAAAATGCGCAACCACGCTCAAAAAGACTGGCTGATTAGGAACGAGTTCATGACGCTCAAAGATGCTTTTGCTGCCGTGCTAAAAGCGATGCGCGCGGGCAAAGGATTGACCCAGAAAAATCTTGCGGAAGTCAGCAGTCGAACATACGTTTCCAAACTAGAGCGCGCCCAGTCAAGCCCCACGCTGGAGATGATAACGGCTTTGAGCGGCCCGCTCAGAGTGAGTCCTATGACCCTGGTCGCCATTACTCTTTGCGCTGAGTCGGGAGAGTCCGTTGACGCTTTGCTGCGTCGCACCCAAGAGGAACTGGCTAGCCTAGGCCATGAGGGAGTTCTCAAAAACCTGGCGATTTCGTCGTGTGATGAGTTGCCTGCGCGACGTCTCTCTCCAAAGCCCACAAGTCATCGCTCAGTGACGAAGTCCCAGCAAGTCGAATTCTGTTTCGCTGAATAGACGCTGTTCATCGCTACGTAATCAGACGGCAGACATGGCTGCGGTTGTGGCACACTTTTGGAAAGCCCAAGAGGTCAAGTTATGCGTAATTTCGATCTTGACCTGAGAAGGGTTACCTATGAGCACTTCATCACCGGCAAGGCAGCCATCAACTTCCCGAGACCTCACGCCACTACGGGCGGATGGCACTACCTAGCATATTGGAACAGCGAGGTCGGTGAGGCCAAGGTGTCGCTTGCTGGTATCCACTACCCCGACACGGCATTTTGCTTTGGTGACACGGGCATCTTGAACGCCACCGATGAACTAGAGCGGAGGGGGTGGAAGACCGATCACCAGATCTATATGGCCGACCACTTCCGCGCGACCGGAGATATGGTTCTCAAGTGGGTGCTCGGCCGCTCTGAGTTTTGCAACGTCGAGCTGTCAGAGTGGTTTCCGGACGATCATGATTTAGATGCCATGGTCGGAACGCTCAAAGGAGCCATCAACAAGCTGGAAAACGTTCAAGCTGATCGCCTTAGTCGATGGCTTGGTTCGCAGCTCCTGTAAGATGGTAGGAGCCTTGTGTATTTGCTTAGGGACAAGGCATCACCCTTCACTCCTCCGCCCGTCAGCTCGTCAGGTCGCCATGATCAATACACAACTGCAGCAGATTCTTCCCCAGGTGATCAAAGTTGTGGAGCGGGCGGGTGTGTTATTGGCCGAGGAATGTGTCCGTCCGGAAGGCCGTAGGGGCTACGGTGATAAAGCTGAAATCGACGTCGAAATAGAGGTATTTCTCCGTGAGGAGTTGCTAAAAATTTTGCAATGCGATTGGTGGGGTGAAGAGACCGGCTACGTACTTTCCGGCAACTCCTTCTGCTGGGTGGTTGACCCGAATGACGGTACAAGTGATTTTCTGAAGGGACTGTCGGGCTCGGCTGTCTCGGTAGGACTACTTCATGACCTTCAACCTGTCTTGGGTGTGGTGCATGCGCCATTAACTCCGGATGGGAAGGCAGATAGCATCAGCTGGGCCGCAGGTATGGATCACTTGGTTAGGAATGGAGCCCCGATCTATGTCGACCTTTCGAAACAGGTGCTTTCGAAGGAGAGCATGGTGATGGTGAGCGCTGCTGCTGGCAACAAACCGCAAACCAATCGCGAGCTCTGTGCGCCGGCAGGTTTTTACCCCATGCCATCCATTGCATACAGATTGGCAAAAGTCGCTGCTGGTGACGGCGTTTGTGGACTGTCTCTGTATCCCGTGTCAGCCCATGACGTAGTCGCGGGGCACGCATTGCTGATTGGTGCCAAAGGCGTTTTGGTCGACGAATCCGGAAACCCTATTCAGTATCGTACTGAGGTGGAAATGTTGAGGGTTTGCCAACAATGCTTTGGCGGAGCACCCAATGCTTGTTCTGAACTCGTGAGTCGCGACTGGGCCAAAGTTTTTGAGACGTCGGCGAACTAGGGCGCTCTGCAAAGCCGGAGGGATCATTACCTACGCATTGGAGATGGCACATGGCCGGTTTTTTTCGACAAAAATTGATGTCTTTTGGAATCAAAAAGTAGCCGCGACTGACGTCGCAAAGGTGCGATCAGCATACACAACACTGGCTTCGCCGCCCTCCATCAAGCATTCCAACGCAGAGAAACCGGAAAACAGAAGCCAAAAGATGAAAAGCACAAGGAGCGCAAACCAATAGAGCAACATCAAGGCAATCGGGTCGATTGCCCCACAGCTCAAGGCAGGCCGAAAAAAAGGGGGACTTTTGGAGAACGTCGCTTTTTGTTTGTTTTCAAATATAAGGTCTCCGGTTTGAAATTTTACTTTCAAGGGGGCGGGGAAAATATATTTTCGGTTTGTGTGGCGAAAGCGTCTTGAAGAACCATTTTGTGAAGTCTAGAGCAGTAAATCAGGCGCCGAAAAGCCGCTGAAGCAGCTGCTCCGTCTGCGTTCCACTGTACCTTGCCTTCAGCTCATCAAGCTTGGCACCTCTGCGCTCGCCAGTAAGTAAGCTAAGCCCGTGCAACGCGTTAATGAGCTTCTCAGATTCGGCGTCCTCATCTCTCATGGTGATCCACGATGAGTTTGCCTGCTTGGCCAACGCTTCAGCCTTTTGGCTAAGGCTCTGTGACTCAATCAATCTGTTGCCATTCACTTCTGTCTTGAGCTGACTGATGACATTCTCGAGCTCTTGCAGCTGCTCTGAAATGCTCTCCGCGCTATCAAGCGACACAGGACGCCCATCAACATAGATAGCGTCTTCTTGGACACAGTAGATTGCCAAAGGGCCGTCCCCTCCTCCCGTGCAGTCAAGCGCGAGAAAATTCCCCAATCTCAGCGGTTTCGGAATCCACGTATGTCCCGAGCAAACTCTCCAGATGCCTGGAACACCGTCACGATAATGCTTGATGATCCGTTCCCTGCCCCACAGAGCGATCTCTTCAATCTGAGCATTGTCTAGGCTCCCAACGAACTCTTGCCAAGAAATCCCTGCCGGCACATCGGCGTGAACGACACCGACTAGGCCACGTGCGGACTGAATTTCTATGGCGGTGGGAAGCTGTTCCAGCTTCTCGATCACCATTCCTTTCGACTCATCGGCGATCGTTGCCCACCATCCCGCGCCGTGGGAGCTGTAACGTGCTTGTGGGTTTTCACGGTAAGCGTTTATCAGCATCTGCTCGTGATTGCCTTGGACACAAAAGAACCAAGGTTCGCCGAGCAGCTTTAGTCCATCTAGCATCCCGGGCCCACGGTCGATCAGATCGCCTACAGCGATGACGCGATCAATCGAGCTGTCAAAGCCAAGCGCGCGAAGCCCCTTATGGAGTTCGATCGTTTTGAAGTGGATATCCCCGACTACGAAGTCACGGCCCACTTCATTCTTGGGGAGTCGTAAAACCGCCTGCGTCATTTGGAATCGTTACCCCGGAGCATTGGCCAATTGATAGTCTGATATGACTCTATTGTACTCACTCCTAGTGTAGGAAGGCGGTTGTACATGGCTGATCACCACAGGGCTGCTGCAGACAGGCGTTAAATTCCCCTGTTCACTTGCGAGCAGCACCGATGGTCATCGCGCTCTGATATCGTTGGAGCAGTTTTCCAACAGCTACAAGTCATGACCTCTCTTAGAAGCCCGCGAATGGATGCTCCACGACACACACTAGACTGTGAGTGCAAGCAGTTATGAAGCACACCAGACTCATCCGCCATGGAGAAAGTGCCGCGAACGCCGGCGAAGCCAGCTTGGATCACGCGACCATTCCTCTTACGACCAAGGGTGTGGAGCAAGCGAGCTTAGTGGCAGGGTCATTCACCCAGGCCCCAGATCTGATTGTCGCATCTCCGTTTTCCAGAGCTCAAGCAACTGCTATGCAGACAGTGACTGCTTTCCCTTCAGTGCCTTTCGAAATATGGCCAATCCACGAATTCACCTATCTTGAGCCCGCACGGTGTATCAACACGACCGTAGCCCAGAGACGAGATTGGGTGGAGGGATACTGGGCCAACTCAGACCCAGCGTTCACGGATGGTGAAGGCGCAGAGTCATTCCTAGACTTTATATCTCGAGCTCAGTCTTTCTTATATCGACTTGCACAGCATCCTGCTCATGACATCGCCGTGTTCTCACATGGGCAATTTATCAATGCCGTGGCTTGGCTGATCGAGCGCAACCCGAAGACAATCGATGGCCAGGCAATGGCCGAGTGGCGCGAGTATGAGATCACCAACCAAGTGCCTAACTGCTCTGGCTACAAGCTGACCAAGCACCCGGACGGCGCTGGCTGGAAAGTAAGTGCAGATAACTCTGAGCTCTCAGCAAGAGAGGTATGCCAAGTATTGCGAGAGGTTACCTTCGAGCGACGGACGATGACCAAGGTGAGTCAGGCGACTTGGGATGAGATTTATGAGGGCCATTTCGTAGTGAGCATCGAAGGTTGGCGGATATCGATCTACAACGACTGTGACACGCTCTATCACTGCGAAGAATGCGTAAGTCCGGAAGGTCGTCGATGGTCGTTTGGCGCAGGGGATCGATTTGGAACGGATCCCATTGCGTTACTCAGCACTTGGGAGCATCAGAGGCTTGAACGTCTCCTAAAGGCGCTCTAGGGAGCCAAGGTAGAGCGGGCCTCCACGAGGATGGCTGTCGTGAACCAAGCCTCGCCATTGCCGAGTCTTGGCCCAGTGGGCTTCCCTCCTCCCCTTGCGCGCTCCGCGTGTTACTTACCCAATGTCACCTTTCCGCGAGTTCATTGGCCCATAGCCTCGGCGGAATCAAGACGCAGCGCTTGGATCGAAGTGAGTTGTGCATACCAGCCCTCGCCCCCGCAGCCCACTATTGACAGTTTCAGGGGCGGAGGCGATAAACGAAAAAACGGAGCGTCCCTTTCGAAACGTCTTTCCTTACTCAGCGGCGAAAGAGACGGTCTAGAACCAGCAGCGCTACTGCACCAATCGCGATTGCAGCAACCGGTTTCTCTTTGACGAACGTGGACACGCTGTCCAGCGCATCGCCATAGGTTTGGGTCAGCTGACCAGCAGCTTGACGTCCAGCACCTTCAGCTTCCAGCTTCGAATCACCAAACAGTTTTCCGACTGCGCTCTGCGCTTTGCCGGCAACCTTTTCTACAACGCCTTCAACTTGTTCGCTCTTCATGATTCACCAAACCTTCGTGTGTGATTGAGTAACCCAGAAAAACCTGGGTTTGAAGCAACCTGCACAGGGTTAGGGGAACGGGCGTAATGATTAGTTCAAAGTTGATGAGCCTCAGGATTTGTCCGCAAGACACCTAACCATTTCTTATACTGCGCTATGCTGAGCGGCCCTGAAGGAGATCACCCCAATGCCAAAGGAATACTCATTGTCAGATGTGCTGGAAAGGATGTACGAAAACCAACTCGCCCTTGAGGCTGCTCTCATGGAGTTGACCCTCCACGTAGAAGCACACGGACATGCGGATGTAGGAAATAACGTCCGTGGTGCTCTGGAGACAATCGGCGAGAACGCCGGACACATCAAGCAGGGTCTAGCCCGGCTCAAAAAACTCCCATGAGGCAGCCGCTTTTTGATTTTGATCTCAAACGCGCCTCACGCGAGGGCTACATAACAGGGAAAGCTGCGATCAACTTTCCACACGTAGGAAGCACTAATGGCACACTTCTGCTCCAGACGCATTCCAGCCTCGTCCGCCTCGTCCGTCGCCCCACGCAATAATCCGCTTAAATTCAAACTGGCTTGCTACCTGGCCATTGCTGGAAACTCCAAGCGAAAGCTCGTTCCTGACGAACTACTGTCTACGCTTACCCGAAGGCCATGTAACCGAAATTGAGAAAGCCCCTCATCACCTGATGAGGAGCTAGTACAGCGCAGCTGGATGACTAAGGCGCTACATTCGTGTTGAAAATCTTGCTAACCACAGTCCACTTGCCATCGACTTTCAACAGATGGAAAAAGTCAGTGAAGGAAATACCTGACATGTCGTTGGCGTCGATGCGAGCGCTAGCCGCAGTACCGACGATCTCGATGCGGGTAATTGCAGCCTTTGCATCCGGAGATGGGCGGAAACCCTTGTCAATTCCCTCGAACAGGATGGGAATCGCGCCGCCTTCCAACTTGCCCCCGGCGCCGACGCTGTACATCGTCGCATGTTCATTGAAAGCGGGTTTCATGATACTGCTCTTGGCCTGCTTGCAACCCTCAATATACGCGTTAAGCACCTCTGTAATAGCTTGATAGTCTTCTACATACGTAGCTTTGCTGACTGTTTTACTACTGATAACTTGTGGGCCACCTGGTGCGTTTTCTGCTTGAGCCATCGCGCCAAAGCTCGAAATCAAGGCCACAAAAAACAACTGCTTAATAGATATAAATTTCATTTAGTCGCTCTTCATAAAGGAGTGCAATTATCGAAATATGCTCAACCGCACAAACGCAGCAGACGCTCCGAAAGTCTGCTGTGCGCAGGCAGCCTCGCAATGAGATGAGGATATGTTTTCAATGACGAAGCCCGCAGTTTCAACGTGACCTGCGGATTCTTTGTTTTTGAAATTACTTGCTCAGGTTGATCTTGAGTTCATGAGATGCCTGCGCAATCGCGCTGCGCGGCGTCGGCAGATGGCTGAAGCCGTTCGACAGACCGAAATCGTGAATCATGCCGTTGTAGCGAACCGTCTTCACAGGCACACCCGCCGCGTCAAGCTTGCGGCCGTACGCTTCAGCTTCATCGCGCAGGACATCGAATTCGGCAGTCTGGATCAGCGTCGGCGGCAAGCCCTTCAACTGTTCGGTCGTGGCCTGCAGTGGAGAGGCGTAAATCTGTTTGCGTACCTCGGCGTCGGGTACGTAATTGTCCCAAAACCACGCCATCATGTCCTTCGTCAGGAAATAGCCGTTGGCAAAGGCCTTGTACGACAGCGTGTCAAAGTTGGAGTCTGTCACTGGGCACAGCAACACTTGCGAGCGCAGTGCGGGTTCACCCTTCTCGTTCGCCATCAGGGCAACTACGGCGGCAATGTTCCCGCCAGCACTGTTGCCGGCTACGGCGAGGCGAGTGCCGTCTACCTTGATCTCTTGCCCGTGTTCGGCGACCCATTTTGTCGCGGCATAGGCTTGCTCCGTAGCGACGCCATATGCCGCCTCTGGCGAGAGGCTGTAGTTGACGAAGACCGCCACCGCACCCGAGCCTACCACCAGGTCACGCACCAGTCGTTCGTGGGTCGGGAAGTCGCCCAACACCCAGCCGCCGCCGTGGAAATACATGAACGCGGGCAGAGTCTTCTGTTGGCTACCGACCGGGCGCACGATGGTCAATTTCAGATCGCTGCCGTTCACGCGTATCGTCTTCTCGCTGACATCAGCTGCCGGCAAGACTACTTGGGGGGCAGCCTGGGCACCCGCCAGCGCCGCACGGGCATCGACCGGCGTCATGGAGTCGAGCGTCGGGACACCTTCAAGCGATTGCAAGAGTTTCGCCGTGTTGTGCTCAACTCCCGGGTACGTGTCGGCGGAGGCAGTACCGGGCGCAAGCGTAACGACCGTAAGAGCAAGAGCAGAGGTAAGGGTTTTCATGACGTTTCCATTTTTATACCTGAGTGCAGGGAAGCCTCAACTGCCACAGACTCAAGGGCGACAGAGGTTCAAGGCGCGACGTGGGTGTGAAAGATCTTGCTGACGACCGTCCACTTGCCTTCAACTTTCAACAGATGGAAAAAGTCGGTAAACGAAATGCCGGACATGTCGTTTGCGTCGATGCGCGCGCTCGCCGCGGTACCGACAATCTCAATGCGGACGATAGCTGCCGGTGCATCAGGAGAGGGACGAAACCCTTCATCGATCCCCTTGAACAGGATAGGAATTGCGCCGCCGGCCAGCTTACCGTCGCCATCGACGCTAAACATGGTCGCTTGCTCATTGAAAGCAGGCTTCATGAGGCTGCTTTTTGCTTGCTTGCAGCCCTCGATGTACTTGTTCAGCACCTCGGTGATGGCTTGGTATTCGTGTACGTAAGTAGGTTTGCTCATGGTTCTACTCCTGCATCAGTTGATGCCTATGTATCGCTGATTTGGCGTAACAAATTATTTGATGCACCACTATAGGCATCAGCGATAATGAATAAAATGATCACAAGCATGGATACCGTATGAGCAATAAAGTCATAATAAAAACCGCATCGCACACGGATACTCATAAAGCAGCAGTCGCCCTACCCCCCGTGCATCTTCCAGGCCTTTTAACGTTTGAGGCTGCTGCCAGGCATTTGAATTTTGCCCGCGCGGCTATCGAGCTAGGCGTCACGCCTACTGCTGTATCACGCACCATCAAAGGCATAGAAGCGCAGCTGAACGTGCGATTGTTCAATCGTACAACTCGCAGTGTCAGCTTGACTGAGGCTGGCGAAGCGCTGATCGGAGCATTAGCCCCTGCACTGGCACTGATCAAGGACGCGTTGTCACAGGCCTTGCTTGCGACCGACCAGCCATCTGGTACCGTGCGCCTAAACTCCTCCTACGTCGCATACCGTATCTTTATCGAACCGCACCTCACCGCCTTCATGGAAAGATTCCCACTTATCAATGTCGAGATATCTCTGGATAATCGGCTGAGTGATATCGTCAACGCCGGTTTTGATATCGGCATACGCATGGGAAAACGCGTTCAGAACGATATGGTGTCCGTGCAGCTGGGATCGCTACAAAAAAGAATTGTCGTTGCTGCACCGGATTACTTCCGCGATCTGAGTGAACCAGAAACCATTGAGGAACTGCTAGAGCACAACTGCATTCGTCAACGTTATTCCGTTGGCGGCAGACTGTTCGAATGGAAGTTCGACGCTCAAGGCCAAATGACCCAAGTCGACGTTCAAGGGCGCTTTGTTTTCGATGAGATGAGATCCGTTCTGGATGCAGCCATACAAGGTCAGGGCATCGGCTTCGTCTTCGAAAATTTTGCAAAGCAAGAGTTAGCCAGCGGAATGCTGCGGCACATATTGAAGGAGCACAGCGCACTAGATGATGCGTTTAATCTGTACTATCCGCATCGCAAGCACATGCCTGGAAAGCTTCGTGCATTTGTTGACTTCATGCGCAGTGCAAATCGGATGGAATCCGATTGATTGAATGCTCGCTTACAAAGTCCCGATTGTATCGACGAGACCCCAACGCCCCGAACACACTCATTGTCGACTGATGCATGCTGGCGAACCTGCTTGGGATTACAACGGGGGGAAACGGGCTCATCAGACCAGCTCAAGGCAGGCGCCGGTCTTCTGTAAACCAGAAGACTGGCGCCCTGCTGCTGTTACGAGGCCGTACCTTCGAGCAGGTACAGATCTGTTTTCGCCGAACGAGTACGGTAGCCAATCACATCCTGATAATCCTGGGAGTGATAAAACTCTCGAGCCTTCTCAGGGCTTTCGAATTCGACGAGTACCACGCGCTCGACACGACGATCACCCTCGAGTACCTCGGGTTCGCCGCCTGCGATAGCGAAAATCGCACCCCACTTTTCGAGTACGGGCCCCACGCGCGTCATGTACTCGTTGTAAAAATATTCTGGATCGGTCACGACCAGTTCGGCATAGATGTAACCTTTCTTTTGCATGACAACACCTTTTTATTGTTGTGAAATTAATGGGCTGAACCGAGGTAGGCTGCCCGTACAGCGGGATCACTGCGCAGCTTGCTGGCAGCGCCGTGTATCGATATGTAGCCGTTCTCAAGGACATACGCGTAGTCGCTGACCTCAAGGGCCGCCGCTGCGAATTGCTCGACAAGAAGCATTGTCACGCCGGTGGCCTTCAACCGCTCAATGATGCGAAAAACTTCGTCAACCAGGATCGGCGCCAGGCCCATTGAAGGTTCATCGAGAAGTATTACTTCAGGAGAGAGCATCACGGCACGTGCCATGGCGAGCATCTGCTGCTCACCTCCCGACAATGTGCCCGCAAGCTGTTTGCGACGCTCCTGAAGACGCGGAAACAACTCCAGAGCTCGCTCCAGATCCTGAGCGATATTTCCTTTCGGCCGGCTGCGCATGAAACGAGGAAAGGCACCCAGGGTGATGTTGTCGATCACCGAAAGCGTCGGAAACACCCGCCGCCCCTCAGGTGAATGGGCCAAGCCGCAGCGTGCGATTTTGTGGGAAGGCAGCCCAGCAATATTTTTGCCGTCCAGCATGACCGTGCCCTGCTGCGGACAGATCATTCCAGACAAGGCTCGCATTGTCGTTGTCTTGCCAGCGCCGTTACTCCCTATGAGGCTGACCACCTGCCCCTTTAGGACTTCCAGGCTGATTCCATGAAGTACCTGAATCTTGCCGTAGCCAGCATGAAGGTTATCGACTTTGAGCATGGTCACGCCCCCTTCTGCACAAGAACGGGTGGTGAAATGCGTTCTACCTGTGGTGCTGGGACGACAGCTTCTGCGGCACTTCCTCCGAGGTAGGCCTCTATCACCCGAGGATTAGACTGAACATCGGCTGGCTTGCCCTCGGCAATTTTCTGGCCGAAATCCAGCACGGTCACTGTGTCGCAGATGCTCATCACCATGTCCATGTGGTGCTCGATCAAGACCACGGTTACGCCGTGATCCTTGATCTTTTTGATGATCTGGACGAGCTCGGCAATATCCGCAGCGGTCAACCCGGCCGCGGGCTCATCGAGTAACAGCAACTTGGGTTGCAAAGCGAGCGCTCGGCCAATCTCGAGCAGGCGTTGCTTTCCGTATGGAAGGTTCCTGGCCTGCTCGCTGCGAAGTGCTTTGAGTCCAATGAAATCAAGGATATTGAGGGCCTTCTCCCTTGCTTGCAGCTGTTCGGCTTGATAACCAGGGAGGTTGAGCAGGATCGAAGGTAGGCCCCGCTGGAACGTATGGTTAAAAGCAACGAGCACGTTTTCCAGCACACTCATCTCGCCGAAGAGCTGTACGTTCTGGAATGTCCGGGCAATGCCACCCAACGCAATCTTGGAGGGAGAGCGCCCGACGATCGAATGACCTTCAAACTGGGCCACTCCTACCGTCGGCACATAGATGCCCGTAATCACGTTCATCATCGTGCTCTTGCCGGAACCATTGGGCCCAATCAACCCGTGAATGCTTCCACGCGCCACACTCAAGCACACGCTATTGAGGGCTTTGAGCCCGCCGAACTGCATGACAATGCTTTCGGCTTGGAAGATCGGCTCATTGCTCGGCGTCCGGTCGGCGCCTTTATCCCACAAGTTCACTGATCGCGGCCGGTTTGTACTGACGATCGAGGCCTGATCCTTGCTGAACCTGGAGAAAGGCGCCTTCAAAAAGCCAATAACCCCGTTGGGCAGGTAGTAGATGACGGCCAGCATCATTAAGCCAAAGATTGTCAGTCGCTGTTCGGTAATATCGCCAATGTTGAATGCAAAGACTACGAACGCTACGAGCGCGAGACTCGGTATAGCGATCTGTCTGGGCGTGAGTCGCTTTTGGAATATCCCGAAGCCCACCGTTATTGCAACGATGACCGCAAGTCCTACGACCAGTGAATGAAACAGGGCAAGGTCAGATAACCAGTTAGGCAGTAGTACCACCACCGAAGCGCCGATCAGCGCACCCACACGACTCTTTTTCCCTCCGAGGATCAGCGCTAGGAGGAATAACACATTGAGCTCGAAGCCGAAGCCATTCGGCGCGATGTATTCCTCCGAATAGCTGAACAGACTGCCCGCAAGCCCCGCGAAGGTGGCGCTGATTACAAACGCTATCACCTTATAACGGTAAACGTTGACACCCATGCAATCGGCCGCCACGGGACTCCCTCTCAGGGCTTCAAAGGCACGTCCCAAAGGTGAGTGCAGGATGCGTGTCACTGCAATGAACGACAATACTACCGCCGCCAGCACTACGTAGTAGAACTCCTGCGAAGACAGCCTGTGCTCGAAAAAAACGGGCTTGAGCACCTGTAACCCTTGAGGGCCATTGGTGAGGAACGCCATTTCATTGATTAGAATCAGGATGATCGTCGAGAACGCGAGCGTCACCATCGCAAGATAGGGCCCGGTGACCCTTAATGCGGGAAACGCCAGAATCCCACCAAATACTGCAGTCACGGCCATCGCTGCGGGAACCGCAACGTAGAAAGGCAGGCCCAGTTTTGTGGCGATCAGACCGGCGGTATAAGCACCGACCGCAAACAGCCCTGCATGCCCCAAGGAAACTTCACCGGTATATCCAACAAGGATGTCCATGCCGAATAGCAATACAGCATAGATACCGATCACCACCACCAGATGCAGGTAATAGGGGTTAGGGAATGCCAGAGGCAGTACCGCTGCTACAAGTAAAAGCAAGCAGCTAACAAGTAGTTGGACGTTGCGCATACTCACACCTTCTTGATGGCGGCCCTACCGAAAATGCCGGCCGGCTTGATCATTAACACGATGAGTAACAGCACCAGGCCAGGCACGTCCTTATAGCCGGTCGACAGGAAGAATCCTGTTGCCGTTTCCGTGACGCCCAGAATGATGCCGCCTACGATGACGCCGAACCCGGAGGTCAGGCCGCCGATAATGGCTACCGCGAAGGCTTTGAGGCCTAATGCGACCCCCATGCTTGCGCCAGTGAGGGTCAACGGAGCTACCAGAATTCCTGCAAATGCCGCGGTCATCGAGGACAGTGCATACGAGAATGTAATGACCGAGCCCGTGTTGATCCCCATCAACCCTGCGGCATCCCGATCAGAACTCGTGGCAACCACTGCTTTGCCGAAAATGGTCTTGCGATTGAAGAACTCCACCGCCAGCATCATCAGGATGGCGCCGGCTACCACCAGCAGCTCCATCGGCATCACGAACGCCGAGCCGATCTGCAAAGGCAATTCCGGTAAGGGAGAAGGAAACTTCATGTCGTCCTTGCCCCAGATGTTTTCTGCCACGTTCTTGAAGATGATCGCCAAAGCGATCGTCGACATAATCCAGCCGAATTCAGATTTGATTTTCATCGCCGGACGCACCGCAATCCGCTCGACCACTACGCCTTGCAAAGCGCCAAACAACATGACCAGAGGAATGGCGACCCAGTAACCGACGTAGGGATAAAGCGTGAGACCGACAAGCGCTCCTAGCGCAAGAGCTTCGCCCTGACCAAAGTTAAGCGTCGTGGACGTCGCAAACGTAAGTTGGTAGCCAAAGGCAATGACCGCGTAAATCATGCCCACGGAGATACCGCTGAGCAGTACTTGTAGAAGTAGCTCGTCCATTGATATGCCCTCCCCTAATCGGGGTCGATAAAGGTGGCAGCAGAGTCTTCTACTACCCGAGTTTCAGCGCTGGGGAACTAGCGGTTGTTTCGGTCGGCGTCATAGGCATAAACGACCCGGCCATCCCGAATCTCACCGATCACCGCGACGGCTGGAGACTTGAAGGCCTCGTGATCGGTTTTGGAGAACGGTTTGTCGTAGGTCATGACCAGGCCCTCTACCGGTTTCTGCAGATCTTCCAGTGCTTCCTTGACCTTGGCGCCGTCAGTGGAGCCTGCCTGCTCAATGGCTGCTGCCAGGATGTAGATGCAGTCATAACCTTGGGCCGCCCAGACCGGGCCCGGAATTCTGGAGACCGAATAGGTCTTCTCATACTTGTCGATGAAGGCCAGGCGCTTGTCTGTCGCACCGTCGAGAATGAAGGTCTGGGGCATGCGCACGCCTTCGGCATTGGCACCTGCGTTTTCGGCAAAGTTCGGCATCGACAATGTCCAACTGCCGATCATGGGTACCTTCCACCCAAGCTTGGCCATGCCGTTGGCGATCTGTGCTAGTTCGGGGCCGATGCCGTAAGTCAGGATTGCCTGAGCACCGCGCATGCGCGAGCGCAACAGCTGAGGTGTCATGTCGACGTCTTTGATGTTGAATTTCTCGACCGCGACGGGCTCGATCCCTTTCTCTTTGAGCACGGCCTCAAGATCCGCTCGCCCCAATTGGCCGTAGTTGGTGGAGTCGGCCAGGATCGCAACCTTGGTGAGTTTTCGAGTGTCGATTGCCTCCTTGACGATCATTTCAGCCTGGATGCGGTCGGGAAGCGAGACCCGGAAAATATAGCTGTCCGGCAGAAAGGATTTCGTCACTTCAGTGCCGGATGGCCCCGGTGTGATGACAGGAATTTTAGACTCTTGGTAGAAGCGCTGACTCGCAAGCATGACACCGGTATTGATGACACCCACAGCGGCCACGATTTGATTGTTGTAGATCAGCTCCTGCGCTACCTGGATGCCGCGCTCATTCTTGGCTTCGTCATCTCGTTCAACAAGCTCCAAGGGCCGGCCTAAAACGCCGCCTTTGTCATTGATTTCCTTCACCGCGATTCGCATGGCGTCACGCATGGACACGCCCATAGGTGAAGATGCGCCCGTGTAGGGGCCTGGTGCCCCAATCTTGATAGGGTCAGCTGCCATGGAGCTCATGGCCAGCAGGAGTCCAGATACAGCCAACGTCGTGCGCAGGATCAATTTCATGATTTGTCTCCGTTTTTATTGTTTTCAAATCGTTAAGCGGGAGTGCAGTCAATGGATGTGCATCCCTCCATTCACATCCAATACGACTCCTGTCACATAACTGGCCATATCCGACGCGAGATACAAACAGGCATTGGCCACTTCTACGGGCTGCCCTATACGTCCCAAAGGCGTAGCGGTGAGCGTAAGTTTTCGATTTTCGTCGGAGAGTCTTCCGGCAATCAGATCGGTCTCGATCAATCCAGGGGCGACGGCATTCACACGGATGCCATCAGGAGCAAGCTCCCTGGCTAATGCCTTTGCCAAGGATTGAATGCCACCCTTAGCCGCCGAATAGTGGGCGCCGCCCATGATGCCGCCACCGCGTTGGGCTGAGACTGAGCCCATGCACAGAATGCTGCCGCGCCCCGCCTGGCGCAGGTAAGGCACGACGGCTCGGGACATGTTGAACGCACCACGTAGGCTCACATCCATAACCAGGTCGTAACCTTCGTCATCAATCTCCAGCAGGCGACGCGGCTGGCTGACACCTGCGTTGTTCACCAGGACATCGATCTGTCCGTAGGCGGCAATGATCTGCTCGACAGCACGCTTGCAGGCCTGAGGGTGTCGGACATCACAGACGAAGCCCTTGTGCGGATCCCCGAGGGTTTCCTTGGCGATCTCGAGCTTGTCAGCGGCGATATCGAGGAGCACTACCTTCGCTCCCTCTTCGGCAAATCGACGGGCGATCGCCCATCCAATGCCATTAAGTGATGCAGCACCCGTAACAACCGCGACCTTATCCTTGAGCAACATATCGGTATCTCCCCTATAAGCCGGCAATGGCGGCGTCAACCTAATGGATGTGAAGCCCGCCGTTGACGTCCAGAACCACGCCGGTGACGTAGCTTGAGAGGTCGGACGAGAGGAACAGGCATGCGTCAGCAATATCCTTGGGTATGGCTAGACGGCCCAGAGGCGTGGCGTTGAGTGCAGCCTGGCGGCCCTCATCAGTGAGCTTTCCAATCAACAGTTCGGTGTCGACCAAGCCTGGAGCAATCGCATTGACTCGGATGCCATCGCTGGCAAGCTCCCGCGCCATGGCTTTCGCCAATGTTTGCGCCCCGCCCTTCGCCGCTGCGTAATGTGGGCCGCCGAGCACGCCGCCACCACGCTGAGCCGCCACTGACCCCATGTTCACGATCGCACCGCTGCGCTGGGCGCGCAGATGCGGAACCAGGGCACGAGACATGTTGAATGCTCCGCGCAGGCTGACATCCATAACGAGGTCGTAGTCCTCGAGCGCGCTATCCATTAGCTTGAAAGGCTGGCTGACGCCCGCGTTGTTGATCAAGATGTCGACATGACCAAAAGCGTCGATAACGGCATCAACAGCTCGCTGGCAGGCATCCGCAGAACGAACATCACACTGCAACCCAATGCAGCCGTTTCCAAGTTCAGCGGTAGCGGTATCGATAGCACTCCGATCAAGATCTAAGAGCGCGACACGCGCACCGTTTTCGACGAAACACTTAGCAGTTGCCCAGCCGATTCCTTTCAGCGAGGCGGCACCGGTAATGATGGCGGTCTTGCCTTTAAGTAACATGGTGTTCTCCCTTTCTTCTTGTTTTGCGGAGAAAGCGTCGCGGTTATACGGTGAGAATCACCGAGCCGCTGGTTTTACGGGACGCCAGGTCTTGGTGCGCAGTAGCCGCTTCCTTCAATGGGTAGGCGTTGTCGACGCGGATGCGTAATGCACCGGTTTTCACCAATTCGAAAAGCTCTGCTGCGCCGCGCTGGAAATCAGTTGCCTCTGCCACGTAATGCGAGATGGTGGGACGCGTGATAAACAGCGAACCCTTGTTGCGCAGGTAGGCCAGATCCACGGGCGGTACGTCGCCAGATGCCCAGCCGAAGGAAGCCACCAGCCCAAATCGTTGGACGCAATCGAGCGATTTCTCAAAGGTATCCTTGCCAATGGACTCGTAAACGACGCTGACGCCCTTTCCATCAGTCAGGCGCTTCGTCTCCTCAAGGAAATCCAGCTTTTCGGTATTGATGGGATGAGCACAGCCGTACTCTCCTAGGATATTGGCCTTCTCATCACCCACGCAGGTACCGATTACATTGGCCCCAAGGTGAGAAAGCCACTGGGTCAAAATCAGCCCAACACCACCAGCAGCTGCATGCACCAGCACCCAATCACCGGCCTTGATGTCTTTCAAGCGCGTGGCGAGATACCAGGCCGTGAGTCCACGAAACAACGCACCAGCGGCAGTTGCAGAATCAAGGTCTTGATCGGGCAGTTTGAATACGCGATCAGCGGGGACATTGCGACGCTCGGCGTAGGCACCAGGTGTCAGGAAGTGGTAAACCACCTTATCCCCTTCGGCAAAACCTTTGACCGACTTGCCGACCTTTTCGATCACACCTGCTGCGGCGAAGCCAATCCCGCTGGGCAGCTTTGGAAGCGGAAGGAGCCCAGAACGCAACTGGGTATCTATGAAGTCGACGCCGATCGCTTCCTGGCGAATCTGTACTTCCGAATCACCAACCTCTGGAAGCTCAATTTCCTTCCATTGCAGCACTTCGGGGCCGCCGGTTTTTTCGACAATCAATGCGCCTGTAGAACTGGTCATTGCAGTACCTCGCTATTCGGATTCGTCGATATGTGATTACTGTGCAGTCCAGCCACCGTCCACTTTCAAACTGGCACCGGTGACCATGCTGGCTGCTGGGCTAGCCAAGTAGAGTGCAGCGCCGACGATGTCTTCGACTTGCGCCATATGGCCCAATGGAATCTTGGAGACAAGAAACTGCATCTTCTCCGGGGTGTTGACGATGCTGCGAACGAGCGGCGTGTTGACGAAGGTGGGAGCGATGCTATTCACACGCAGCCCGCGGTCGGCAAACTCGATTGCCATCGCTTTGGTGAGCCCTTCTACCGCGTGCTTGGTCATGCAGTAGACCGTGCGGTTAGGTGAGCCAATGTGGCCCATCTGGGAGGTGATGTTGATCACGACACCAGGAACTTCCTTCTCCGTGCTCAACATTTTTTTCGCCGCGGCCTGCGCGGTGACAAAGCAAGCCCGGACGTTGAGATTAAGCATTCCATCCAGATGTTCATCACTGACTTCGCCCATTGGCTCGGGGAAGTTAGTGCCTGCGTTGTTCACCAGAATATCGAGCACTGGAAGCTCACCGATCAGTGCGCGGATAGCAGCGCTATCGGTGACATCGCATACCGATACGGTGGCTTGACCGCCTTGGGAGCGGATATAGGTGGCTACCGGATCAAGTGGGTCGCGATCACGACCGACGAGAATTACATGAGCGCCTGCGCTGGCATACGTGAGCGCGATGCCCTCGCCGATACCACCGCCTGCGCCTGTAATCAGTGCTGTTTTTCCGTCGAGACGGAAGCTTGGGGCTACGAAAGGTTTGATATCAGAATACACAGTGGGCTCCTTTTCTTTTTGTATGGCGCCATTAGATTTCAGTGAAACCGGGATCCCTATCATCGGAGTGGGAAAGACCTGCACACCGATCGTTATCAATCCCGGTTAACCTTCTTATTGCGCGCCGAGCGCCTGGATCTTGGTGAGTTTGTAGAGGTCAGGCGCCGGTTCGCATTTGGCACAGTTCACGCCGGGCTCGTTACCCGCCGCTTGAGCCGCGTCTTGTGGAAGAGGCTGAATTGTGGCGCTAGGAGTGGCTTTTCCGTCGGTGGCTGACTGCAGCGAGATCTCCGGGAGCAGTACCGGGTTAAAAATTTCGGTCACAAAGGAATCTGGAACTGTGCCTGCCGGAAGGGTGTTGCAGGCCGGTGTGACCACACCGCCGTCGCACACTTTCACCTTATCTGCGGGAACCCATGGCAAGGCGTACTCGATGTTGTGTTCCTTCATCTCGCGCTTACCCAACAATTGCTCCATCATCAGCTTGAACGCCAGACCTGCCGATGCGGGTGGCGATCCGGAGGAAACGCCTCGCAGCCCCTTCGCCTGATAGTCGGGATTGGCGAGCCCCAAGCGGAAACCGTTTGAGTTCTCGCCGGTGATGGGGATCAGCTTGTGATTGGCCGCGAGCAACGCTTTGAGCGCTCCGTTTTCGCCGGCCTGAGCCCAGATGCCATCGACGTCCGGGTGCGCGGCCAGAGCTTTCGCGGTTTCTTGCTGCGTGGTTCGGTCATCCCAGAAGCTGTAGTACTCAGCAACGATCTTGATGTCCGGATAGCGCTTGAAGACACTCATGGCCCCGTCATAGTGGCGCTTGTCCACCGAGTTGCCCGACATGCCGCGACTCAAGAAAATCTTGCCTTTACCATTGAGCTCATTCACCAGTGCCTGCGCCGTGTTTTCCCCAAAACCTGCGGTGATGTAGCTGACGTTGTAGGCACAGGGCTCAGTGACGGTGGCGTCATACATATAAAACAACGTGCCTTGCTGGCAACCCCGTTTGATCGTGCGATTCAAAGCTGTGGGCGAGATGGGAAAGCTTATGACGCCGTCCGCACCTGCTGCGATCATACTTTCATAGGCCGATATCTGTGCCTGGACGTCGGTGCCCGAAATCACCTCTCGCAGCTCGACCAACTTGTCGTAAGGCGGCGTTTTCGCCAGCGCCTTTACAACGTTCGCGGCTTCTGACTGCCAGGCGTTGCCGCTGTAGCTGACGCTCAGGTAGATGAGATAGTGATCCTTGGGTTTAGCCTCAGCCGCGTGGGCTCCGGATATTCCTAACGCGCCCATGGCGGCCGCTGTACATGCCAGCGTCGCAAACATGCGCTTGGAGAACCTTGAGGACGGCGACGTCATTGTTTTTGTCATGTCATGCCCCTTTTATTGTTGTTGGTTTGCTATGAACGGCTTGGATCTAGGCCATGGCTTTGGACTTGCGGCGTTGTATTGAGCGCAAGTAGTCCATAGCCCCCTCGTGCTGAAGCAGAATGGCGAACAGGATGATTGCCCCGCAGATGATCGTTCTCCATCCCTGGGAGAAACCCAGACTCGAAATGATCATGTCGAGTACGGTCAGCAGCAGTGCACCGGCCAGGGTGCCGAGGAAACTGCCTCTCCCTCCGCTAATCGCTGAGCCGCCGATCACTACGGCTGCGACTGAGGGCAGCAAGAATGGCTCCCCCATGCGCAGCGTCGCGCCGTTGGAATAACCCACCAGGAGCATCCCGGTAATACCTGCCAGCAGCGCGCACAGCGCATACGTCATGACCGTCAGCCGCACGGTGTGCAAACCAGCGAAACGCGCAGCGACCGGGTTTGAGCCCAAGGCGTAGAGTCGTGTCCCAAAGCGGGTGCGTGCCTGGAGGATGTAAGCGATTGCCGCACCGAAGAGTGTGAAAGTGATGATGACCGGGACGCCGAAGGTGCGGGCAGTCATCAGCCAAGTCAGGTGATCCGGTGACGTGCCACTGGGTGCTCCCCCTGTAGCCCCTAAGCTGAGGCTGTAGACGATGATGCCCATGGCTAACGTCATAATGAATGCCGGCACCTTGAACACTGCTACCCCTAAACCATTTAACGCACCTACCGCCGCACAGACCCCAAGCACGATGAGCAGCTTCCAC
Organism: Pseudomonas sp. A39; assembly: GCF_058145955.1. Taxonomy (NCBI): domain Bacteria; kingdom Pseudomonadati; phylum Pseudomonadota; class Gammaproteobacteria; order Pseudomonadales; family Pseudomonadaceae; genus Pseudomonas; species Pseudomonas sp. A39. Next base: position 233,364 of record NZ_JBYVMD010000001.1, read on the forward strand.
TCTTCGCCATCAACCCCTACCCAGGCCGTTGTCAGAATGCCGCCAAGGGTAATGACCGACGGGATGGAAAGATCCAAGCCTCCGATCAGCACTACCAACCCTTGGCCGAAGGCGACTACGATGAGGAACGCGCCTAGGATCAGTACAGTTTCGAGCTGCTGTGAAGAACTGGCGTTCGGATTTACCCAGCGAGCCACGAACAGGGCAATGATGCAGAGTAAAAAGACGCCACCGATGTTGAGAGCCTCTCGGGATATCCGCGCGGATGTTCGGGTATCCGTTAGCCCCTTATTCATGGCAGTTACCTGCAGAGCTTCAGTCGATTCAATGCTTCCACTGTTCATCTCAAGCTCTCCTCATACGGAACCGATCACCGGCGTTCATCAGGCCGACTGCCAGAATCATCACCAGACCTTGCAACAATCCGATGTAGAAGGACTGGGCACCCATCGAGAACAAAAGCTTTTGCAGAAGCATCAAACTGGCGGCGCCGATGATGCTTCCGGTAAGGCCGCCTACTCCGCCCCGGAACGAGGTTCCACCCAGCGCGATCGCAGCGAAGGTCAGCAGCAGAAGGGAGTTACCTGAGGTGGGATTGCCGGTGGCCGTTTGGGCTGAAAGCATATAGCCGGCCAGGGCATATAGTCCGCCAGCGATGACAAACGCGAGGCAGCGGGTTCGCTGAACTTTGATGCCAGAAAGCGCGGCAGCATGGTCATCCTGGCCCACGGCATAGAGTGAGATTCCAAAGTCCGTGCGACGGACGATTAACCATAGAGCGACCACAATCGCCAGCACCACACCCGAAGCAGGGAAGCCGGCGACGGTGTCCGTGAGGTTCTCGCTCAACCAGTCGGCAACATGGCCACCGGGCGCATCGAGCACGACCAGTGAGAGCCCCAACGTCATGATCATCGTTGCCAGTGTCACGGCCACGGCCTGAAAACCACCGTAGGCGACGAGAATGCCGTTCAGCAGGCCGACTGCGCATCCAATCACCAATGAAAGACCCAAGCTCGCAGCTGCGCCTCCTGGCCCTTCCAAGGGAAAGGTTGCCAACATTACGTTCACCAGCGAGATTACGCCGGCGACAGACAGGTCAAAGCCTCTGATCAGAACGATCAAGGTACCTCCGGCTGCTGCTACGGCCAGTGGCGCTGCGTTGTTAAGCAGGTCATTGAAGGCGTAAGCACTCAACGCGCTTTTTTCAACAATGGCATAGGCTATGTAGAGTGCTACATACAAGATGGCCGCCATTCCTGCGCCGCTCTTGGCAATGGGTGCCAGCGTCGAAGCCACACTTTTCATGCGACCGCTCCTTCTAGGTGGCGCGGGTTGCCCGTCGCCGCCGCCACAAGTGCTGTCTCTTCAATCGATTCACCTTCGAGCTCCGCGGCGATCCGGCCCTCGTAGATCACGAGGCATCGCTGACTCAAACGCACCAGTTCTGCGAGTTCGGACGAGTACAACAGAACGCTTCCGCCCTGCCTTGCGAAGTCCTCTATCGCTAGATACAGGGCCTGTTTGGTACCCACGTCGACACCTCGAGTAGGATCGAAAAGCAAGAGTGTTTTTGCCCCCGTAAGCAGTACCCTGCCCAAGAGTGCTTTCTGCTGATTGCCACCAGACAGTTCCTTAATTTGAAAATCCAGGTAGCGGTCTTGGAGATCGACTTGGCTGGCGATGCCACTGGCCAGTTGACGCTCCTTACCTCGAGAGGTGAAGCCCATCAGGCCAATGCGATTTAACGCCGATACAGCCATGTTCGATCGAACGGCCAAGTCCCCGAAAATCCCTTGAGTCTTGCGCTCTTCCGGCAGCAACGCGACCTGAATGCCAGCATCGAGTGCAGCGGACGGTGAATCGATCGAAACGCTTTTGCCTTCGACCTCGATCGCCTTGGCATGTTTGGGGATCAGGCCGTAGAGCGCATGAAACAAATCACACTGCCCCTGCCCGTCCAACCCTGCCAAACCTACGATCTCACCTGGGTAGAGTTTAAAGCCGAGATCCTTGACCTTACCGGCGGTCAGCCCCTCAACGTGGAGGCGAGGCTGCTGGATCACTCGGTTTTCGGTAGGCATCGACCTCACTGTCGCAGCCGCCATGCGTTGACCGACCATCATTTCGAAAATCTTAGCGTCATCCGTGTCCAGCAAGTCAGCGGTACCGGTGCTGCAACCGCTGCGTAAGATCGTCGCGCGACTGCAAAGCTCGCGGATCTCATTGAGTCGATGTGAGATGTACAGAACAGCAGTGCCTTTTGCGGTTTCCTTGCGAATGAGATCAAACAACCAGTCGGTGGAAGGCAGAGCTGCAGTTGGCTCATCAAGGATCAACAATGCGGGGTGATGACTCAGCGCCCGCACGATCTCTAGTCGCTGTTTATCCGCCAAGGAGAGTTCACTGACGAGGGACGCAGACTTGATGTCGTTGAGGCCATAGGTGGCCAGCGTCAGACGCGCTGCTTCTTGATTCAAGGATTTTGAGTTCAGGCCTTGCCAGCTCTTGGCTAATACCGGGAGTGCCAGGTTGTCCGCAACCGTAAGATTGGGCAGCAAGCTGAGCTCTTGAAAAGCGGTGGTCACCCCGTCCTTGCGTGCTTCCATAATCGTCTTTGGCAAGTACTGCGCGCCGGCAAAATTCATGCTGCCACTGTTTGGAGACACTACGCCGGTGAGGATCTTGACGAGGGTCGACTTGCCCGCACCGTTCTCACCGAGCAAGGCATGAACTTCCCCTGCGTTGATATCAAAGCTGACCCCGCTCAGTGCGTGCGTCGGCCCATAAGACTTGCGCAAGTCGCTCACTTTCAAAATGGGATCTGCAAGCGAAACAGGATTCGAATACACGGTGGGCTCCTTTTATTTTTGTATGGCGCCATTACCTTTTCGGTGAAATTGAGGTTACTGGGCACTGGCGAAAGCGACCAATTCAATTATCATGGTGATTGTGCAATCTAATCTAATAATGAGCTCATCATGGCCGCACCACTCGATCCTCAGCCCCTGCCGAACGTTAATCTCAAGCTTCTGCAAGCATTCATGCTCGTCGCGGAGCACGGAAGCTTTCGACAGGCAGCCGATTTGACGCACAAGTCTCAGTCAGCGGTAACCAGTCAAATTAAACAGCTGGAAGCACAGCTCGGCGTGCAGCTTTTCCACCGAACGACTCGGCAGGTCAGTCTCACGGAGTCAGGTGTTGAGCTGTTGGAGAGCGCTAAACGAGCGGTGCATGAGGTTGAGCTGGGCTTGCGCCGTATCCAGGAAACGACCGATTTAAAACGAGGACGGATTTTTCTCGCCTGTTCGACAACCGTTGCCTCCACGCGTTTGGCAAAGATCCTTGCAGCGTTTGAAAGCGATTTCCCGGGCATTGAAGTCTTCGTGCATGAGCTAACCTCAGGCGATATGCATGACAGCATTCGTAAGGGAGAGGTGGATTTCGGAATCGGCCCCGTCAGTGACAATCAGGACTTCAATTTCGAGACCATCCTCACGGAAAATCTCTACGCCCTGGTACCGAAAAAATTCAGGGAGGCCGCAGGCCTTACGATCACAATGACAGCGTTGGCCGAGCTGCCGCTACTGCTCCTGAACTCCGCAACCGTGTTGCGGGCCGTGGTCGATGACACTGCGAAACGGCTCGGCCTGGAGTTGAAGACCCGATATCAGTTCAACCAGGCACAGACTCTGATCTCCATGGCTAACGCAGGGCTGGGCGCCGCGGTGTTACCCGCTGTAGCGCTGCCGGATCATCCGAGCGCGGACACTCATGAAATGCTGATTATCGAGCCAGAGCTGACTCGGCAGTTGGCGATCATCACGCTGAAGGGACGAAAGTTATCACCGGCAGCTTCACGGCTGGCTCAGCTAGTGCGGCTGCTGATCACAGCGCCGCACACCACTGATCGCCACCGTGCTGCCCGCTAACGAGCGGATTAGCTACTCAGCTTGCTGAGGATGCGTCTTGCCCGAGCGAGTACTGGCGCATCAATCATCTGTCCATCGAGCTTGAAAGCCCCGCCATGCATCTCAGCGGCAGCCAGAACACGGTTCGCCCAGTTGATCTCATTCGCCTCTGGCGCCAGTGCAAAATGGATGTCCGCTACTTGTTTGGGATGGATGCATAGTACGCCTGCGAAACCCATCTGCACGGCTGTTTGAACCGCCTGTATCAGGCCGGGCGAATCATTTATTGACGGGAACACGCCATCAAGGGCTGGGGCCAGACCATGGACTCTGGATTGGACGACGATCCCAACCTTCAGGTGCTCCAGCACCTTCAAAGAACCTGCTGATCCATCCTTGAGCCCTAGATCAAGGGCCATGTCGATTGCCCCAAAGCAAAGCCTTTCCAAACCCGATGCTGAGCACAGATCGCTCAGATTCGCTGCACCTACGGCACTTTCGATTATCGGGACAACGGGCTTTCCGGTAGCGGCCGCGGTTTCTACCTGCACTTTGGTCTCCGTCTTGGGGAGCATGATCGCGACAACCCCATGATACTCACGGCAGAATGCGAGGTCTTGATCGTGCTGTTCATGCCCGGGCGAGTTGACGCGCACCCACACTCTCGTGTCCGGGTTAGCAACGAGATAGTCGCCCAGCATTTGCCTGGCTCCACTTTTCGCACCCTCCTCCACAGCATCCTCAAAATCGACGATTACCCGGTCAGCACCGCTCGCAAGCGCTTTTGAAAAGCGCTCTGGACGATTGCCTGGGACAAAAAGTGCAGAACGCACCACATCGTGTGCGCAAGATTGGTTCGAAGCGTTACCCATGATTAGTCCTGCTGTTGAAACGTGAAATGATCAATCAAACCCGATCTCGCCAACCTGTCCGACTCCACCCTGGTTTCCCGCCCAGACCGACGCTTGCCCAGACTCATTCACACGGCCGCCCACAATCAGGGTTTCTCCGGCAATGAGCGGTCGTACACCGCGGAAGGCAAACGTTCGGACGGTCGAATCTGGGGTGAACTTCGAAAATGCACGCATCACCAGCGTCGCCGTGAGGGGGCCATGTACGACCAGTCCCGGGTAGCCTTCAACTTCCGTGACATACCGCCAGTCGTAATGGATTTTGTGGGAGTTGAAGGTGACCGCTGAATAACGGAATAGCATGGTTGGGCTCGCATCGATCTCCTCAGACCATTCGGCTTCTGGCAGTGGTTCACCGTCATCCACCACCGCCTTGGTGACGGCGCGATAGACGATGTCTTGCTCCTCGACCAGTGCGACCTCACCGTCCTGAAGGTATTCGTGACGTACCGTCACGAACAGCAAAGAGCCCGTTCGGCCCTGTTTTTCCTTCACGTCGTGAATAACAGAAGAACGTCGGGCGCACTTGCCCACCACTAGCGGCTTGATGAAGCTCAAGCGGCCACCGGCCCACATGCGCGTGCGGTCGCCAGCATCGGGAAGAAAATCACCGGTCTTGGCATGCCCATCGGTACGCAGCGCCTCTGTTGAAGCGAGATCCTGGAAGTACGCCCAATGCCACAGCAGAGGTAAGGCATCGCCATCTACTGGCGGGTTTTCGTTGAGCGTGGCAGCGATCCGGGCAGCATTCGCCTCGGTGATGACTTCAGCACGATCCTGGGTTTTACCGATCCACTGTGAGTGTTCCACGAGCCCTCCTTATGCCAGAGCAGCTTTGGCTGCTAGGCCTTGACTGACAATATTGTTTGTTGAACGAGCATCTTCCAGCACCATGTCAGCGCCCTTCTCGGCGATCATGATGGCCGGTGCATTGGTGTTGCCGGAGCTGATGCTCGGCATGATCGAGGCATCGATTACGCGCAATCCTTCAATGCCTCTTACACGCAAGCGCGAATCGACAACGGCTGTTTCGTCGTTACCCATGCGGCAAGAGCCAACGGGGTGGTACATGGACTGGCCGAACTTGCGCAGATAATCGAGCAATTGCTCATCAGTCTGGACATGACTACCGGGCATGGTCTCTTTGACGATGTGCTGCGACAGCGGCTCGGCGGCATGGATTTTTCGCATCCAGCGGATACCGGCGATCAGAGCCTTGCAGTCATCCTCGTGCATCAGGTAATTCATGAGGATGTTCGGGTCGTCGTAAGGGTCTGAAGAGTTAAGGCGGATGCGGCCGCGGGATTTAGGGCGAATCTGGCTGCAGGAGGCGGTCACCACCGGGATTTTCTCAGGCACGATCTTGCCGTCTTCGGTCACGATGATGCTGAAGGGCCTGAACTGGATCTGGAGGTCGGGCGAGACCATCGAGGGATCGGATTTGATGAAGCAGACAACTTGCGCCGCAGCCGACGTCAGCAATCCCTTGCGTGCACCTACGTAATGCAGAACATGGGGGATCAGGCGCCAGCCCTGGATCTCATGATTGATGGAGAACTTGGGCGTGACCTGGTTCAAGAAGTGAACGTAAGCATGGTCATGAAGGTTCTCACCCACGCCCGGCAGGTCGTGAACGACCTCAATGCCATGCTCTTTCAGATGATCTTCAGGCCCCACACCCGAGAGCATAAGCAGTTGAGGGGATGCAATGGTGCCACCGCTTAGAATGACTTCCTTAGCGAAGACCTCATGCTTTTCGTTCTGTCCCTTGATTGCGTAACGCACGCCAACTGCGCGTTTGCCTTCGAACAAAATCTTCTCAGCATGGGCGTTCACCTGCACCTCAAGGTTTGGACGGCTGCGCACAGGCTTCAGGAACGCTGTGGCGGCGGACTGGCGCACACCTTTTTCAACGGTCATCTGCGGGTAGCCCACGCCGTATTGCTGGGCACCGTTGAAGTCTTTATTGAAAGGAATGCCGATCGTTTTCGCAGACTCGATGAAGGTCAAGGATGCAATATGGGGATTGACTACGTCGGAGATGGCGAGCTCCCCCGTTGCACCATGGTATTGATCAGCGCCACGCAGTTGGCGCTCACTTTTCTTGAAGTACGGTAGAACGTCCGACCACCCCCAGCCTTCGTTACCATCATCGCGCCAGGCATCGTAGTCGTAGGCGTTGCCGCGCATATACACCAAGCCGTTAATCGCACTCGATCCACCTAACGTCTTACCTCGAGGGCAGTACAGAACGCGGTTGTTGAGTCCAGGCTCCTTTGCTCCCTGGTACCGCCAGTTAACCTTGCTGTTGGAAAACAAACGGGTCATGCCCGCTGGAATCTTGATCCAGAGCAAGTCATCAGACGGGCCCGCCTCAAGCAGTAATACGCGCTTCGAGGGGTCGGCGCTTAGCCTGTTTGCCAATACACAACCCGCGGATCCGGCGCCTACGATGACGTAGTCATAGGTCGATGCGTTCATTTTTTCACCCCTGTCATTTGTTTTTGTCGGGAGCCGAGCGATCAAACCAGCCCGGTCAAATAAAACACGGCAATCACCACGAAGGCCGCCATGGTTTTGAAAATGGTCAGTATGAAAATGTCTCCATACGCCTGACGATGTGTAAGCCCGGTCACCGCCATCAGCGTGATGATGGCGCCGTTGTGAGGCAAAGTATCCATGCCTCCGGCGGCGATCGAAGCCACACGGTGCATCACTTCAGCCGGTATCGCGTACTGATGGGCCAGTGCCACAAAGTGATCCCCAAGCGCTCCGAGGGTGAGGCTGAGGCCGCCAGAGGACGAGCCGGTGATGCCTGCGAGGACGTTAACGCTCACTGCGAGGTTGATCAGTGGGTTTTCGATGTGGGAGAGCGTGTCAGCGACCATCTTGAAGCCTGGCAGCGCCGCGATCACCGCACCAAATCCATATTCCGACGCCGTATTAACGCCTGCCAATAGGGAGCCCGAAACCGCGAGCTGGGTTGACTCGGTGAACTTTCCACGAATACGGCCCCAACCGATAATCAAGGTAACAATGATGCCAAGCGTCAGTGCGCCCTCCACCGCCCAAACGGCAGCCATCTTGGTCACGTCCTGGGACACGGCGGCAAAGTCCGGACGGAACGTCACCAGCACCTGATTTCCTGCGCCGTAGTAGCTCAGAATCAGATCCAAAAACAGTTTGTTGCTGATGCCAACGATGACCAACGGCAGGATGGCGAGCCAGGGGCTGATCATTGGCTCGTCGGTAGGCGGGGCGGGTTCGTTGGTGTGCCCTTGCCCATAGCCCTCGCCTCGCGCCATGAGGCTGCGGCGACGCCACTCCAGATAAGTGATGCCACACCCGGCGACAAAAATCGCGCCTATAATGCCCAGCCAGGGCGCTGCGTATGCATCTGTGCCAAAGAAAGCAGTGGGGATGATGTTCTGAATCTGCGGCGTTCCTGGAAGTGAGTCCATGGTGAACGTGAACGCCCCCAGGGCGATCGTCGCAGGTATCAGACGCTTGGGGATGTCGTTGCGCCGGAACAGCTCAGCCGCAAACGGATACAGCGCAAACACCACGACGAACAGCGACACTCCGCCGTAGGTCAACACTCCCCCCACGCAAACGATGCAGGTGATCGAATAGCTGCTGCCGAAAACCTTCGAGATGGCGGTTACTATCGAGCGTGCGAACCCTGAGACCTCGATCAGTTTCCCGAATACCGCTCCCAACATAAATACCGGAAAGTAGAGCTTCAGAAGCCCCACCATCTTGTCCATGAACAGCCCACTGTAAGCGGGCGCGACCATTGCAGGCTCTGTCAATAAGACTGCGGCCAAGGCTGCTACCGGAGCGAACAGGATCACACTGAAGCCCCGGTAGGCCACGAACATCAAGAATCCCAGCGATGCCAGGCAGATCAATAGACTACTCATTGGAGTTGCTCGCTTTTATTTTTATAAGTCGCGCGTTCTGCTACAGACAGTATTTATCCAGACGCCCTGCCTACGACGCCGCTGTCCCGCAGCACACCGATTTCGTGATCGCTCAGTCCAAGGACGTCGGCCAATACCTGATCGGTGTCGCGGCCGAGTTCGGGCGCCGGCTGCACAGCAAGGCGAGGCGCCCCGCCAAACCTGAGTGGAGTGCCAGCCGCCAGATGCTCGCCGACCCCCGACGTTTGAATGCGCTCGAAGACCGGGTTTTCCAGAGAGACGCGTTTGTCTTCGTGGAGCAATTGGCGAACGGTTCGATAGGGGCCAAACGCAACGCCGTGCTGGAAGAGGTGCATTTCAATCTCGGCAAGCGAGCGTTTAATGCACCACTGTTTAACCAAGGCGGCGAGTAATTCACGCCCCTCAAACCGGTCAGCTTCGTGATCAAAGTTCACCCCTAGTGCGACCTGCAGGGCCTCAACGGCAGGCTGCAAATCACAGGCTTTTACCAACGCCCGCCATTGCCGCGCAGAAATCGCCACGATCATCACCCGGCGACCGTCTGAGGTAGCGAAGTCGTGCCCAAAGGCGCCGTATAGGTGATTGCCGAGGGATTCACGTTGCGGCTCAATCAGTTCCGACTCTGTCAGCAAACCCAGAGACGACAGGGTTGAAAAAGCCGTATCAGAAAGTGCCAAGCGTATTTGGGCGCCCTCCCCGCTGACCTGTCGGCGTGCAAGCGCAGCCACGATGGCCGTGGCTGCCTGATTCGCACAGATCACATCCCAGGCAGGTAGCGTGTGATTGACGGGACGATCAGCTGTTCCGTACCCGGTGAGCATCGGGTATCCCGTTGCGCAATTGACGGTGTAGTCGACCGCAGTGCTCCCATCGAAATTACCCTCGATGGTGCAAGAGATCAGGTCAGGCCTCAGCTCAGACAGCAGCTCGTGGCTCAGCCATGGGGTGCCAATATTGGTGAGCAGGATGCCACCCGCGTCACCCGGCGCCCCGATCAGCTGTTGCACAAGCTCACGCCCTTCCGGGCGCTTGATGTCAATCGCAACGGACTTCTTGGCCTTGTTGAGGCTCGTCCAGTAAATGCTCCGGCCCTCGGGCATCATCGGCAAACGTTGGTAGTCAATGCCTCCACCAATCAGATCGACACGGATGACCTCCGCGCCCAACTGCGCCAAGGTCATGCCACACAGCGGTGCAGCAATGAACGCGGAGCTTTCGATGACCCTTACGCCTTTTAGCAGATCGTAATTCATGATCGTTCTGCCCTCTGCGCACGCAACTCGGTCGCGTTGCGCCGCGTCGGTACCAGGCATGCACGCGTGAAGCTCATGCACACGGTGCCCTCCTGGTTAAACGCCTCGGTACGGGTTGTAACGATGCCCTGTCCTGGCCGCTTGGCACTCTCGCGCACTTCGGTCACTTCAGAACGTGCATACAGGGTGTCGCCCGGAAACACCGGCGCACTGAGCGTTATGTCTTTCCAACCCAGGTTGGCAATAGCGTTCAGGCTGACGTCTGCAACCGTCAGACCTAATACGATGGCCACTGTCAGGCCGCTGTTGACCAGCGGGCGACCGAACTCACTTAACGATGCAAAGTGATGATCACAATGCATCGGGTGCTGGTTCATCGTCATCAGGCTGAACTGGATGTTGTCGGCTTCTGTAATGGTGCGACCTGGCCAGTGACGGTAGGCATCACCCACTTTGAAATCTTCCAGAAACCGCCCAGGCATTGGGAATTGAGTTTCCATCATTCTTATCCTTACTGTTGGATCAACAGGAGCGATGTGTCAGCCGAGGACAAACGGATCCGGCGTCTCGAGTGCAGTGCTGATCCAGACGCTTTTGGTCTGAAGATAGGAATAGATGGCGTCCTGGCCATTCTCATGACCTACGCCGGAACGCTTGAAGCCACCGAAGGGCGCCATGTAACTGACCGCGCGGTACATGTTCACCCAAACCATCCCGGCCTGAAGGCGCTCGGACATCAGTAAGGAGCGACGCATGTTCTGAGTCCACACCCCCGCCGCCAGGCCATAAGGCGTGTCATTGGCGATCGCAATCGCGTCTTCCTCATCCTTGAAGGGAATAATGCTGAGGACAGGGCCAAATACTTCCTCGCGTGCGATACGCATCTGGTTGTTCACGCCAGTAAAAATGGTCGGTTCAACAAAGAGACCGTTACCGCATTCCGGGTTGGTGGAAGGGTTGCCACCGAGTCGGCAGACAGCACCTTCAGCCTTGGCGATGGCGATATAGTCTAGAATTTTCTGGTATTGGGCGGGCGTCGTTACAGGGCCGACTTGTGTGGTGGGCAGCATGGGATCGCCCATCTTCGCCGTGCGTGCGAAGGCCAGAAGTTTCTCCACGAACTCATCATGGATTGACGCTTGAACAAGCAGACGGCTGCCTGCGACGCAGGTTTGGCCGGTGGCGGCCATGATGCCACCCACAACGCCCTTGACTGCGTTATCAAGGTTCGCATCATCGAACACGATGTTTGGAGATTTACCCCCGAGCTCGAGAGTCACTTTCTTGAAGTTCTTGGCCGCCGACTCATTGATTTTCTGACCGCCATACTCGCTGCCGGTGAAAGCGATTTTCGCGACGTCTGGATGAGTCACCAACGGTTCACCCACTTCCAGCCCAAAACCGGTTACGACGTTGACAACACCTGCGGGGAAACCTGCCTTTTCAATCAACTTGGCCAATTCAAGCGCTGAGGCGGAGGTAAACTCAGAGGGTTTGAGAACAAATGTGTTACCTGCGGCCAGCCCAGGCGCCAGCTTATTCACAGCCAGCAGCAACGGTGAGTTCCAAGCGGTAATGGCCACGCATACCCCAAGCGGCTCGTAACGGGTGAACGTAAACGTGTCAGCCTTATCGATAGGCAGTACACCCCCCTCAATTTTGTCGGCCAAGCCACCAAAATAATAGAAGTACTGGGGTAGGTACCGTACTTGCCCACGCATCTCAGCGAGCAGCTTGCCATTGTCGGCAACTTCAGTGGTGGCAAGGTGCTCAACGTTTTCAGCGATCAGGTCGCCCAGGCGACGCAACAACTGCCCACGCGCACTTGGCTTCATCTTTGACCATTCAGGAGAATTAAAGGCTGCTTTAGCGGCTGCAACGGCACGATCTGCATCAGCGGCGCGAGCGCGAGGCAAAGTGGCCCAGGTTTCGCCCGTGTAAGGGTTCTGGGTGTCGAAGGTTTCACCTTCAATGGCGTCAACCCATTCGCCGCCAATGTACATTTTGTAGTGAGTCATGCTGGTTCCCTTGTTCGATTCAGATAACGTTGCTGGCTTTGAGCGCTTGCAGCACTTCAGGAGAAAGACCCAAGAGACGGCTCAAAATGTCGTCGGTACTCGACCCCAGTGCAGGGCCGGTAGAGACAAACGCGGCAGGTGTTTTGGAAAGGCGGGGCATTGCGTTAGGCAGCACCAGCTCACCGATACGCGGATCCTGAACCTTGATCAGGTTTTCCCGAGCGGCAAACTGAGGGTCTTCGAAAATGTCGGCGATGGAGTTGATCGGGCCAGCAGGCACCTGCCCTTCCTTGCAGATATCCAGCAGTTCCTTCTGAGTGAAGCCGGATACCCAAAGAGCAACCAGCGCATTGATCTTGGCGCGATCTTTCACGCGATCGGGGCTGGTCGGGTATTCGATAGCCAACTCCGGCGTGCCCATGGTTTGCGCCAGTCGTTCGAACATACGATCGTTGCTGCAGGCCAGCGCGATCCACTCACCATCTTTCGTTTGGTAGTGGCTATGTGGGACGACATTGATCGTGTCGGCGCCCATACGCTCACGCACGTAGCCGTACTTGGCGTACACCGGCGCAATCTCGTCGAGCAAACGGAAGACCGACTCGTACAGCCCAATGTCAACGAATTGCCCCGTACCGCCTGCCTCTACAGAACGCAGGGCGAGTAACACACCAATTGCACCCCACATTCCGGAGATATAGTCCGCCAGTGAGGTCGAGCCAGGAACAACAGGCGGGCCATCGTTTTCGCCTGCCAAAAATGCGAGTCCACCGAAGGCGTGAGCAATTCGCGCAAAACCCGGCTCGCCGCGTTTTGGGCCGGTCTGTCCATAAGCACTGACGCGCAACATGACCAACTTAGGGTTGATCTCCAGCAGCGACTCGAAGCTCAGGCCCCACTTCTCTAGGGTTCCGGGGCGGAAGTTCTCAAGCACTACATCTGACTTCGCCACTAATTGTCGGAACAACTCGGCACCCTGCTCCGAACGCAAATCGAGCGTCACTGACTGCTTGTTACGGGCCTCGCTGAGCCAGACCATGCTGTCGCCGCACTCAGTCGGGGTGCCGAATTTACGCAGGGTGTCACCCCCAGCAGGCTGTTCGATCTTGATAACCTCGGCACCAAAATCGGCAAGGATCGTCCCGCAAAATGGCGCTGCCACGAAGGTCGCGATATCCAAAACGCGGACACCGGCCATAGGCTGATTGTTATTTGTCTGGCCCAATTGAGACTCCTCAGATGCTGTTCTTCGACCGGCGCAAAAAGGTGCACCGGTGAGCTGAGGTCAATCCTAAAAGAAGCGCTGAAAGGGCACTAATCGAATAATCATTTCAATTATGCAATTTAATGAAATTATCAATATTTAGTATTTAATTCAATAGGTTAAGTAAATTTTACGAGTGCCATGGGATGCACCACTAGATCACGTGCATCACTGCACAATTGACCAAATGTTTACGGGCAGGTGAACGATGGTGAACACAAGAAGCGCCATTAGCATCCATTCAGTAGCACCCCATACAGCTTCAATGGGCGCTACTTTCAGGATGCCTGACGTTATAGGCAGCGCAGTGGAGAATTACGCTACGACCGATTCCTGGCCTCTTGCCAGGCATATCTCGCTGACCCGCAATCCCAACTTAGTATTACGAGATGGGAACACGTCTTTAAGCCGCTCCTCATGAATGGGGATAACGCGCTTGACCTGATAATCAACAGCTTTGAGCATGTCATCCGACGCTGCTACCAGGTTGGTGTTACTGCCCATCGCAAGGCCCACCGGTTTGATACTTAGTCGGCCGTCGATCTGGCCATCGAGAACCTGCGGGTTCTTCACCAGGTTCTCGTAGACGTACACAAGATCACCTGCCAGCACCCATCCATTTTCAGACTCGCGCTCAAGGTCATTACGAACATGCAGCCACATGCAGCCATAGGTGTGGCTGTCGAACGCGACGTGAATATCGATGCCCGGAACCACATCTTCCAGAGCACCGTCCAGGCACTTCAAGCGGCCTTGCTTAGCTAGGTCAACAGCCCTAAGGATGTCCGACGGATCAGTACCCGCCATCATCCATTGCATATGCTCCGGTTGGGCCATAGCCCAAATCCACTTCGAGAGTTCGCGCTCCTGAATGTAAAACGTAGCGTTCGGGAAAGCGTCAGTATTGCCCAGGTGATCGAAGTGAGAGTGGGTAATGAATACAGTGTCCACCTCTTCCGGCGTCACCCCGCACTCTGCGAGTACTTCGCGAGGCGAATGCCAGTGTTCGACACCGAAACGTTCACCCAAGACCCCGCCATAAGCCTGGTGGTTGTAGCCAACGTCTACCATCATGGTTCGCCCGCCACCCTTGATAACGACGTAGCAATAAGGGAGCTTACGAACTCCTTCGTTATGCGCACCGTAAAGCACGCCACTGACGGGATAATTCACCACATAGGCATATTCAGCGACCCAGATGGAGTAGGTGTTGTCGGTCATAAGGTGCTCCCAATTCTTGTAATTAGTAGTTGCACATGATGTGTTGCAGTTTTAAGAAATAGCGGTGGAGCCTATGTTGCAACACGCGCATGCGTCTTCAAATGCCACGGGCTGCATGGATACGACTGGATCGGCGGCGCAATGAAGGACAGCGGTGACTGCCTTTAACTGCGTAAGCCACTGCGCAAGCTTGAGGGTGAGTTCGCGGGTGTTCCGCACCGCAACGTTAAGGTCGTCGGCAACTTGGTAAAGCTGCCGTGCTGCTTCTCGGAGGTGGTTGAGGTGCACAGCCGCAGTGACAGGAGCGCTTAACGCGTAAAGCTCTTCAATACAGGCCTGCGCCTGCTCTTTTGGCGTTCTGGACATCTCAAAATAGGTATCGAAGCACCCCTTCGCCTGACCCAGTATCAGGAGCCCTGCAATTTGTCCGACGAGACTGTTCATCCTCTCGTAGTGCGGGCGAACGCGACTCGCGTAATACACCCATTCATCCGTACGCTCGTTGACACCAATAACTGCATTCGAGAGCGCTGATGGCACAGCCGGAACCGTGCCGAGCGAGATCGGCGCAAAGGAGGTAAGAGTTGCGTTCATCGCTGACCCCTTCATAGCTTGAGCATTCAACTCAATGTTGGCGTATTGCTCAGCTGCTAATTTTGTTTACGGGACGTTAGAACAGAAGCCATCTCAGGCCTTCCGCTAAGGGCATGCACTCTGCTGCGGAATAAGCGAAGCTTCGCTAAAGCATGGGTGGCGTTCAGCAAAAAGTGAAAGGGACGAAGGGACGAGCATGAGGGTGTCTCCGAGCTTTTTATATTTGTATGGGAAAGACCTTATCCCACCGCTCATTGCACTGGCTATTTCAATAAAATTGGAGATTATTCAGTTTGATCGATCAATGATGTGTTAGACGCGACTCCGCTATAAAAGAGCCGCACCTAAGCGTTGCACCTCAATTGTGACCTCTGAAAATCTTTAGCCTGATTTTCGCAAAATCTATAATGAAGTTGAAATTACAGAGCCGAATAACCACCATCAACGGTTAATACGGTTCCGGTAACAAACGATGCTTCATCAGAGGCCAGAAAGAGAATAGAGTTTGCGATCTCCTCAGGCCTGCCAAGTCGTTTGATCATTTGTTTATCAGTCATCACCTTCAAATACTCTTCGGAGATGTTACTGACTGCGGGAGTATCGATCGTACCTGGCGCAACGGCATTGACACGAATGCCCTTTGGTGACAGTTCGGCGGCGAGATGAAGTGCAAGACCTGACGCCACGAACTTGCTTGGGCCATAAACCGCCAAACCAGGAATCCCATTCAAGGCTGCGATAGATGAAAGGAAAATTATCGAGCCTGTAGCTTTAGGAACCATGTGAACAGCAGCATGCTTTGCAACAAGGAACATGCCGCGGGCGTTGATCGACATCACCTTGTCCCAGAGTTCTGCGGTTGCCTGCTCGAGATCTGCTTCCGGAATGATCCCTGCATTGGAAACGACTACGTCGAGTTGCCCGAAGGTTTTGATGCCTACCGCAATCATCTCGATAATATCTTGTTCTACAGATACGTCGCATTTTATAGTGATAACTTCAACGCCCTTGACTCGAAGCGAGTCAGCAAGCGTGCTCAAAAGATCGATATTAATATCAGACAGGACAAGCTTCGCGCCCTCTCGCGCCATGACCTCGGCGGTTGCTCGACCAATACCATTAGCAGCTCCGGTAATAACAGCCACTTTGGATTGCAAGCGGCCGAGTCCCTGAATTGAAGTAGTCATGTATACGATCTCGCTTAAAAAATCTATTAAAGTTTCGGGCAATTTTTAGCAATTAGCCCAAGTTTGCAAATCAAGAAGTTGCGCTAAAATAGTTACTCAATCAAGGCTCGTATCGAGAGCCTTGATCTGGGCGGCAACTCAGATTACTGCGCAGCACGGCAACGCACTAATTAAATTATCATCGCGACTATGCAATTAAATCTAATAATCTCTCATCTCACTGACTTGCCAGCCGCCCGTGGGAGGCCGGCATCTTTCATCCATTATGAAAAATCTGCCCGATAGTGACGCATGCAAGTTAGCTATGCTTAACCGGGCGCAACAACTCCCACAGAATGAAGTGTATTTTTTGGCGCGTCATTTCTCGATATCGAGAGTAGCTAAGTCCGATCGCCCTTTTACGGCACGAATGGATAATTAGGCTTTGGTATCAAGCCATACAGAACCGTAACGTGTGTAGGCAGTAGGAATTTCAATGATTTCTTTCAGATCATCTGCTGCAGTGCGCACCCAGAATGGATCACGCAGCATTTGCCGACCGACAAACACTAGATCAGCTCGGCCGTTCTGCAGAATTTCTTCGGCTTGGCGACCACTCTGGATCACACCCACAGCCCCCGTAGCAATGCTGAGTTCCTTGCGTAGCAGTTCCGAAGCCGGTACCTGATAGCCCGGATAGGTTTGCACCTTGACCATCTTGATACCGCCAGAGCTGCAGTCGATAAGATCGACGCCCTGTTCTTTCATCCAGCGACCGTACTCAAGGAATGACTCGGGCGTGTTTCCGCCGTCGGCGTAATCAGAGCTGGAGATTCGAACAAAAAGGGGACGATCGCCCCAATGCGTTTTGACTTCCTCCAGCACTTCGCGCAGGAAGCGATAGCGACGCTTGGCGTCACCGCCATATTCGTCATCGCGAGTATTGGCGAGTGGCGAGAGGAACTCATTGAGCAAATAACCATGTGCAGCATGGATCTCAAGCACATCGAAGCCCGCGTCACTGGCACGTCGTGCGGCGTCGCCATAGAGCTTCACCAATCCCGGAATTTCGTCAGCCGCGAGTGCGCGAGGCACAGGGCTAGTTTCCGTAAAAGGGATAGCCGATGGCGCGATATGAATAAGGTTCGGCAGGTCAGCATTGCGTCCCGCATGACCAATCTGAGCGCCAGCTTTTGCACCAAAGCTGTGAAGCAGTTCGGTCAGCGCTTTCAAGCCAACGACGTGTGCGTCGCTCCAGATACCGAGGTCACCGGCCCCGATACGGCCATCGGCGTGAACTGCCAGCGTCTCGGGAAAAATCAGCGCCGCCTGGCCTAAAGCGCGAGCACCGTAATGCACTCGGTGCCACTCAGTGACAAAGCCGTCATCGGCAGCCATGTGCATGCACATAGGCGACATGACCACGCGATTCTTCAGTTTCAGGCCTTTTATTTCATGGGGGGATAGCAACAAGCTCATTTGATATATTCCGTAGTGGTTGATACGGAATGATGCTAACGTATGCACGTCGAATACGTAAGTACGCACTTTTTTGTGCTATAGGCACATTTTTTATACCTGGGAGCTGAAAGATGAAGAAATGTACGCCTCAAGGTGAAATAGAGGCGTTTGCCTGCCCCGTTGCGTTCACTGTCGACGTCATCGGTGGTAAATGGAAAGCGCTTATATTGTTCCATCTAATGTCCGGAACGAAACGTTTCAACGAGCTACGACGGCTTATGCCAGATATTGCTCAGAGGATGCTCACGCTCCAGCTGAGAGAGCTGGAGACAGATCAGGTTATTCATCGTGAGATTTATCGCGAGGTTCCGCCAAAGGTGGAGTATTCGCTTACAGAGTTAGGGAGTACGCTCATGCCTTTGGTAAAGGCGATGCGGGAATGGGGAGCAGTACATGAGCCTGCGATTTTGGCGTTCAGGCGCTCTGCAATCGAAGGAAAACCCTTGGAGTATCTTGGCTAGTAAACACTTTAATACAAAAGGCCATTTTCAGGCCCTTTGTGCTAACTTGTCAGCAACGAGTTAAATTTAACATTTTAAAACTCTCAAAGTTAGTTTAATACTGTTGCGTTTAGCTTTTAGAGAAGTGGGATACTGTAGCTAACAAACACCCGATTCTGATCTTGATCACGTGCGGCTTCGCTATTGGATTTACCGTTACGCCAACCAAAGCCAACGCCTTTGAGCGCTCCCGACTGAATAACGTAGTCCAGAAAGATATCCCTTTCCCATTCCTTCTGATTGTCGCCGGATCTCGTCTTAATATTGTCCCCGGAGAGGTACATGACCGAGGCTTTCAGGCCAGGAATACCCAAGGCGGCAAAGTCATAGGCGTACTGACCAAATGACGTACGTTCCCCTGCGCGGGTGAAGCTCTGGATCAGACGGTCTGTGTATAGGTACAGGCTGCTACCTCCGGCGCCTTTATCCACTAAACTGCCCTGGTTCAGCTGGGTGAAGCTGCTCCCGTCCGAAACGCTTTGGTAGCCCGCAGTAAATGCGTGGGCGCCAAGGCTATAAATTAATGCAGCACTCCAAAGACGGTTGTCGATCACGCCATCACCGTTCTTTGTGTAGCCACTGATTCGGTAACCTGATGTACCGGAGCTGTTTTCACCTGACGAGTCAGTTTTGAAGTAGCGAAGATCAGTTTTAAGAGATTGGTTATCCGAGATTGCGAGCGTGTGAATCAGTCCGAAAAATTGCTGGTTATAGTAATTATCGAGATGAGCATAGTAGTACTGAGCCGTTAAATCCTTGGTGACTTTCCAGTCGCCCCCTGCGAAAGCGAACTGGTTGCTTTCGCGCGTACCACCCATAGCGGCCAGCCCCGTCTGATCAGTTGAACCGCGACCAGTAGCATGTTCAATCCGCCCACCCGTCAGGGTCAGATCCTTGAACTCGCTTGAGGTAATTTGGCCACCCTCGAAGGTTTGTGGAAGCACCCGTCCATCGTTGGCGACCAGGATCGGTAGTTTCGGAATCAAGGTGCCGTAGCGTAGTTCGGTCTTCGACATTTTGACTTTTCCGGTCAGCCCCAGCCGGCTCCACTCGTCGACGGCGCGGTTGTTACTGTACGATGGAATCATAGAGCTGCCGACGTGTCGTCCCTTGCCAGAATCCAGAGTAATGCCCAGCAGTCCCAAGGCATCAACGCCAAAACCAACGGTTCCATCGGTATATCCCGACTTGAAATCCAACATGAAACCTTGCGCCCACTCTTCGGTTTTCGAAGGCGCAGCGGTACCATCCCGGTTGTCGTTATTGAAGTAAAAGTTCCGCATTCCCAAGGTGGCTTTGCTGTCACTTAGAAAGTCAGCAGACGCCTGGCCACTTATGGCAATACTGACAAACACCAGTTTTACAGATATTTTCTTTAGACTCACTGTATAACGCTCCGATTTTTTATTATTGGTAAGCAACAGAAGCAACAACTAACTCTCCCTACAAATAAAACGCACCCGAAAGCCACAAAATTTACCAACAGCACTGAGATATTAATAGGCAAGGCTGGAATGCTTTTCTATTATTCGAAAGATGCAAACTAGCCTTATGATCCGTTTAACCTCATCAGTTTTTACGAAAATCTCCATTCGCGCCGCTTACATCTTCGCAAACGACTCAGTTTTTCCCAACGTGATGTACTCAAGCATTAGCTATTTGAGGCTAAACGGATAATCGCGTCACGACTGCCTGCTTGCTCTCGAAGTAAAAATTTCTGGATTTTACCAGTTGCGGTTTTCGGCAACTCCATAAAAACCACTCTACGCGGACATTTAAACCGTGCGAGACGGGCCTGACAGAACATCATTAGTTCTGCCTCGGTCGTAGGTTCTACACCCAGTTTCAACTCGACGAACGCACATGGCACTTCGCCCCATTTGTCATCAGGCTGAGCGACAACAGCAGCATGTAAAACAGATGGATGACCGTGAATGGTTTCCTCGATCTCTACAGACGATATATTCTCGCCACCGGAAATAATGACGTCCTTGCATCGGTCGGTAATTTGTACATAACCGTTGGGGTGCACCACGGCTATATCACCAGTATGAAACCAGCCGCCTTCAAAGGCTTTTCGGGTTGCGCTTTCATTCTTCAGATAGCCCATCATCACGGTATTGCCTTTGAGCAGTAGCTCACCCGTTGTTTGGCCGTCTTTCGGTACTGGCTGCAAAGTTTCCGAGTCCGCGACCATTACGCCTTCGAACGCTGCAGCTCGAGCCCCTTGCTGTACACGAAGAGCACCCTGCTCACTCGGTGTTAAATCATCCCAACCGTCTTGCCATTCGCAGCCAATTGGGGTGCCGGAAACCTCTGTAATTCCATAAACATGGTTAACGTCAAAGCCATGTGAGACTATCGCATTCAGTACGGTAGCAGGAGGTGGGGAACCAGCAGTCAGCACTCTAACCGGACTTTTGAGCGGCGGGCGATTTGCGGCGTTCGCGATCATTGCCATCACAATGGGCGCCGCACAGAAGTGATCGACACCATGGTTGTCTATCGACTCAAAAACCGTCTCTGCGGAAACTTTTCTTAGACACACATGCGTGCCAGCGACGGCAGTGATAGCCCAGGTAAAACACCATCCGTTTGCGTGGAACATCGGTAGTGTCCACAGATAACGAGGTGCACGAGAAAGCGGCCAGTTGGTGATCTGCAACATACTCATTAGGTATGTCCCGCGATGACTGGCCACTACACCCTTCGGATCACCGGTTGTACCTGAAGTGTAGTTGAGCGCAATCGGCTGCCACTCGTCACTGGGCCATACGCCCTCGAAATCAGGGTTACCACTAGCGATAAACGTTTCATAATCGACCTCCCCAATGCTCTCGGAAAGTGGAGCTAAGTGATCATTTATGTCGATGACAATTGGACGATGCTCAAGGAGTTCAATTGCGGCATTAGCCAGCGCGGCAAACTCTCGATCAACCAAGAGGAGCTTGCACTCCCCGTGACGAAGTATGAATGCCACGCCTTCTGCATCCAGGCGGTAGTTAACGGTGTTCAGAACTGCGCCGCAGAGGGGTATCCCAAAATGCGCTTCGAGCATTGCCGGGGTATTAGGAGACAGGATTGAAACGGTGTCTCCGGCCCCCATTCCCTTTTTGGAAAGAGCCGAGGCCAATCGAAAGCAACGTTCGCGGGTCTCACTCCAGGTTCTGCGAAGTTCGCCATGCACCACAGCTACCCGATCCGGGTGCACGATAGCTGCACGATCAAGAAAACCAAGTGGAGTCAGGGGCAAATAGTTGGCCTTGCATTGTTCAAGCCCATTCTCGTAAGCACCAGGCTTCATGATGTCGTCTCCTTATTATTGTGATGAAAAGTGGAAAACGCGCCCACAGGCTCCCGATCCGTGACCAAGGTGTTCTCTATACAGGACTCGTCGGCGTATCCAAGGCTCATTCCGCAGACCAACATTTGATCTGCCGGGATCGCAAGGGCCTGCGAAATAACGTGGTGATATTTCAAAAACGCTGCTTGCGGGCAGGTGTGCAAGTTTCTGCCACGCGCCGCCACCATCACTGCCTGCAGGAACATTCCATAATCAAGGAGACTTCCTTCTTTCAAGACTCGATCAATGGTGAAGATCAATCCTACTGGCGCATCAAAAAAACGGTAATTGCGGCCGTGCTGTGCATGCATCCGCTGCTTGTCACCCTTCTCGATTCCCAGCAATCCGTAGAGTTCCCACCCTACTTTCCTTCTGCGATCCACGTAGGGTGAAGTCCATTTTTGTGGGTAATATTCGTATGCATCTTCAAGGTGGTTGCTGAGTGACGGATTATTGTCGACCTCGGCAATGGCACATGAGAGATGAGTCTTCGCTTCTCCAGTGACAACATGGACGCACCAAGGCTGCATATTCACTCCAGTTGCGCAGAACCGAGCGATATCAAGGATCGCTTCGATTTCTTCGCGTGGAACAGGAGTGGGCAAAAAGGCCCGAATGCTGCGTCGTGAAGCTATCGCCCAATCAACCGTTTGGCTGAGAAGCTCAGACGATATTGGCGGTTCGGATAAGCGATTGATTTTCATACCTTCAATTCCACGAATTCAGCTTCGGTCAGGTGCATCAGGGGAGTAGCTAGACGGTGCTGGGGCTTTTTTGACTTGAGTAGAGTCAGCACGCGACTGATTGATCATGGTGACTGCGACTGCGCCGATGAGCCCAGCAAGGCTGATGGCCATAAAGTTTTTCTCAAGCGGAAGGTTTAACGACACCAACCAGCCGATGAGAACCGGTGCGACGATTGCGCCAATCCTTCCCACTCCAGACGCAAAGCCCACACCGGTTGATCGAATCGATGACGGGTAGAAATCTCCTGCATACGCATATGCCAACAACTGGGTACCCAGGGTCGATGCACCGACAACGAACACCACGGGGAAAAGCAAAGTCGTTGAGCGCGTATAACCCAAGATGGTTAAAGCAATTGCACCGACGATGTAGAAGCAGACCAGTACGTGTTTGATGTTTAATTTGTCACTCAACCATCCACCGCCGATAGCACCGGCGATGGCCCCCACATTGAAAACAATCACAAAGTTCAACGCCGAGCCAAGACTGAATCCCGCCATCGCCATAAGCTTGGTTAGCCAGGAGTTAAGGGCGTAGACCATGAACAGACCGGTCATGAATGCCGCCCAGATCATGACGGTGCTAAAACCTCGACCATCCTTAAACAAATTGCGAACTGGTGCTTCTTGTTTATCCACTATTCCGGCATTCCCGGTCATAACAGTGTTTTCGTCAATGATGAGAGTAGGGTCTAGCTTTCGAGCAATTGCTCGCAGCTCATCCTGACGTCCGGTTTTGAGCAGGTAACCTATGGACTCGGGCATGGTCTTCAGGATCATGGGAATCAGAAGTACTGGCAGCACCGCCACATAAAACACCCACTGCCATCCGTGACTCTCAATGAGTTGCTTGCCAGTCATCGCAACCAAAATACCGCCCACGGAGTACCCTGCGAACACGAGAGTTACCAGCCGAGTACGTAATTTGAGTGGAGAAAACTCACCCATCTGGGCGGTGCAAATTGGCAGTACACCGCCGATCCCAAGACCAGCGATAAAGCGCGAAATGCTGAAGCTGATAGGATCACTGGTGAGACCTGCCGCTGCTGTGAAGATACTGAACAAGGCAACGCAGACTGCGATCATCTTGGGGCGCCCGATACGATCCGCTAGCGTTCCAAGAAAAATCGCGCCCAGCATCGTTCCGAAGAGCGCAGACCCGGCCATTATTCCGGCGCTAGTTGGATCAATGTTCATGTCTTTCATGATTGCCGGCAGGGCCGCACCCACTACGGCGAGGTCGTAGCCATCGATGATCAGAATGAGCACGCACCAAAACAGAATGAGCCTATGGAAGCGGTTGAACTTCGACTCAACTGCGAGTGTATAAACGTTTACCGGCTGCATATCGCGTCTCCTTCGATCTTGTTTTTTTTGTGAAGTGCACTTGCATCTGCCTCATCAGGCACCTGGTCTTTGGAGTTATATCGAGGTTGAACACGCACCGTTTGAAGGCTCGGTGGTTTGCTTGATATGCGACGCAAAGGGTGCCTGCGTCGCATCGTAGAAGTTGCCTTTGCTGAGGCCTATGCCCAGCGACTTCGTTCTGCCTGACCGATTTAGACACCAACAGCTCGTCATAAACGTCGAGGATGACTTTAGCGAGAGATGCCCATCGGCATCCGGCGGGTGAAGCGCGTTGCAGATCTCAGTACGTAATCCGGCGGGAAGTGGTTCTCCTGCTCCGAAGGAAAGGCTGTTAGATCCCGCCCGATTCGTCAGCATTGGAGCGGCGATAAGCGCCAGGGCTCACTCCCGTCCACTTCTTGAAGGCACGATGAAATGCGCTGCTCTCCTGGAAGCCAGTGAGAGCAGCCACTTCGGTTACGGTCATGTTCGGTTGGCACAGCAGATTGATTGCCATGTCACGTCGCAGATTGTCTTTCAAACGCTGATAGCTAACGCCCTCGGCCTGTAGTCTTCGCTGGAGCGTCGAATAGGATATGCGTAGCGTGTTTGCCACCTTATCCAGCTCTGGCCATTCCTCCGGATTCAGGCCTCGCAATTTCATCCGGATCTGGGCGCTGGTGCTGTCCTCGTTACGATATTTCACCAGCAGACTGGCAGGCGACTCTTTCAAAAACGCCGATAGGCTGGCTTTGTTTTGCACGACCTTGAGGCTCAGAAACGTGCGATCAAAACGAATCATCGTAACGGGAGCACCAAACTGGATTTCTTCACAGAAGCGCATCCGATAGTCACTGTCGTCCAGTGGTCGATTCGGTTTAAAGCAAAGTTCCTTTATCGGAATACGCCTGTTACCCAGCCAACAGAGCAGCCCATGAACTAAAATCAACCATGTTCCGTAGCTAAACAGGCGGCGTTCAACGCCTTTGTCATGGATAAAAATGACGGCGCAGTCGTCTTCAATCTTCAGCTCACCGTGAATATCGTCCAATACGAGGCGTAAGAATTTCAGAATCCGACGCAACGCTTGCTCTAACGACTCGCAGTCAATTGACGACTGGCACATCAATTGGAAGCTGCCTCGTCGCATTGGATGGCTATCGATTCCGAAAAACTCATCATCGAGCAGATCTGAAAGTGCGACCCACAAGCGAGAGAATGCAGCAGCCGAAACCCTGGCTTGGGGAGAAGTCAGGAGTTCCGGATCTATACGCGCTTGCTGCAATGCGATGGAGGTGTCCAGTTGGCGTCGCGATGCGCCATCGAGAGCTTCAAGCACCAATCCAATTGAAGTCGTTCCCTTATCCTGGATGAGCACGCTTATTCCTCTGCGCATATGATTTCTGACGTGATGCTGAGCTTTAGGTCTTTTCGGTAATTCTACTTCGAACAACCTGACGAGCCTCAATTCTTTGTGTACGTTTCAGCTTCCCTGCATTGAATGTCAAGTGCATGTGCCACCCCTTTTCTTGATGCCTGGCCTCGATGTCCAAAGCATTCAAACAATCTGAGGCGTTTGAGCATTGTCGGGATCACTGACCGCCGACACTATCGGTTCAACAATCTTCGGCGTGGCTGACACCTGAAGCGAACCGGCATTTGAGCCTTTTATCTGTCAAGTAACCGCTTGTGCGGTACTACCCACTTTTAGGGGGACATCATGCGCATCGAAAACTCAGTCTTTCTAATCACTGGCGTAGGTTCCGGACTCGGTCTGGCATCGGCGCGTGAATTGGTGGCCCGGGGTGCAAACGTGGTGCTGGTTGAGGTCAACGAAGCATCTGGTGCAGCTCGCGCTGACGAGCTGAGAGAATGTGCGATCTTCGTTCGAGCCGATATCACCAGTGAAATTGACTGCCGAACAGCAATAGCCTCTGCAATTAGCACATTCGGTGCATTGCATGGCGTGATCAACTGCGCGGGTATTGCACCAGCCGAACGGGTTTTAGGTCGTAATGGCCCCCATGGACTGGAAAGTTTTCGTCGAACTGTCGAGATCAACTTGATCGGAAGCTTCAACATGGTTCGCCTTGCCGCCGAGGCTATGGCGGGAGGAGAACCCAGTGTCGAGGGAGCGCGCGGCATAGTAGTGAATACAGCCTCAGTCGCCGGGTATGACGGACAGACAGGCCAAGCCGCTTACGCCGCATCCAAGGGCGGCGTCGCTGCCATGACACTGCCATTGGCACGCGACCTGGCGCGTTCAGGCATCCGTGTGATGTGCATCGCACCCGGAATATTTGAGACCCCGATGATGGCGAGTATGCCTCAGGAAGTGCAGGCATCATTGGCAGCCAATGCGCCGTTCCCTCCACGGCTGGGAAGACCTTCAGAATACGCGTCCTTGGCAGCGCACATCATCGAAAACTCCATGCTCAATGGTGAGGTGATCCGTTTGGATGGCGCTTTGAGAATGGCCGCGAAATAGATCGAGCTAAACGTCTATGACCGGTCACCAGCCACGCCCAAAAATGAAACAGAAGATTCAGTTATGAGCTATCAACAAAATGCCTGACCAGAAAGAAGGGGCGCGAGCATTTGTGAGGAAAAGCACAGCTAAGTTTTGAGCGGAAGTGTCGCGAGTTAAACGCTGCGAAATCGAGGAGATACCGTGGCAGATAAAGAGCTGTTTTGGGAAGACTTCATCCTAGGTAGAACTTGGACAGCCAAGCAATCTGCTCCTATCACAACGGAACAAATTATCGCTTTTGCTGCCGAGTACGATCCTCTCGATATACATATTGACCCTGACCTTGCCCGTTCGAGTCCGCTTGGGGTGCACTGTGCCAGCGGGGTACAGTCGTTCGGTATCTCGCAACGTTTGATGTGTGATGCCTTACTTCTTCAGACAAACGTCGTTGCGGGAGGGAAGATTGATGGCTTTAGGATGGTTGCTCCAGTAGTGCCTGGAGACATTCTCACGCTCTCAGCTCCAGTCGTTCGATCACTCATCCACGCTGGAAACCATGCACGAGGGTGGGTTGTATTTAAAGCTGACGTCGCTACGACGGCGGGGAAAACCGTCCTTGTATATGAGGTGACGGTATTAATACTGCGCAGGGGCGATTCAAACCTCGCATCGCTGGTATCTCTCCAGGAAACCTAGAAGCGCCTATCGGTGCAGCAATGAGAAAGAGCGATCTTCCCGTAAAATCTGTCTAACGTGCGGCCTCCCCTTCACATGGAGGAAGAGGATGTTCGCTGCTGCTCGGAGCGCTGCCGACGCACCCAAAAATGAGCCCCAAAAAAGAGCCATCACCGGCCCTTATGTAGTCAACCCCAAATCACTTGCTTAGCCAGGATTCGACAGTCGCTGCGCCATGCTCAGTTTTCCACTCTTTCAAACCTTTGTGATTGCCGCCTTTCGTTTCGATAATCTCGCCGGTGTGCGGGTTCTTGTAGACTTTCACCGTGCGGGCTTTACGTGTGCCGGTTTTTGACGCAGACAGTGGAGCGCGACGACTGGCATGTGGATCAAGCAGGTTGATCACATCCTTAAGGCTGTAGCCATATTTTGCGAGCAAATCGCGCAGTTTGGTCTCGAATTCTATTTCTTTCTTGAGGCCCGCATCACCCTTGAGAGCCTCAAGCGCTTGGAGCTGTTCGGCAAGATGTTTTTCAAGCTGGCGGAATTCTGCGAGTTTGGACATGGGAGCTTCCTAAGCAATTGGTACAGTCAAGTCACAATAGAATAGACACTTAAATGAAGCAGAAGTATCAATGGTTAGATTCTATAAGCTGCTCGGGTACAGAACGTCGGAAAGCGCTGAGTAACCGACGCAAGCGGAGCGCGCAGACTGGCACAGCCGAAGGCGTGAAGGATGGACGCCCGCAAGGCCGAGATGCGGCGGGACGCAGGAGCTCGGTTCATGACAGCCTGCCCGCGCACAGTGGCTAGCCAACCGAGGTAAGTCAGCCAGATCTTGCGGCTCGACACCGTCGTGGGCCGAACACAACGCGCAATGCAAATGCCCTCTCTACAAGGCTGCCAAAAGCCCCAGACTTCTCAAAAGTTCTGGTCTCTATTCAGTCGGGCTTTTGCTGCGCACGGAGATCATTCCACGTAACGGAGCCACAAATGCGTCCGACCGGAAATCGCCTGTGCGACTGCAGATATACGTGCTTGTAGGTCTTCATCGCTAGTGTTGTAAAGCGCACAGAAGTCTTTGGCGACGACGTTAGCAAGGAATGTATCAGGGGGTTCAGCACGAATGAAGCCGATGTAAGAGGCACCTACGCCCATCAACTCATAGCCATGTTCTTCTGAAAAATGACGCGCAACTGCAAAGTTTTTCGCAGGATCCAGGTCTGAAGTGAAATAGCCATTCGGAAAAGCCGCGAGTGCCTGGCAGGACTGCTGAACGGGTACCAGGAGCGCTGAAAGAGGCTGCTCTAGAAGAGAGATAGGGTTGTTCTGGTAACCGATCCACTCCTGGAGGGCCTGCTGATCTAGCGTCAAACCATGAGTACAAGCATCCTCGAAAGACGTGGCTGCAACCAGGGTCATGAAATTGCGAAGACAGATTGCGAACTCCTCTTTCGTAGTCGGATAGCCTATGTATTCACCATTCTCAAAGCACTCTGGAGGCAAGCCCGCTATGTCCTGCTCCGATGCATCGTCCATCCCTAAATTATTGCGCACATGTCCCGAGGTGTAGCGGGCTTGGTGCAGATCATCGAGCGAGAACAGAGGTTTAAAGCCTGGATGCGCCTCAGCAATCTTACGACGAGCTTCGGTCAGATCGTCAAAGCTGGTAATCCCGCTCACGCCGTACTCATCGCATGTACCTACAGACGGATTATCACGCTTGCCGTTACCGCGAAATTCGATATCCATAAACCGTGGCCTGCTCCATTTTGGTACTGAATTGAGTGAGTAATCCTAAGCGTTTCAGGATCATCATTGAAGGTCTGCCGCCAAGCGACAATAAGTCTTCCTGCCACCACATAGCAGCGCGCTACGCTAACTTTGACGTTCGCACTTCGAGGTAATGTTGATGTCCGAAACTGGCCTACCATGCAATTTCTAATCGACTCAGGGAAGAAACTGATGACTACAGATCCGTTATGTCTAGTCTTTGTGCCGGCTCTGGCGGCAGTGCTGCAAGCCGCCGAGGATAAAAAGGGCCAGCCGCTTACCGAGATTGAGGTGTGTGAAATCCGAGACATATCCACCTGCATCGCTTTGCCTTTTAGCGCAGCCTTGGCAGTGGAAGAAGATCGTGGTTATCCAGACATCGTCGCGGAGGACTGCTGGAATCAATGGCAACGTCTACGCTCCCAGTGATTTGCGCCTGTACCAAAACAATGCAGCCCTTCTGTGATCAGACAATCATCCGACTGTAAGCAACCGTTGCTCTCTGTCGGCCACGAGACGCTGGTAGCACACCGAGTACCTCCCTATCTGCCAAAAGTGAGTCACCCCCTCATGAACGAAGGTTGGCAAAACGACGACTATTTCATCATCTTCACGGAGGATGAGAGCTTAGCTGCCATGAAGGCCTACGGATTTGATCATCATCTTCCGGGGTACACGCTATTAGGTCTAAGAGGATGGGACGACTTTATCGTCATCAACTCTTCCGGAGTAATGTTTACCATTCCGACGCTGCCACTCGATGCGTCCTATGCCGCGCCGTTTGCCCTTCCCCAGCAGATTTCCCTTGAGCCGGACGAGCGTTTCGCTGGCAAGATCAAGTGGTATACGAAGCCCTTAGTCTTTGGGGGCGACCCGGCGGACAAAACAAATTTCGCATGGATCACTCACGAGCAACATGCTGAACTTGTCATCTGGTTGAACGAACAGTACAGGAGCGCCAAAGCACAGAGCTAGTGCAATTTGCCCATAAAGCGGAAATCGCAACACATGCTCAAATGGCGTACTGAGGCACTCACGACTAGCCGAGACCCTATTTTTTTACCAGAGCTGCTGGGTGCTATCGATGAGTGTCCGTCTCCTCAGCCGGATAAAACTCGCCTTCCTTCCCCATCTTTTCCAGCCGTTCGCGCACCATCAACTCAACGTTGGCCACAGCAGCGTGATCGCCAGGGTTGACCACCTTCACGCAAAGACGTCTGACATTCTGATCGTGGGTGCCCTCGCTCATCATCTCGTGGGTGAAGACCTGTTCGCCACGCCATAGGCATAGCTGGGTATGAGTCCCGCCGAGCCATATCTCGTTGATTGATCTCAGGTCAGTGGTCGCCAGTTGATCGACGGTGATTGTCTTATCCATTGCACTGTACCTTACCCGTGAGTAGACACAGGTAGACTTACAGGCATAGCGGGTCGTTCCAAGCGTCTGCAGCTCAACCGCGCCAATGGTGGAAAGTACGCCCCGGATCAACGTCGGACAATTGAAGGCGCAAGTACGAACAGACAAGGGGAATCCCATGACTGACCCGCCTGGTTTTACATGCAGATGGCCGCGCTTGGATAAACCTTAACCCACCCTCCCCTGTTCAATACTGCCAGCTTAATAATCAGCACAGCACGGAAGAAAAGCACTGGCTTCAGACGCATTCCGGCACAGTTCACGACGGCGTGCTGCCTATGGAACGACTGACAGCTATCGGCCAAAAGCGGTCAGTCGTCCCTACGAAATTTTGGACGATTCAGCGTGCTACCTGAGGGCAGTAGCTTGTTAAAGGAGTTGGGTAACATCTTCATCGGTGTCACGACTATGCACAGCTGTTATGAAAGTGATACACGAGCCTGTGCAAGATTATTAGCCGGAAGGCGAGCCCGCGCTGATGCCCGTCAGCACCAGAAAATAAGGAGATTGATCATGTGGCTCAAAAATGTGGCATTTGCGCTGTTGATTTGCCCCCTCGTCACCGCATGTTTCAGCGAGCCTTTTCAGCCCCCTACGGCTGATGCTGACTTATGGGAGAAGCCGGGAGCGAGCAGGAATGATGTCTTGGCGTCCATGCTAGCTTGCGGTGAGAAAAATGGCTCCGGCATCGATCCTAATGCCAGCTTCCAAGAGATGGCCCAGCGATTTGTATGTATGAAGCGTGCGGGCTATACCCGGCGTGACGGTTTCGACATCTGTGCATTGCACCCGAAGGAGCCGTTGAAGGCCTGTGAGTCGGCGCAATGAAGCCATAAAGGCGTCGCACGGTATTGAGGGAGTCGGCATTGAACTCTTTAGGGTGAATTGGCCCAAGTATTTATAGGTACATGCGACTGACTGCTTCCGACCCATAGCTGCCGCTCGTGAAGGCAGCAATCGGCCAGGGGCGGACGTTCATGAGTGACCATTCCTACCCGGTAGCCACCGTATACGAGACTCAATGATCGCTATGCTTCCATCCAGTCAGAATGAAGCTGCGGAAAACGCATTTGCAGCCACTCAATGAAAGCTTGAACCTGGGGGGCCAGATGAGTCCGGCTCGGGTATAGCAACGATACAGGGCGAGGGGCTGGCCGATAGGGCTTTAAAATTTCCACCAAACCGCGACTGGCTAAATGCTCGGCCACGGTAATCCCGGGGGCCTGGATTATTCCGAAACCCGAAACACCACACTGCACGTACGCATTTGACTCGGTGACGGTGATGCCGGCGTTAGTCACAAATGATTGATCCTCACCATTCACCGAAAAATGCCAAGGTAATGTTCTGTTGCTCTGACCGGATAGGAAGTTGACGCCTCGATGGGAGGCCAGATCGTCGAGTGTCTCGGGTTCGCCGTGCTCGTGCAGATACTCGGGCGCGGCACACGTCACCATGGTCGCCATCGCGATAGGACGAGCGATCAAGGTTGAATCCGGTAGATCGCCGATACGCAACGCACAGTCGATACCTTCGCCAATCAGGTCGACGGCCCGGTCAGTCACGCCCAGAACCATGTTGATACCTGGGTAGGAGGTGGTGAATTCTTTTAGGCTTTTGATGAATTCCATTTGCGCGAAAGCGGTCGGAATATCGACGCGAAGTCGGCCCGTGAGTGTTGCTCCAGATCGGTCGAACATCGAAGTCGCAGCAGAAATATCAGCCAAGATCTCCTGTACCCGCTCATAGAATCTCTCGCCCTCGGCGGTAAGGGCCACCTTTCTCGTGGTGCGCTGAAACAGGCGCACGCCCAATGACGTCTCCAGCTCCTGGATGTACCGAGTCACCTGAGGGCGGCCGATGTCCAGCGATTCGGCGGCTTTAGTAAAGCTGCCGAGTTCGGCAAGCCTGGCGAAAAGTCGCATCGATTGAAGCAGTTCCATGACGCGTTCCTATCAAAACCGATTGAATCGAGAGATTGTTATCTAAGAATAGAACAATCATGTCTTTTCATACGCATTTATTGCGCACGGTCAAAAGCGAAAAATACACCCAAGGCGGAACCGACTCTGGTTCGAGGCCATTGGCGTGTATTTGGAGATTCGCAATGAAAGCTTGGTTATTGAAAGATTTCGGACTCGACAATCTGCAATTGGGAGAGGTAGCGACCCCTCAGCCCAAGGCTGGCGAGTTGCTGGTAAAGGTCGGTGCTGTCTCGCTCAACTTTCGCGACAAGGCTATCGTCGACGGCATTTACGAACCGCACATGGTGCCCAAACCGTTGATCCCCGTGAGCGATGCCGCCGGCACGGTGGTAGCGATTGGTGAAAACGTCACGCGCTTTAAAGTCGGTGATCGCGTCAACTCCCATCTCTACTCACGCTGGCTGGATGGCGAGCCAGGGCCGAACGAACCCGATTACTGCTTCGGCTCGCCGTTGCCCGGCGGTTTGGCCGAATACATGATCATCCATGAAGACAGCGCCGTCGGCGCACCCGACAACATGAGCGACGAAGAGGCGGCAACACTTCCTATTGCTGCGCTCACGGCTTGGTATTCGCTGGTGGATTTTGGACAAATCCAGCCGGGCCAGACCGTATTGGTTCAAGGCACTGGAGGCGTGTCGATATTCGCCGTGCAGATCGCTACTGCGCTTGGCGCGAAGGTAATTGCAACATCGAGCAGCGACCAGAATTTGCAAACCGTGAAGGATCTGGGGGCCGTGGCGGGCATCAACTACAGAACGACACCGAACTGGGCGGAGGAAGTGCTGAAGCTGACCCAAGGCAAGGGCGTGGATCTGCTCCTCGATGTGGCCGGAGGCAGCGGCATCAATCAATCGGTCGCGGCGACCAAGGCATCGGGGCGTATTGCGCAGATCGGTTTTCTCACAGGGCAGACCGTTGAACTCAATCTGATGCCACTTATCTTTCGCCAGACGACCATCCGCGGTATCGCTGTAGCGCCGCGCTCATCGTTCGACCGGATGAATGCGTTCCTCAACGAATACAAGATTCGTCCCGTGATCAACCAGGTATATCCGTTCGAGAAAGCACGAGAAGCTTACGAGCATCTCGCGAGGGGAGCATTTGGAAAAGTAGTGATCAAAGTTGCTTAGCAGCGATAAGGCGCCAATTTGGCGCCTTTTTTTCTCGCCTGTTCCAGCAGATTCGCTACTAGAGTCTGAGCCGCAAGAATGGGATTCAAATGTCTGCTATTGGCCGATAGCTGCCCTTCGGCGGTAACCTAGAGGTAACCAGGCAGCCATGGTTCCTGCTCGATTGCTGCAAGGTCTCCATCGACCAATAGACGCCACAATTCCAAGATCTTTGTCTCTGGAACGCCCTTCATGTTGCGAGGCTCGCCGGACTCTAGGTTTTCAAAAGTGACGGTTCGTGACAGGTTCACCGAAATGCACCAGTCAGCCTCGTCGGTCACCGAAACAACACCGTGTTCCTCATCTTCCGGGCGAGTTTTCAGTTCGGCGAGAAGCTCAGGGAACGTGTGTATGCCAGGGTTGGAGCTCATGGCGCCGTATCTGTGTATGACGTGATAGCTCAAGTTTACCTCACGTTATTAGTGGTCTGACCGCCTTAGTCTGGGCCAAACAATGAACACTACGACAGCCTGTCGCTAACTGCCCGCCCCTCTCTGGTGGAGTGCATCGAGCTATCAACGAGCGAGTTCAAAGAGTGCGTTTGTTTTCATGGGCATCTCGTAGTGCAAGCCACGCCAAGTAGAAGACACCCGCGCGTCCGCAGAACAAGCCAACGGTAAACCCTGATGCGGAACCAGCAAGGACGAGCATTTCCAGAGTGGCCGAGAATTCTGGATGTACGGCAGCTTGATAACCGATGAAGTATTTCACGGCAAAAAAGAGAAGCGAGATACCAAGAACTTTCCATGTCCCAGGCACGATCAGGTGCTTGCCCTCCTCGTCTAAAGTCAGTCCGCGTCGAGGAAATAGTGCAAATGCGACTAAGCCACCTAGTGAACCAACTGCCCACGGTCAACTCAACGCGGTCAGCATACCTGAGAGAAAGGAGTGACCAGATCACCAAAATAACCGGTGTGATGATCAGCGACCGCTGACTTTCAGCATTGGTTTTCCTGGCACTCAACCCGTAGTAGCAGACCAAGAGAAATGCGCCGTAAACCCAGAGTGGCGTGCCTTCCAGAGCATCGAGCATTGCTCAGCTTCCTTGCCAAAGTTTGTAGCCGGATGCTGGCACAGCCTCGTAAATGTTGCCACTTATTTGAAACAAAACGCGCGCCCTAAAGAGGCTGCGTCGGAATGTCGGCGGGTTGAATCGCGCCTAGTTTTATAGACACATCTGAGCGACTGCTCTTGGCCGATAGCTGCCCGTCACGAGCGGCAGTAATCGGCCAGAAGCGGCCATCAATCAAGGCCCACATCTAGCCGGTAGCCACCAGGGGCATTGGATGAAGTCGAGTTTCAGTCATATGCCGGCGAAAGCCGGGTTGCCACTTGGCCCCAGCATCTTCTGATTTCTTTAATAAGGCTGCTGTCACCCAATTTGCTTGTAGAGACCTCACATACCGACAGATGCTCTAATAGCCATTCATCTGTCCATCCCACCCATTCACCTGCAACGGATTTGAGGTTTTCCTCAAGTGCCGGGAAAACTTCACCCCACAGGATGCTGTGAATTTCTTGGGGCGAATAGCCTGTTTCCAAGACTACGCGAGCGACATAGTCAAAAGTCGAGTCGGTGATCTCAGTATCGAGAAAAAACTCTGAAAGTGCCTGCCAGATCTTCAGGCGGTTTGCGTCGACAGTTTCCATGCAATATCCCGAAGCTTGGATGGCGCCCAGCGGCCAGAAGGTATAGTAGCCGAAAGCGTTCAGACAGATATTCGCCGCCAGGACGGGCCGCTTTCGATCCATAGCTGCCTTTGGCCGAGGTCGGCTAACGGCCAAAAGCGGTCGTTCAATCGGGAACGCTCGCGCTCAGCAGCAGACTTACCTGTAAGCTATTCAGGAGACTCTCGGTTGCTCCTTCCAGATCCAATACATCGTTGGTGATTTGGAATGAGATGGCTGGTCAGTTCGAATGCGAACAGTGTCAAATAGAGTACAACTTCGCAGAATTTAAAGTGGCTCTGTTATGCGTCGATAAAAAGTCAACACACAGTCTGAGTGCATGATGCGCACCTTGCATAACTGAACATTGGGGAAGTCACGTTGCTGAATTGGATACATACAGCTTTTGCGAGAAGCAGCGAACATAGCACGCTAGGCGAATTGATGATGTCGGTTCGACGGTGGCGAATACTTGCCAAAGTTTCGTCCGCCATGCTGCCTATGATGCCTATCCTCCTATATCTTTTGTGGGTTGCGCCAATCTTCGAGGATTCGGAAGTCACGAACTCTGCAGTGCTTGAGGTGATCAATAGTGAGCCGTACAAGCAAGCTGCCTCTGAGGCATACGCTTTGCTCGCCCTATACAACCAAGGGACGGTTGGCCTAGACGCACTGCATGGTGTACAGGGGGTACAACAGGTTCGCGGCGTGACAGTCGCATTCAACTTGGAATTGGTCGCGCGGGACGAGCCCAGAGAGGGAGGAGGCACTAAATACAAACTTGCTGGACACTACAGAGTATCGCTCTCCACTAACTATTTTATCGTGTTTTTGGGCATCGAAGTAGCACTGCTCGGGTTGGTTGTTTTACTTTTCCTATTGGGCCCGCCCAAAGCACAGCGCCGGTTTGAAGAGCAGATTTTGCAGGCGCACTTTTGTCTAGATCAGCCAGCGACATCTGAGCGTGCCGACCAGTCCGTCGAACGCCTGCTGGAGCGCTTTCATCGTTTCGCTAAAGATCTGGAACACGGCCCACGCGGTCGAAACGGTATCCAGGTCAAGGATGAATACGATTTACAGTTTCTGGTGAATGCACTGCTGAGGATGCAATTCGATAATGTGAAGCCAGAGGAGCCTGCCCCAAGCCTGGCAGCTGGCGGTACGCGTCTAGACTTTCTCCTACCTGACCATGGGCTCGTTGTTGAACTGAAAATGACACGCGCTGGCATGACAGTAAGATCGCTGGCGGACGACCTTATATTAGATATCGCACGCTATCGTGCCCACCCGGATTGCCAGGCAATTCTCTTCTTCGTCTATGACCCTTGCGGCTTGATTAAAAACCCTGTGGCACTGAAAAAAGAACTATCGAGAGTTGCAGGCGAGATTCCGGTAAGCCTAGTCATTTCACCTGATCAGTGACAAGTGATGAACACAGCTATAACAGCTTTTTTCGGTGTTGTGGGGGCGCTCATCCGTGAGTGCCAGCTTCTGGCCGACTGTCGCAGAACGTGAAGGGCTGCTATGGGTCGGTAGTAGCCTGTAATGAAGCGCTGCCACCGACCCTCAGCGGACACCCGAACGATACTCAATATAAAGCGTGACACCGGCTCTAGACCGCCAGCCCTCTGGATAACTTCACAGAGGGTAGTCTGCCAGATAAGCCTGCAGATCCACTTCCGCAATCCCTGGGGCTCCGGCGCCAAGCCAAAACTCAAAGTCAGAAGGATATGACGCCAAAATTTTGCCTTTCCATTTCTGAGGAGATTTTTCGTGCCCAAATATAGATACAAATCGCAGGTGATAAACGACCAGAATCCAATTGCGCCTCAGCTCTAGCGCATTTGGTACGCCCTCCGACGCATCAGTCAGGTAGGGGGACTCACCTTCGACGAATGCCAGTAGATCTTTAGCCCGACCGGCTTTCATCATCGCTTTGATCAACTTGATTTTTTCCACCGTTTCAACCGTTCCAGAGATTGGTATGTTGAGTTTTTTTGATTGAAACCTGTCGATTATCCCTTATAGCAGATCACATCCATGAACGATTCCTTGTCCGCTCCGGATGGGAACGACAATCCGCTATTGACCGTTTTCTGCCTGAGGTGATCGGCTGAAACGGCCAGAACCGGTCGACATGCGCTGGCTTTTTTGCCGCATTCTGGCTCTGGTGTAAGCCAGATTAGCGTAGCTATTGCCCTTACCTTTCACCTATCGAAGGCAAGAAATCTGGTCATTGCTATCTAAGTAATACATCCCTTCTAGGAAA
The DNA here is from genome assembly GCF_058145955.1 of Pseudomonas sp. A39. Classification (NCBI taxonomy): domain Bacteria; kingdom Pseudomonadati; phylum Pseudomonadota; class Gammaproteobacteria; order Pseudomonadales; family Pseudomonadaceae; genus Pseudomonas; species Pseudomonas sp. A39. Next base: position 270,532 of record NZ_JBYVMD010000001.1, read on the forward strand.
CCAACCATCGGCGTGAGCCCGAGTAACGGTTCAGACTTAAATGTGATGGGGAAAGAAATCCGTTTCGCTTCATCTGAGGCTTCATCCCAGGAGGGTTTAACAATTCCTCCCCAGAACGAGACAGCTGTGCCGTCATTGAGGAACAGCGTGGGTTGTCGATGGCCAATATGTTCAACCAGACTCCAGTGCACGTACCCCAGATAGCGAGTGCCATCGGCATCGCAAAATTCGGCTCGCACGATCATCGCCAAGCCTACTTCCTCAACACAAGGTCGGACTGTGCATTCATCCTCAACGGACTCGTCCATCGGAAAGCACCATACCCCAACATCGTGCAGATCGCTCGCTGTCAGTTCCCAAATCTGCTTGTCGCGCACCTCACGCCTCCTTGTAGTTTGATTCAGATCCTGCACAGTACAAGGTGCCAGCTTTGTCCTTCAACGAGCTAAGGAGGTCAGGGCTGTTGATCTGGTTTAGGCGTTCGGCTTGAAGCAGGCGCTACGACGATAGGCTTAATACCACTGGAGTATCATCATTCTCTATGACCCAGCCGCACCGCACTAAAGGACTTCGCCATGCACCAAGTTATCAGCGCCGCTTACTACCGACCTGGATTCGCCAGGAGCGCTTGCGCATGGTTAATGATTGACGGCATTGGCATTGAGCAATGGCTGTCCACTCATCTCGAATGGTCAGACGTCGCAAGCCTTGGTCTTTCTCTAATCTGGCTTATCGACGAAGACGAAGACGCTCTTGCGAACCGTCGCATCATTCCGGCGGAGGATGGAAGCTCCACAATCGTGCCGTTGCTGGTCTGTAGCGATGACATGAATTTCGACTGTATCGTCTTGGTCGCTGAGCAGGTAATCGAGGCTGACACCGTACACTGGCGGCGCTTCGGTCGAAGTATTTCGGACAAACTGGAAGTTGGAATCTCGACAAAATGGATCGCCGAGAGCAAGCCGGTAAGCTTCGCATTGGAGGCCTTCCAAAACGCATTGGAGCAGTTCACTCAGTTGTCGAAGACGAAGCCAGACAACCATTGCGATGACCCCTTAAGCCCTCAATAGCCTAGCTTACGTTGCATCATTTTTATCGCTATCAGGCCCGCTACCACGTTGAAATGTTGCGAGCACGTAGCCCGAATTCACAGTGGGTATACATGCTTCCAGAGGACACGCTGGAGCAGCCATCCTAGTAGAATTCGTCGAGCTGATTACCGCCCCCTTTGAGATGTTCTATGAGCTCTGAATTAACTGAAGAAGAAATGCGTCGTGCCCTATTCGGTACGCCTCAGCCCGAAGACCAGGTGTCTGCGCCTCAAGTACAGGAGCCTGAGCCAGAAGTGGTACCTACAAAGCCAGCAGAAGCTCCCCAAGTGAAGAAGAAAGTGGCGAAAGCATTTACGCCAAGGCTGAGGGTCACGTTACGTGTTGGAAACGAATTTGAAGGGAAAATGATCGAGTTGATTCACGAGGCTGATACGTTGAGCTCGTTGCTTGCTGAGCAGGAGGCTGTGAAGGCTGCGAGGAAGAAGTACAAGTACGTGGAAGTGGTATCGGTCAAATCGATGTAGAAACGTAGCTGGGCTCATGAGGTAGAACGTCGTGCGCTTAGGAAGATCTCTTATTTCTCACGAGCAAGCCCCTCTTCACTCCGCTCTCTATCTGAATCAGCTCGGCGGCGTTGTCGACGAACAGCCCGTCACTTGTGGGTAGGTCTGGCAAACCAGCATAATTTTATTTTTGGGCTCAAAGCCGTGATCAATCATGCAGCGCTGCACTTCTGCAGTGCGACCGATGCTTGCGACGTCCAGATTCGACCCAAGTGGCTTCGCATAGCCGCATGCATACATCACCGGCAAGGCTTCACTATCATTGGCTACCTGGACTGAGAAATGGAGTGATGCTCCCGCTTTACGCCATGAGACCTGCATACGTTCATCCCGACCAGAATTAGGCTTGATTGGGTGAAATGCTTCATCCTCTACAAACGGCAACGCTTCGAGCTGCGACAAACTGAGCGGACGACCCTGCCTTTCTTCGACGCAGGCTGGCATATTCTTCATTATTTCACAGTATTCAAAGCCGTCTTTACGGGTAAAACCGAGGCGCTGCATACACTGAAAGTGAATTATCTGTTCGTTTATTGGGAAATGGTTTTGTGGCCCTGCCACAGGGTCGCCGCATTCTGCCATTGCAGCTCTTACACCATCTACAGAGGTCGAAGTGCGTTGCCATCGGGTGAATTCCGGTGATGGGGGGCAACCGGTGAGTAAAAGTACCGACGAGATCAGGACTGGGATGGTAATGATCTGAGATTTGCTGAACATAATTTGTCCTTAATTTATGTCAGGCCACCCTAATGGTGTCCAACTCTTCGGGGCGAATAATCCCACCACATGACCCCTACAGTACCAGCCGGTATCTGGGCAGTCTCAGGTATGCCGGGTGTCAAAACTGGTGGTTGATCTAAGCGATGTCCGTTCTTGATGAAAGCTGACAAGAACTACTCATGGACAGGCAGGACAACGCTCCAGTTGCCGTCCATCAACATCTACAGCCAACGGGATGTACGACTCAGGTTGATCATTCATCGACATCTGACGCCCCTGAGAGCGGCTTAACCAATTCTGGGCCCTGATTACGAACGCTACCCACAGCCTTGCTCACCTTATACCAATGAAAATCGGTGGCAGGCCGGCAGTGTTTCATCGCGATTTCCCGCGCACGTTCAGGGGAAGTATCTGAGGCGATCCATTCGCGGGCGTGCTCAGGAGCCAAAACCAGCGGTTTCCGATCATGGATATCTACCATCCCTTGATCGCTGGCGGCGGTGATGATGACGAAGCCGTCGCGAGGGTCTGGCTCCAGGCCGTGGTGAACCTCTGCTAAACCAGCGAAGAACATCGGAGCCTGCTCTTTCAGGGTTATGAAGTAAGGCTGCTTTTTCTTTGCATCAGCCGGATCTTTGACCCACTCAAACCACCCGTTCGCCGGTGCAAGGACGCGACCGTTTGGCCAGAGCTGATTGAAAAACTTCCCTGTTACGAGTGTTTCAACCCTGGCGTTTATCGGATCAGGACGCTTTCCTTTCGCCCAAAATGGCGACCATCCCCACTTCACCTTATCAATGCTCAGCTTTTCGTCTAAGGAGCGAATAATTTCCACGCGGGTCGAGGGTGCGACGTTGTATCGCTCTACTGGCCAAAGATCGTAGCCGTTGATCACCAACTGCTCTGGCGCGAGCGCCTTCAGGTAGTAATCCATCGATTCGTAGATCGAGTAGCGTCCGCACATGCTGTCACCCGTCGAATAGTGATGCTTATGAGATTGACCGCAAGCGATGCAAATCGTTAACTGTATATACGTACAGTCTAAAACTTAAGGCTTGCATCATGAGCATCACCATCCTCGGCCCGCTCGCTACTGGCGGTAGGAAGCTGCCCCTTTATTCATCCAAGGTGCCGGCGGGCTTCCCCTCCCCTGCGGCTGATCACATCGAAAAGCACATCTCCCTTGATGAGCTGTTCGAAATTCGAGCCCCGCACGTGTACCTGGTGAGGATCGACGGAGACAGTATGCAGGGCGCAGGTATCTATTCCGGGGATCTCGTAGTTGTTGATCGAAGTGTAGATCCGGTCAGTGGGGATATTGTCATCGCAGCTCTCAACTCCGAGCCATTCTGCAAGCGCCTGCATCTACGTGACAACGCCGTGATCCTCCTGTCCGAAAATCCAAAATATCCAGCAAGGCATGTGATGGAAGGGGACGAGCTTGTGATCTGGGGAGTGGTGAAATACAGCGTCCGCGATCATGACAACACTTGAGCCAATCTTCGCCCTGGTTGACTGCAACTCGTTTTACGCGAGCTGCGAGCGCGTTTTCAGACCAGACCTAGCCAAGACACCCATCGTGGTGCTTTCGAACAACGACGGCTGCGTAATCGCGCGCAGCTACGACGCTAAGCCTTTTGTGAAAATGGGCCAGCCGTACTTTCAAATCAAAGATCACCTGCGCCGAAACGGTATTGTCGCGTTCAGCAGTAATTACGCGCTCTATGGCGACATGAGCGAGCGCGTCATGACGATCATCGAGTCGTTGGTGCCTGCGCTTGAGGTCTACAGTATCGACGAGGCGTTTGCCGATCTGACCGGCGTCACAGGCGATCTGTCTGCATTCGGACGGCACATGCGATCCACGCTTCTCAAACGCACAGGCATTCCTGTCGGTGTAGGCATCGCACGCACCAAGACGCTGGCCAAGCTCGCCAACCATACCGCCAAAAGGCTGTTGGATATCACCGGTGGTGTGGTGGATCTGTGCGACCCGTTCAAACGGGACTGGACGCTGCGCAACACCGATGTCGGCGAGGTCTGGGGCATCGGCAGGCGCATGAAGGCACACCTGGAAACGATGGGCATCAAGACTGCAATGGACTTGGCGAAAGCCGATCCGTGGATGCTTCGCCAGAAATTCAGCGTCGTGATCGAAAAGACGGCACGGGAGCTCGCCGGCACCCCATGTCTGGAACTGGGCGAAGCTGACCCACCCAAGCAAGAGATTTGCTGTAGCAGGATGTTCGGCAGCAGGCTGACGCAGATCGAGCCGATCAAGGAGGCCGTCGCCACCTATACCCAACGGGCGGCGGAAAAGCTCAGAGCGCAAAACTCGCTGTGCAAGAAGATCCGCGTGAGTATCAGGACAGGCATGTTCAATCCCGAAGAAGCGAAGTACGCGAACGGCGCACTGGTCGAACTACCCTACCCGACAAACGACGTTCGACTCATGACCAAAGCTGCAACCGAAGCGGTCAATCGCCTCTTCCGACCAGGCTTCAAATACAGCAAGGCGGAGGTTCTCTTGATGGATTTGCGACAGCCCGGTGAATTCACGGACGACCTGTTTACACATTCCCAGCCTGTTACGGCGGACAAGGTGATGACCGTCCTGGATGAGATCAATGGCCGCTGGGGAAAGGGAGTGCTGCGTTTAGCCAGCGTGCCTGCTGCTCCCAGTTGGGCAATGCGTCGGGAGCTGATGAGTCAGAGCTACACGACGAAGGTTGATCAGTTGTGGACGGTAAAGGCTAGGTAGCAGCCCTGTATAAATTACTGCGCTGTGCGGTTAATACAGCCCGGCTGCTATCGTCAAAAAACAGACTTATGGACACAGTGCTGATCACGCCGTAATGTTCCGTTGATATCTCGGCGCTCAAGCAGATCAGGGCGCTTTAAATAAACATGGAAGGTTTAGTTTATGGCAAATATTTATATTTCATACCAGCGAAGCGACCAATCCTTTGTTACTACGCTAGCTCAGCGCCTAAAAAGCGAGGGGCACAACCTTGGCTACGATATTGACACTCTTTCGGCGGGAACGGATTGGCGCTCGGCCCTAGATCAGCGGTTGAAATCGGCTGAAGTTTTTATAGTTGTGATATCGGAGAATACGACGCAGTCACAGTACGTATTGACCGAGGTTGGCGCAGCTAGAGCTTACGCATCTGAATCCGGTCGAATGCTGATCGTGCCGCTAATCATCGACCACAGCCCACCACCTTTAGCACTTCAGGATATTCACGCAATCATCCAGCCTGATAAAAATCTCGATGAGATTTGCCAGAAGATCGAAACAGCAGTTTCGGTTTTCATCGGGAGGCGCGCAGCGATAGAAATTGAGGCTTCCGAAGTCGCTCAGAAGCTTCAAACCAACGCTGCTGATTACATCAAAATAGCCATAGATTCTCTCGCGGGATTGGAGGTGCGCGACCGGCGCCTTGGTTATTTGTGGTATTCCCTCGGGTTCTTATCACTACTGATTGGTATCGGCTTCGGGCTGCTTGGCCTTGCTAGTGCGAGTGCGCAAACAGCTCTGCCAAGCCAAAGTCTCATCCTTGCCGCGCTGAAGGCGCTTCTTGTGATTGGATTACTCGGAGCATGCGCGAAGTACGCATTTACCCTCGGAAAGTCTTACGCGAGCGAGGCCCTGAAGTGCTCAGATCGCATTCATGCGATACGTTTCGGAGAGTTCTATTTGCGTGCTTTTGGTGAGAAAACTCAATGGACGGAGCTAAAGGAGGTATTTCAGCATTGGAATATTGATCGTAGCTCCTCTTTCTCGGGAATGGATGCTTCCTCCTTTGACCCTAAATTCATTGAATCAATAGTTGAATTCGCAAAGCTTTTCCCTTCAAGGAACGTGAATAAGTGAAACCTAAACTCACTCAAGTCGAATGCACTCCGCAACCCCTGAATTCCATCACTAACCCTTCGATGCTGTGCTCTTGTGCTACTTGATTCGTAAGCGTATGGCCAAGGCATATTGCAGGTGATGCCATCGTTCAAAGACCAAGTCGGTCGTGCTACCCAAGTGAGGGTGTACCCAGAGTGCAAGCGGAGCGCGCCGGCCCTTCAGGCCGAAGGCTTGAGGATGGAAGCCCGTAGGGCCGAAACCAGGCGCAGCCGGTTCGGTTTACGACAGCCGTACCCGGAGGGGCAAGCGCAAAACGGCTGTGAAGCCCTAGTAAGAAGTACAGGTACGTGGAAGCGGTATCCATTAAGTCGATGTAGCGAAAATCAGCGGATAAAAGCGTGATGGCTTTTAGCTTCGCCTCCAGTTAAATTCAGAATTTCTATTATCAAGGACGACCATGAAAAATTTGATCGCAGTTATGGCCATTTGTCTGGCACTGGGCGGTTGCGCTACGTCGCACTTCACCGCAGGTAGAGACTTTCCTTCGGCCAGTGTGGCGAGCATCACTAAAGGCAAAACCACCACCTCTGAGTTGAAGTCGCTGCTTGGTGAGCCCTACGCCAAGAGCGCCGTCAGCGAAACCGACGAGAAGTGGATCTACACCTACACCAATGGCTCAGCACATGCCCAGAGCTACTTGGTCACCATGAAGGTCACGACCACTGGCACTCAGAAAACCCTCGACGTTCTTATCCGCAACGACGTAGTCATCAACTACACGTTCAGTGAAGGCCCCGCTCCGGGTACGACCACCGCGACAAACTGAAGAGAATGCTTCGTGTTGGCCCTTCGCATTTAACACGTTCACATACGTTCTGAGTGAAACGCGAGGTCAGCGCGGTGAAACCTTTATACATGGATAGGCTTTCTTCGGAAGCAAATTGAGAAACGGGAACTAATTATGTACGACATTCATGAGCACCGGCATCGTGTCGCCGTTTGGGGAGCTGGTCGTGCCTATTCTCGGCAAGGGCCTGGGCACACCATAGCAGTCGCGAGATATCTAATCGAGCGTTCTGGTTTGGGATCAATCAAAACAGCGGATCAACTGCCGCCTCCTGAACTAATGGACGAATTTATAAATGAGCGGATACAAGCTGTCATGGCAGCTTCCCAAGGCCTCACTTACACAAAGCGTCCGAAAGGCGGGCCAAGCACCACAGAGCCTTTATTCTGTAGCTACGGTCGTGCTCAAAAGCTTGTAAACATGTATTTGAAACTGAAAATCGTCTGCGCTGGACATCATGATCATCCGCACACGAAAGGTGTGCACCCTCCGCTCGATGCGGTGTTATTGAAGGCCCTAGACTCAGCGGAGTCCATAGATCAGGAATGCGATCTCGAGGAATTTCGTCGTAAGCTCAAAATTGCCAAGAAACTGGGCACAACTTGGACAACCTTTGATCGTGCGACCTACGACGCTTATATCAAAGCTATACGACTATTTCAGGGGCGTCAGCCGCTCTGGGCTGTTGAGCGGCTTTGGAATCCTGAGAGAGATGCGATACCGGTCTAAGTCCTTGCATGCTCGATCGCGTCTTCATGCACCAAAGGCGCGGCCACGCGACGAACGTAATCACCCATCGCTCACTGTCACTCCTAAAGTCAGGGTTTTTTATTTGACGTTGTCGAAGGACGCACAAGCGTCAAATCTTCGTCCGAAAGCCCCTCCTTCAGATAGAGCTCTGGAATATCGCACTGAGTGAGATCCTCCATCATCAGCGCAGATGTGGCCTGTGCAAATGCTTTAGGGATTGAGTGGCCGAAGCCAATGCTGGAGTAAAACTGGGATGAGAATACCCGAGCAGCTTCATCGCCGATTTCACGATTCATACCAATGGCAGCATCTATCTTTTCAACGCTGCTACGCGCTTGATTGAAAGAGAAACACGTATTGAAAAACACAAGTTTGACGCTATCAGAGCCGAAGGCGATTGCGCTGACGATCCCCTCCTTGGAAACATGCTTCGGCCTACCATGATCATCCTGAAGAACCAATGCATCTGCCGAGGTGCCATGACCACTAAAATGCACAATCGTCGGGTGGAGTTCGTTTATAGCCTGAAGAATATCCATCGGCCTGACCGCCCAACGCGTCTGAAAATTTACGGCATCCCGATGCTGTGACGCTCGGAGCTTTTCACCAATAGACCTAGCCTCCTCATCAAGCGCGAGCTTGTTTGTCCCGGGATCCGACGCCATGAAAAGTACGGTAATCTGTTCAGGTAATGCCTTCAGCATCTGAATCTGCAAGGCCGCTTCTGCGTGCAAATCTTCATGCCTGGCCAGCCCTGCTCCCATCTCACGCATACGTCGCTCTCTGGCCTGCTCTGTGCGTTTATGATCGGCCTGTTGCTTCTTGAGATCGGCATCGCGCTTTTTCTTAGCCGCATCCTGCTTCTTCAGCTCGCGAGTCTCCTCCTGGCTAACCTTGCTTTGAGCGGCCACAAGCTTCTTATGCTCATCGGCAATCTTGCTATCGAGCTTGGCCATTTCGATCGTGGCCCTGCTGTTATCGGATGCATAACGATCCGCCTCTCGCAACTTCATGTTGATTGTAGAAGAGCTAGTAGACCTGCCAGCGGCAGCCAAAGCGTCTTGCTTTTTCTTCAATGCCGCTGCGGCTTTAACCGAAAGCTTTCCCTTGTCAGCTTGCAGTTTTGCGATGTTTTGCTGACACGTGTTGACCTGCCTTCGATACATTTCAATGCTCATGCGCCGCTCCTTGACTGAAGCTTGATCATAGCAATCCCTGTAGAGTGGCCCACTCGATTTTCTATACAGCCTTCACGCTTTTTAAACGGATACGTACTGATATGGACGAGACAATCAGCTACCTGAAAGATCGCTTCAAAGAGGAACAGGGTCGCTTTGATCACTTCGAAAACAAATGTGCAAAATTTCTGACTGCGGTATCGATTGGGATTGCGGCCTTGAGCGCGTTGGCAGGTTTGAAAAACGGAATACTTTTCCAGGTGACATCCCCTTTCGCTGCACTGATCTTCATTTCATTTGCTGCTACCGCCATCTGCGTGGCTTGCTCTTGGGGGCATGCTTTCAGCGCATTACGCATTTGCGATTGTCCGAGCCTACCATCGAGTCGTAAGACTGCAGAGTATTTGCTTGCCGTAGACGCTGAACAGCAAAAGCTCCACATTTACAAATGCTACATTGACACCATCGGAAAACTCCAAGTTGCCATCGACGCGAAATCTAAGCCTCTTGATTTGGCTTACAGCGAACTTGTCTGGGGCGCCGGGTTTTTCATGCTACTTGCGATTCTCACAACCATCAGAGAGCTGACCTCATGACAGACAAGAACCTGCAGAACAACGAGAACAAGACTCCACCTCCTCCGCCTCCCACTACTGAATATCAGCGAAGATCTGAAGAACCGGCTATCAACCGAAAAGCACCTCCAGATAAACGCTAACAATTAGATTCCAGCCCCGTAAATGGGGCTGGCGCCTGCCTGGCTCGATAGACAGTTGAGCAATGTGAGCGGCTAGGATTGGGCTACAAAGCGAGGTGATGAGCTTTCCAAATACATCACCGCGACGTGAATTCGGCGTCCGGTTCAATGAGCCCCTTTGGCCCTACGTCCCAATCATCATCCGGAACGTTACCACCCACAAATGCCCCTTGAGCACGGGTGAAATTGCATTCGAAAATGTTGGCATTACGAAAATCCACGCCTTCCAATTTCGCGCTACAAAAACTCGCACCTCTAAGGTAGGATCCGCGGAAATCCGCCCCAGTTAAGTCGGCGCTGTCGAAGTCTGCCATCCAACAATTGACCCCCGGTAGAACCAATGGATCGACGCTCGTCGAATAGAATTTTGCGTCACTCAAATTTGAGTTCTTAAAACTCTTCACATCCAATACCCAGTGCCAGTGCACGAGGCTTCCTGGTGCCTGGAGATTGCTAAAGTCAGGGAGTTTTTTACGAGCGAGCACTTGACTGATCCTGCTGAAAAGCAAGCTACTGAAGTGAAAGCCACTGAAATCTACATTTCGTTTGTTGGCGGCGACGGCAAGGGGCACCTGATCTCGTAGGCACTCAATAAGCGCATCAAACTGAAGCAGGAATCGAGCGCGACGAAACTCGCCGCTGTAGGGCTGCCTCCAGTACCCCTGCGCATAGGAATGCTGCGCGTACCTAGAAATCAGCTGCTCTTCAGCTGTGATTTCCTCGTATGTGGTCTCGTATTCTCTGGCGATGGTTCGCAGGCATGTCGCGAGCTTGATTTCTGTCTTGGGACGAGGCGAATACCGAGCGAGCCTATTTGTGGCATCAGGACAACCGTCACGGAAATCGCGAAGCAGGACAGCTGCATCCGACTTGAAAGCACTGAGGGAGGGGGTAACAAAACGACTCATGGCCAAACCTCTCACGGCCAACGTTGAACCCTAGTATTCCGTTGACCATTCGAGATGGCTGGGATGAAGAAGTTGAAGCAACGGTGCAGAGGCTTTATCTAGCTAGGGCTGAACGCCACCGTCATTGGCGCAGTGGCAATACTGAAAATTTTCTCTATAAAAGTCAAGTCGCAGACACTAGCCCAGCAGATCGATCCAATACTGTGCTTAGTTCATCCATCGAGTCGCGGTTAGAGACATCAAAAAACTGATTTTTGCAGAAAGACCGCTGCACTCCGATGCTTTTGGTTTGGTAGGCTGTGATTCGACTTGGAAGCTTTGATGAGGGGGAAAGGATGACGAATTGGATATGGGTACTGCCATCTGAGGCAGTGGTGGGTAATATGATTGCGGGTCGAAAAATCGTCAGAATTTCCAACAACAAGAAAATGCTGTCGAAGAGCTTATGCAAGGTAACGCTTCGCTCAATGTGGCCTGGCTACTACCAAAGCGTGATGATCGAGTGAATAAATTGTTCTGCCTGATGTTCAACGCCGAAGGGCTGAAAGCATCTATTCTTCCAGGTGAAGGACATTCAAATTCGCCTCAATTTCAAATCTAAAAATCGTTAGCACCGCGCAGCGCCCCCACGTAAGCGGAGCGCGCAGGCCTATGGCCAAAGACGTGAGGATGGAAGCCCGGCAGGGCCGAGACGCGGAGTGGCTCGGTTCACGACAGCCGTCCGCGAAAGCGGCACGCCACCCCAGTCGAATCAGTGAGATCCTAAGGCTTTATTCGGCACTGCTACCGTCGTGGGTCGAACACAGCGTGCTAACCCACTGCTCTTCCATAAGCCTGCTAGGAGCCCCGCACCTTGGGCGACAGTCACCGGCATGACGTCAGGATGCCGCGTTAGATGCGACTGCAAGGTATCGCAAAGAACACCGAGAAAAGCTACGGATAACGCGCTCTGAACTCTTCAATCTTGATTTCGGGTAGAGCCTTTTCGTTTGGAGGAATATCGCTCATGTCGAACTCAGCAAGGTAGCTATGGTTGCGGTTCTGCCGTTTTTAAATAACTGAGCAGGCTCTCGCTCCCACCTTCCCGGCGAAATGTGACGAGCACATACCTGCTGCCAGCCTCATCTGATAAGACCCAATAACCCCCTTCCTTCTGAGCCATCACCACAACACCGGTTTGGATAACCCGGCCGTCTTCGAACCTTCCGTGAGGGTCGTCCCCTTGATGTCCAAATACGACTCCAACACATGTCCGGGACTTGATGAAGGCTTCAGTGAGGTATGCAGTCACCGGCTGATCGAAGCCTTGAGAAACGGCTCCGGCTATGCACTGGAGATCAAAGTCGGAATGCTGTTTGCTGTGAAAATCTACATTGATGGAGCCGGGCATTTAGTGTCCTTACACATGGACTGACCACTGCTATACGCGATCAGAAAAAAGAGAAAATCGTTTTCAGACTCGCCGTTTGGCGTCGACCGGGGCCGACCAACACATACACGGTGTTCTTGGTTTCGGCCAGGATGCTACCGTCGAACGATGTGCACATACTTGACCGCACCCAATCACCAGGCTGAAAGCGACCACGGGTATCTTCTATTACTCGATGGGCAAAGACCACCAATGGAAGATGCCCAGCGGCGTGAATTTTGGCCAGATCATCAGCGGATACGTTTGCCTGGAAAAGAGTCCACTGCTCCACCAAGCAATAAGCTTTCCTCGGAAAGCGCTCAGACACAAGTGCACGAGCCTCGCCCAAACTCAGTGATGCGCCTTCAATAAAAGTATGGTCATCATTCAACAGCTCGTTACCATCCGCGCTAGCCATTCACGCTGCTCCTCTGACAAGTCAGTGCACACCCTGCCCCACGCTGCGATCGTAAAGGGTTCGCATATTGGTCAACGTCGTCACATCCAGGCTGGAACGATACGAGTCGTGATAAATCAAGCCACCCTCAACCATCACTACACAGACGGCGTCGCCATCTAAATCTTGCCCCAGGGCCAAGCTCTCTACCTTCTCCATCCGCCAAGCGTCGCCACCATTCATGCTGGCCGGGGTGACAATCTGAATCTCTTTGACGAAGACCTCATCGTCTTGGGACTGGAGCACTTGATGGAGCTTTGGCTCGTCATTGACCATCAGCTCAAACTCTTGCGCCCTGCCCCTCACGATCATTTTTACAGTGAGGTGGAACCAGTGCTTCCTGAGCATCCTGGAAACTGCATGCCAGTGCGCAAGGCCCTCCCCGAAAACTCCTGGGACGCCTGCCAAATCATTATCGTCTGTTCTAAACATCGGGTTCTCGTTGAATCCATCGCGACGGCGATGCTTTGAGGTTTGAGGGCAAGGGTCAGTGCGCCACGGCTCAATATCGCGGGATAGCTGGCGCTGAAGCTGGTCGTAATTGGCTAATAATACACTAAATTGACGTTTATTCGTACTGGTCAATTGTGGCTATATCCTGACTTTTGGGCAAGTCATGGAATTGAGAACCGCATTTGCAGGAGTGCTTCGTGCGCTCCGCGTAATACGACGTGCAAAGTATGCCGACGTCTCGGATGCCACCCACCGGCGAAAGGTAAGTGCGCTAGAAAATGCTCAGACGAGCATCACCCTTGAGCAATTTGCAGATCTGGCGGAGTCGCTTGGGATCAGTCCGGTGGCGATGCTTAGCTTGTGCATTGCTCACCAAGAGGGAAAGCAGCCTCTTGAAGTAATGCGTGAAGCTGAGGTCGAGGTATCAGATTTTCACGCTGGTGGAGGAATGGAAGCGCTCAGCGAGCAATTTGATGGGAATGGCTCGCTTATAAAGCGGGGTCGGGGTAAGCCGTTGAATGCTGAGAATGAGAGAGCCGTGCTAGATCTTAAGGCGGTCGGCGCGACTCAGCAGCAGGCAGCAGCACAGTTGGGATTAGCATTGTCGTCTGTACGAGAGTACTGGAAAAAAAACAGGGAATGATCCAGTTTGCACTGGAACCGATCAAATGCGTCTACGCATAAATATGCCTAATTTTTTGCTACGAGCGACTTTTTTGTAAACGCTCGGTGAACCCAAACCAAGGCACTCATCTGAACCATGAGCCTGTGCTCCCCATTCTATTTCTGAAGTCAGATCTGATTATGCGACTAGACGCGAGAGTCGAGAAAGGTGTGGCCCTGCCAACAGCATCGGCAAATCAGAAACCCGTCGCCGGCCTCGCCTCACTGGTCGAGTTCAATGTGTGCATGGCACCGCCACGCGTCGGACAGGAACACAGTGTCAACACTCCCAGACTAAATTCCTGAGCGAGCCGTCCATTTTCGCAAGGTGGATTACGGGGCTATTCCGATGCAACGAATCAGTGCGCAGCAGGTTTAATGCTCCAACGTCCGAGCCGTCCGCTGTGCCTAAGTCGCGGCCTTGATTCATGATGCCGGCGGTTTGCGCGCGAAAACTCATATTTGATTTGACGTCGTAGATATTGAACGAAGACTTTTTATTGTCGATGAGCAACAGATAAATCAGCCCTGGGTGGTGCAAAATCCATTAGCGTATTCAACCGAGCGGTTGATTCTTTGGAGTAGAAGATTGTTGGAAGTCCGTATGGGACTATAGAGATGACCGAGGTGACTGGCATTTAAATCGTAGAAACTTTTCATGAGGCGATTGGCTAAGAGGCCCAATTTAGCGGATGGAAATTTCCGGATGACGCGAAGAGGGCCAAAACTGTCGAAATCCCCCCTGGCAAGTCTTGGTGACGCCAAAACCGACGCCGTGTGCCTATTCAAATCACATTGATCTGCTTGCCACAACCAGAAACCGTAAGGATTCAATGTATTGATCAAGGATGGCTTAGATATATCATCACACCCTTCCTTGAATTGGAGAGAGTAAGTTAGGATCTCCAAGGTAATCAAGTCCACATGTAAGACAACAACAAAGTGATGATACGAAAAGGTACCAGGGCGATGCACTAGACATCCCGGCACCCAAGTGAGTGTACTGATCTTACGCATCGTAACGAATCCGAATCAATTTAGGGATCTCCATCGATCTTAAGTTTAGGTATGACGTTTCATAAAGCTTAAGTTCAGAAAAAAGCAAGCTCAGAACTCCTGATGTCTTGTCGAGTATTAACCATATCGCGTCAGTGCTCCAAGGCGAAAAATAACCTTCATGAAGAGTCTTCCGCGCTTGTTCACTGGTAATCCAGCCCAAAATAATAGCGCTAAAATAAAGAGCGTACAGCCGAGCCAAGGAAGTGCTTCGATAGATTTCCTGGTAGAAATCGCCGTGAACCCCCAGGCCCGCATACGGGTCGCTGCCACCCCAATGATGAAATGCGATTTTGGGATAGCCGTGATGGAGCGCAGGACTCATCATGGCCCTCATTAATGTCACCATGAACATCTGAACATTGAAACTCTGTCCAGATTTGGACGCGAGTCTAGTCAGTTTGTGCAAGCGCTGTTGTGCTTTTAGCGCCAGACTATTCCTCATCCTCCAGACGTCACAGATGGCATCGCAGTTTTCCTTAAACTTAGGGTCATCCCAGTAGGACACAAATGCCTGAATTGTGTAATCGTCATGATTTATAAAAAAAATCGAAGAGTCGTGCAGTGGAATATGATGTAAATCACAGAATGGCTTGGTTAGGTAGCACCACTGAACCTTACTGATCGGAGTGCCTACCTGTTCGAAGGACGCCATAAAGCATTGCGAACAAAACGCCCTTCTGAACTGGGCCGGTATGGTCGGTCGACTGAATTCAGGAAATCGCTTACTTAACCAATCCTGAGAGATATTGAATGTTTTTTTGAATAACTCAACATAAACATTTTCATTCAATAGATCACGATCTTCAAACCGTTCAGCCCAGAGTTCCATTGAGTCGCGATTTTTGATCTCGCCTTCCGGCGAACTGAATCGCACATGGGAGATAATAGGTATTTGAGAGTTCACTCTCCACATCCATGAAGATAGCGTTTCGTCTGCTAGGGGTTCCGGCACTACGGGCTTTGTCGATTTCACTGGTGCTATTCCTTTGTTGGAAGGTAAATATTTGGCGACGCTGTCATTTGCATAGCGTAATTTGGCGAACTCTGTGCTCGAGGTATGTCAGCCGAACGCTTCATATTCAACGGCATGACGAAGGTCTGACACATGATAAAGCGACCCAGAAGTGGTTGGTTTTTTTGTAAAATCAGACATCTTCTCGTTGAAACTGCTGGACGCCTTCAAAAGTTCTGAGCAATAAATGGTTTCACACGCATAAATAATGCGGTCGATAGGCATATCTTGCTCACGTTTGAAGAGTTGAGACATGCAGGGAAATTGAACGCAAGTATCGAATTGCCCATTGCACCAGTCGTAAAATCTTTGAACAACGTCTTTTACATCGGCTGCCGATATTATTCCAGACACTGGAACAACCATGCTTTTGACGCGCCTTACCCGGCAGTAATCACCGAGCAGCCTCTTGTTCCTCGTAGACATAATAATCTTGAATTCACTTGGACACCGTGCAAGCTGTTGGAGCTGGTCAAAGAGAACCTCATGCGTATCGTTTTGGTTAGAAATGATATCCAAATCGTCGAAAATAATAATTTTTCGCGCGGCCCGACGGAATTGCATCAAGCTGTTCGGTACGTATGTGTGGCTCCGGAAATTGCTATATGGAAAAAGAGCGTGAAGTACTTGGCCAATCATGTTTAGCCGTTTTGAATAAAGACGCGGCGTCACAAAAATAACCTGGCTACGGTATTTCGAAGCGAACTCTTCAAGTATTGAGCTGATTCCTACCCCTGCCGCCCCCCGCAACATCAGAAAAATGGCTTCATCGGAATTGGCTACTCTGTCCAAAGCCTCGATAACCTCTCTGCGTTCAGGCCAGAGATACTGGAAGCCGTGGAGGCCTTCCAGTACTGCGCGGGCGATCTGGCGTTTTTTTAAAAGTGACAGATCATGCTTCATCTTATGCAGACTGCTCATCTTCTTCCGGGGGCATCTCTGCGCCACGAAGTGCATAGTTAAAATTCGCCATGATCTCATCGATGTTATCAAGGTGAAGGTGGTTGATGTGTTCGGTACCATCAATGATGCTGGCCATCGCCGATGCCTGCAGAATTTTCACGACGTTGTCGGTGATACCCTGCCCTTTTTTCATGATTTTCAGGAAGAGCACTTGATCTTGGAAGTTGGTTTTTTTCTTCAGTGGCAAATGGTGGATATAGCTGGACACAAAGTTGCGAAACTCTGGGCCATTTTCCCACCCATTGAGGGCCACCACGGGATATCGACGTTCAAGCTGAGGATCCTGCCGAAGTACACGCGCTGCATCTGGAACCCCGAACGCAAACACTGAGAGGCCGTAGGTGGAGCCAGACAAATTCTTCAGAAGCGAAAGATTGATGCGCTGCTGAAGCTCGGTTAATGTTAGTGCATCATGAATTTCATCAATAACGATAGCGCGAATATTTTCAGTCCTGATGATGTATTGAAGTTCAGGAGTAATGTTATGGCCTTGCCGCGCCCTTCGCCCTACCCCCAAACCAAGTTCGCCCAGGATAAGATCCTTTAGTGAGTAGCCATTAGGGCTTTGGTGCATGGTCACGAAGATCATTTTGTTTTCGTTCGTCGCATTCCGGGCCTTCATCTCACCAATCAAGGCAGTTTTGCCTCCTCCTCCAGGAGATGTAACGAGCATACTGGGTGCGTTGATCTTGTTCCGCATCTTCATTGCCATTTCCATCCTTAGTATGATTTTCTGAGCGTTAGGATGGTGCACCCAGAAATCGTTGGAACAGGTGATAAGACGAACATCGTCTGACTCATTGAAGTGAATTTGAGACGCAGGGTGTACGTGCGAGTAATCTGTCATGGGAGTTCACAAAAGTGTGAGCGCATGAATGCCTTCAGGCTGATGTCTAAATAAGAGACAACAAAGACAAGCCCATGCGCTCAGGTTAAGTACAATATAGGCGTTTAATTAGTTGCTATCGTAAAAAGTCGGAGGCTGGTTGTAGTCAACATCTTCGGTCTTTTTGAAGAAACCGCCAATATCAAAAATATTCGACTTCTTAGATGACTTGCCGGTTTGATTTGCCTTGCCGGTAGTGCTGGGTGTGTTCGGCGCAACACGGCTCAGTGTGCTGTCACCTTCTGATTTTTTGCCGTGTAAACCTGCTTGTTTTTTATAGTCAGTTTTTCCTTTTACCGTTTTCCTCCTGCGCTTTTCCTGAGTAGTTAATTTTACTTCCTTATTTTTTTGCTTGGTAATTTCACCATAAGACTGCGCTCCTTCCTTCGTCATGGTGCCATCTCGATCTCCCTTTTGCTGGCGCTGCCAACGGTATGTCTCATAGTCCGAACTCCTACAGAAACTATTGCGCACACAAGGAATCCTCTCGAAAATCTCGCCAAGTTTTACGTAAATGAAACTCAAATCGTGTGGATCATACTTAACTGTCACCTCGTCGCGAACCCTGTCCTTAAGTAAGCGACCGTAATAAAATCTGCGAAAAATCTCAATACCTCCCGGCACGACTTTCTTATTAGAGACTTCTGGGTAAAACCGGTATTTGAAGTCTTCATACTGGGACGTTTCCAAAACCCGACTGTTCGGTTTTTTAGAAAAGTGACCCTCCCATGCTTGCGCGGGAGTCTTATTTAGCTCCGAGTGTTTCGTCTGATGGTAGGCGTGTAGGGCATAGGCCAGCATACGGCGCAGCCCAGTTAGCCCTATTGCAGACTTCTTGTTACTTTTCAGATGCTTACCCTGCTGAGCATTGGAGCCTGTGGTGCCTGGCAGCGGATGGATCGTGTGGATCATCAACTTTCCAATCAGACTTTCAATATGGCCACCTTGGTGTTTTTCGGGAATATCTCGATGCTCAACGTCAATGCCAAAGTCCTTGGCGTTTAGGACGAATACGTCAGATATGAACTCCTTTGCATTATCAGTGTGGATGACTTCCGCCAATCCGTAGTAGGGAAGCAAGTGTTCTGGGAGTCCTAGGCTTTTCAGAAACTCCGCTTTGGGCAAGGCGCAGTTTTCCATAAGCATTGCAACAGATACAGCGCTTGGCGGAAGTAATGAGACGTAAAAACCAAGTATCACACGTGTATGCAAATCAACCGCTATACTTATGTAAGGACGTCCCAAGACGACATTTCTGTCTTCCTCATCCACTACCATAAGATCGACAACAGTGTGGTCGATCTGAACCCACTCCAACGGTCTCTTAGTAGCTTTATAACCGGGCTTTGCCCCATACCTTTGCTTGTTTTGGTCTCCTGTGTGAGTCATCTCGTAAAGAAGCGACTCTGTTTTGGCCTTTATCCAAGTCGAGACGGTATGGTAACTCGGCCTAAGCGTCCGCCGATTATCGGCTTGGGTTTGACAATGTTTCCATACCGCAGCGATGGTCTTGTGGCTAGGGTAATGTTCCTCGAACATCTCCTCTATTAACTTCAGTGTCTCAGGATCTGTCACTGTCAGGCCTGGCTTTCTCCCTGTCACATTCGATACCAGTGCCCTGTAACTTTTAGCTCCCGTCATGTATTTAAGTAGCTTGTAAAAGCGAGACTTCTTGATGCAAAGAATCTCCATAGCTACATCAGCACTAATTGTTCCTGTCAAATAGTCCTTGAGAATTTCGTATCGCCTAACCGCCTCCTCATGCCGTCTTATTTCGGCGATAGTACTGGTTGAATCTAGCTTCAGATTATAAGTTCCCAAAATATGTCCAGGAAGATCTTTCAATTACCATTCCTCTAACATGTGGTCAGATCTATGGTTTCTATTTTTTTTACGAGATATTCGCCAAACCTTAGATCGACCACTTTCGATTTTTTAAAGAGCGGGTTGTAACCGTCCAACTATTGGATGGCGAGCAGTAAACCCAAATCCATTTTGAAGGTCAAGAGCGCCTCTTGGCACTGTCAATACATGTAAACTAAATTTTTTCCCAAGCTTCACTTGGCACACTAAATCGCTGGAAGCCCCAAGTACCGGGCGCTCTAGAATTTTCGAATATTTTTTATTCCTAAAAAACACCCATAACTTTATGGTTATATTGGCAGCCGATTAGGACTTCCAGTTAGTCATTTGAACTCAATGATGTTATTTAACGTCAAGACCTATCGAAAATTCAGATGCAAAAAACTTTGAAATGCTAAAAAAAGCTAACTGCTAAATATTTATAGATATATTGCCACTTTCCCCTTGTTTCTTTTGGAGAACGGGGACGGATAATATATGAGTATTGACAGAAATCTTGGCAACCAAGTGCTCTGAGTGGCGCATGCGGAGACACAGGAGAGGTGGAGGCAGGGGTTAGCTAGATTTTTTGCAGGACGCTTAGAGTGGTTTGAATTAATGAGTGGCAACTCACGAATTGGGCCTAAATAAACAAGCGGAAAATCATGATTTATTTTGTTTCTTGAATGGAAAAACCGTGATGGATTCCACTCATTTCTTTAAGAGGAGGGTTTGGAGTAGGAATTGCTGCGTTTTAAGGGTTTTCCACTCAAATCACGATTGGCGCAGCCAGCATTCACCCTCCCTCTGGTGAATGCTGGCGTGCGGCAATTAAAAAGGCCGCCCTAAAGGCGGCTATGTTTGCAAGCTGCAGGTTCGTGCGGTGAGCCTATGTCGCTCCTGTTGCTACAACAAACCGCTTGGCCGCGGGACTTTTCTTTATGAGCCCTTCATCAACCATCGTGATCACAAACTCCTCAGATAGTGTCCTCCGTTTTGGAGAGGTGTTTTTCCACCCCCAGTACTTGGCTATCTCGGGATAGATTGCAGCGGCCAGCTCGGTCTTGGTGCCCGATGCTATTTCAGACTTTACGAGTTTTCGCAAGCACATCAGGCTAAGGTGTTCGCGATCAAACAGTTTTGAGTCTAAATATTCGATCAGCTTATTAGCCGTATGAGTGGATTGAGTCGCTGCATTCTTGCAGCGCTTTATCATCTCTACAGCCAGTTCATCAATGCAGAACGAGCCGGACGACCGAATGGCGATTACTTTGCGAATGGCAGCGGGATTCAGCAAGTCTTCATGTGCTGGCAACTGTTTCGTCAGCAGTTCCGCAAATGTGATTGCCACTGCATAAAGATCAAAACCTGGCCCAACCGACTGCATTTGAGGGGGGCGATAAGCAGGTGTATACCCACGCGGCTCGCCGCCTTTATAAGTGCTCACTCCCAGATCTATAAGTTTTATCATGTCGACATAGGCCGGCATCGTAAAAACAGAGTGAGGTCGCTGTTTTTTCTTATTAAAAAGAAAGAGATTGGCCGGCTTGATATCCGCATGAATAACACGATTGCCCCGTTGGTAGGGTTTGCCATGCATGGAACTCAGGCCATGGAGAATCGCGCGGAGCACTTCGAAACACTCAAAATAGAACTGTATGTCTGATTTTTTATATCGACGCTTACTAATTAGACTTGAGAGCGTTGACCAAGGCGCCTCAAGGTGTTCCATGGTGTAAGCCTCCCAGCCATTTACACCCTTATAGAAATCAAATACCCGAGCCGTCTCCCCATCAATTTCACGGCAGAGTCGAACTTCATCCGAGAGATTATGTTCACTGAATTTAATGGCGACCGTCGAACCAATCCAGTTATCGTGCGCACGCCAAACGGCACCAAAGCCGCTAACTTCGCCGATTGCCTTGTCGCCTTCAAGCGTGTATCTGGCATCAATATCAGGGAACTGCGCTAATATATCTTCCTTGCGAAACTGTGCTGCCGCGTTCATGCGATTCCCTGCCTGATCATCCGAAAATCGAATAATAGCCTAGAGCCATCACTTTTGGGTATCCCTGCTACACGTGCTCAGCCCCTCCCCCCGCCGCTTCGCGACGCTGCTCGGTTTTTTCACTGAGCGGAAACATGTACTTTCACAAGTATTTTCCCCACCCCCTAGGTATGCTCCGCGTTTATTGCCGATCACTGATACTAGGATGCCAGCCCAGTCTCTGCTGCCCACGCGGTGCATGGAGCCGTATCCTCTCAAGGACGTTTGAACGATGAGTACCCCCGCGCTGGATATCAGCAGCCTGACGCCATTGCCTTACCACCAGCGCGTGGTCGACTACCTGAAAGCCCATGAACCTGTCGTGTGGGATTGGGCCTCGTCCTTGGGCGTTCAGCAGGAACATGCCCAGGATGTACGTGCGCAATTGCTGCGTGACACCTATCGCTTAAGTCCCGAGACCCATCCGCAGGCCTATCAGGCCTGTGAAACGGCATTACAGTGTTTGCAGATCAAGGCACCCGCCACCCTTTACCAGGCTGGCGACGGCGCGATGAATGCGAGCCTGTATTACCTGGCCGGTGAAGTGCATGTGGTGTTCTACGGCCCGATTCTTGAGCGGCTGGACGCCCAGGAGTTGCTGGCGCTGCTGGGACATGAGCTGGCTCATTACCGGTTATGGTCGGAGCACGGTGGCGACTTTCTCACCGCAGAGCGAATTCTCAATCACGCCATGGCCGATGTGAATACGCCGTCCAGCCTGGAACAGACGGCACGTCTATATAGCTTGCACACCGAAATCTATGCCGACCGCGGAGCGGCACTCGTGGCTAATGGGCCAGAAGCGTCGATTACCTCGCTGGTCAAGATTCACACCGGGATTGTCAGCGTGGATGCCGCCAGCTACTTGAAGCAGGCCCGAGAGCTGGATGGCAAGGACGCGCAGCTGTCCCAGGGCATTTCCCATCCGGAGACGTTTTTGCGCTCCCAGGCGGTGGACAGCTGGTGGCGGCAACTCCCGGATACGGATAGCTGGCTGGATCGGCGGTTGCGCGGGCCGTTGTCGCTCAATCGTCTGGACGTGATCGACCAGGTCGAGTTGACCGCCCTCACCCGCAGCTTTATTGCCCATTTCACCGGCTCCCCCGTGTTGCAATCAGAGGTTGTGCTCAATCAGGTGCGCGGTTTCTTTCCCGATTGGAAGGACAACGAAACGCCACTCGACCTAACGACGTTGAATGCCGAGCGTATCGACACCAGCATCCATGAATACCTGCACTTCATCATGCTCGACCTGAGTCTGGTGGACCGCGACTTGCGGGATGAAGCCCTGCTGCACGCCGCGCGCACCGCCAAGAAACTCGGCAGCGCCGATGACTTTATCAGCGTGCTCAAGCGCGATATCAAACTACCCAAACGTGAGCTCGACCCGATCGTTCGCGCGCTCAAAGCGGAGGTCGACACATGGACCCAGTAAGCCAACTCGTCACGTTCACTCAATTGCTGCAGAGCCACGATGGCGCCGCCGTACCCATCGACGATGTGTTGTTCCTGGCGCTGCCACTGCTGCGTCAGGTGGCACAACTGCATGAACTGGGACGTGTCGCCCAGCTCAGCTACCTCGATGTGCTGCAAGGGCCGGAACGCACGTTGCAACTGCGTAATCCTGAAGGTGTCCCGCCGCGGCTGGCGCTGGAAGCGATCAAGCAGGTGCAGCCCAATCCGGAATCGGCGCTGAATGTCGTCGGCAAAGTCCGCCTGACCCGGGACTCGGAAAGCGGCGTGGCCATTACCGACCTGCAACTCCAGGAGGACCTGCATCAAGCCATCGACCACCCGGTATTCCTCCCGGACCTGCACAGTTGGGAGCATCGCCTCGGGCACCACGATGAGATCACCGACATATTCCAGCTCGGTCAATTGCTGGCGTGCCTGGCATGCGGATTGGATTTCGCCGATATCAATGACCTCAAGACGTTTGCCCGGCACCGCCGCAACCTGTTCCAGCTTAATGGCCGGCTCAACCCGGTGTTGGCCAATCTGATCGTTGAGATGACTGAGCTGAACCGCCATGAGCGCGCCACGGATGTGGGCTCGCTGGCGCGGCGCCTGGAGTCTTGGCGCGAACAGCCAGCCAGCCTGGATGTAGAGCGTGTGTTGGCCCAGGCCGAAGGCCCGGCGTCGCGGCGCACGGTGGTGCTGGAACATCTGCGCAACCGGTTGTTTGACCTTTCGCGCCGCAATCGCCTGCTGTACTTCCGGCCAACCCAGGCCAACGTCAACTTGACCGTGGCCAGCGTTCCGTTGGTGATGCGCATTGAAAGTATC
Organism: Pseudomonas sp. A39; assembly: GCF_058145955.1. Taxonomy (NCBI): domain Bacteria; kingdom Pseudomonadati; phylum Pseudomonadota; class Gammaproteobacteria; order Pseudomonadales; family Pseudomonadaceae; genus Pseudomonas; species Pseudomonas sp. A39. The sequence continues at coordinate 294,242 of NZ_JBYVMD010000001.1, forward strand.
CGGCCCGAAGCGCTGTGCACCTGGCAACCCACCTTCGGCGGGTTCTCCGAACAAGTGCTGAGCGGCAAGCCTGTTGGACTGCAGCAATGGCTGCGGTTTGAAGACCAGACCTGGTTGCAGGCGTCGCTGGAGCGCATCATCCAAGAAACTCGACGTGATCGTGCCGAGTTCGGCTTCAGCAACTTGCGCCTGGTGGTGGCCTTCATGCGCTGGCACAACCTCAAGGACACGCCGGAAGAACGTATTGTTACCCCGCTGCTCTGGCTTCCAGTGGAGTTGAGTCGCAAAAAAGGTGTGCGTGACCAGTTCGTGTTGCAATGCGACGAAACCGAGGCGCAATTCAACCCGGTACTGCGTCATCAGTTGCGTCAGCTCTACGATATCCAGTTGCCGGAAACCGTCGACCTGCAAAAGACGTCTCTGGAAGACATCCATGCTGATATTGCGCGCCAGATCAAACTGACCGAGCCCGGCGTCGAGTTACGCCTGCAAAGCAAACCGCAAATCGAGCTGATCCACCAGAAGGCCGTGCAGCATCTGCACCACTTCCAGCGCCGTCGTGCTCGCCAGCGTTCAGCGATGCCTTTGGTCAAGCCGGATTTCAGCTACGACCGCGAAGATTTCCGTCCGCTGGGCCTGCAACTGTTCCAGCAGAAGGTACTGCCCAGTGAGTTGCCGCTGCGCCTGGCCGTAGGCGCCAAACCCGTGCTGCGCAATCAACACCCTCAGATGGTCGCCAGCAGCGCCGAAAACAGTACCTTCGCCCTGCCCGAGAACCAGGGGCATCGCTACGCCTGGGACATCGACCTGACGCAGGTGACCCTGGCCAACTTCAACTATCGCAAGATGTCGCTGGTGCGGGACTATGCGCAGTTGATCGACGAACCAGCGCAGAACGAAGCGTTTGACCGGATGTTTTCCATCGAACCTCGGGACGTCGAGGTCCAGTCCCCTGACCCCATCCCGTTGACCGAACAGTGGAACGTGGTCGCCGGTGACGCTACGCAGAATGCCGCCGTCAGCCTGGCCCGTACCGGGCGTAACTTCATCATTCAGGGGCCGCCGGGCACCGGCAAGTCCCAGACCATCACCAACCTGATCGCCGACTACGCAGGTCGCGGCCTGCGGGTGCTGTTCGTCTGTGAAAAACGTGCGGCGCTGGACGTGGTGTTCCATCGCCTGCAACAAAGTGAACTGGGCGACTTGTGCTGCCTGATCCACGACTCTCAGACCGACAAGAAGGCCTTCGTGGGCAACCTGCGCGAGTGCTATGAGCGTTGGATCGCCGGCGATGCGCAGTCGCCGCAGTTGCAAGCCCGGCGCGACACCCTGCTGGCTGGCCTGAGCCAACAACTGGGCTTGATAGAGTGTTTTGAACAGGCAATGGCTGGGGTGCCGGAGTCCTTGGCATGCTCGGTACGCGAGTTGGTACGTCATCTGATTGAACTGCCGCCCGTTGCTGCAAAGCTGCCACCCGAAGCCTTGGAGCGCTTGCCCGAATGGCGTCATTGGCAGGCCCAAAGCGAGCTGACCGGCCGTGTGTATCAAACGATCAAAGAACGTTTCGGCCTCGACAGTTTTGCACGGCATCCTTTCAGCCACTTGGCCTCAAGCCTGATTACCCACGAACATGCATATGGTCAACTCAAGGCGTTCCTTGATGAAGCCAGTGGGCTGATGGACAGTGTCGAGCCGTTCCTGGAGTCATCGTCGGGCCTGCTGTCTGGGGACACCCGCCTGGCGGATGCGTGCTTACTGACCCAGGCCGCGGAACAACTGACCAGCGCCAACCTGGCAACGCACCTCGACCTGCTGGAGCCAGGCTCGCCGGGCTCCCAAGCGTTGCACGCCGAACAGCTGGCGTTGCAGGCATTGACCGTACAGCAACACAACGCCCGTGAATCGACCCACTACTGGCGTGAAAAACTCGCGCCCCAGGATACCCAGGCTGCCCTCGACCTAGCACAGCGGTTAGAAGGCTCGCTGCTGCGTTGGCTGCAACCCGCCTGGTGGCGGCTGCGCAGTGAAGTGCAACGACGCTACGACTTCAGTCAACACGCGATTCGCCCCAGTTTCCGCAGTGTGCTCGACGGCCTGGCCGGCGAGCACCGCGCCACTGCCGAGCTGCACGTCGAGCAGCAACGCCTGCAAGGTCGCTATGGCATCCCGGATATCGACCTGTTCGTGAGCAACCTGCAAGCCCTGCTCCAGCAACTGAGCACATCACCGCTGTTGCGTCAGTGGGTCGAAGGCCTGCGGGGTAACCCGGATTCCCTGCCTGGTGTGCGCCAGGCAGCCAACCTGCGCCAGCCGGTGGCCCGCTTGGCCGAACTGGTCGCGCAACATTGTGTGTTCGACCCGGCGCCGAGCTTGAGCGAGTTGGCGGAATACCTGCGCGATCTGCGCGAAGAACTCGACGAACTGCCCGACACCCTGCCCCTGCTCAATGAGTTGCACCAGGCCGATCCTGTCTGCTTGGCGGTCGTGCAACAGTACGCCTTGGGGCACCGCGCACTGGACGGTTTGATTGCCCAGGAAAACCTGACTCGCCTGTACCGCGCCAACCCGCAGCTGGCGCGCTTCGATGGCCCGGCCTTGAGTTTGGCTGCGCGTCAGGTCAGCCAGGCTGAAAGCAGCCTGCTCAAAAGTAATGCTCACGTGCTCAGCGCTACGTTGCACCAGCGTTTTCTGGAGCATGTGAAGCAATCGGCGATGTCGGTGACTCAACTGGACGCCCAAGCCCGTGAGTTCAAGAAAGCCTACGCCAAGGGCCGTCGTGAACTGGAGCATGAGTTGGGCAAGACCATGCGCTATCGCTCTATTCGTGAAATGGCGAGTGGCGACAGTGGCCGGGTGATCAACGACCTCAAGCCCATCTGGTTGATGAGCCCGCTGTCGGTGTCCGACACCCTGCCATTGACGCCGGACCTGTTTGACGTGGTGATTTTCGACGAAGCCAGCCAGATCCCCAGCGAAGAAGCCGTGCCGGCCCTGAGCCGTGCGCAGCAGGTGATTGTGGTGGGTGACGAGATGCAGTTGCCACCGACCAACTTCTTCTCCAGCGCCGGCGACCAGGACGATAACGAACTGATTGCCATGGAGGATGGAGAACAGATCGCAATCAACCTTGATGCCGACAGCCTGCTGAGCCAAGCCGCACGTAACTTGCCGGCGACCCTCCTGGCTTGGCACTACCGCAGTCGCCACGAAGCCTTGATCAGTTTCTCCAATGCAGCGTTCTACGAAGGGCGGCTGATCACCATTCCTGACCGTCGTATCGAGCGCCCTGCCCCGGCTCACGCGGCCCTTGACTCCACGGACGCCCAGGCGGTGGTCAAGGGCGCCGACACGCTGCTGGAAAGCCCGATCAGCTTCTTGAAGATGAGCGACGGTGTCTACCTCAGCCGCAGCAATCTGGCCGAAGCACGCTATATCGCCAATCTGGTGCGTGAGCTGCTGCAACGCGAGACCGGCCTGAGCCTGGGCATCGTGGCGTTTTCCGAGGCGCAGCAAGGTGCCATTGAGCAGGCCCTGGAAGACTTGGCCAGCAGCGACTCGGCCTTTGCCACACGTCTTGAGCGCGAGTACGTGCGTGAAGATGCCGGGCAATTCAATGGCCTGTTCGTCAAGAACCTGGAGAACGTCCAGGGGGACGAGCGTGATGTGATTATTCTGAGCATCTGCTACGCGCCAGGACCAAACGGCAAGATGCTGATGAATTTCGGCCCGATCAACCAGCGAGGTGGGGAAAAACGCCTTAACGTGATCTTCAGTCGCGCCCGCAAGCGCATGGCTATCGTCTCCAGCATCGAATCCGAGGCCATCACCAACACCCACAACGACGGCGCCGCTGCACTGCGTGCGTTCCTGCAGTTTGCCCAGGCCAGTGCCACTGGGGATGCGCCGCGCTCCCAAGGTATCCTCGCCAACCTCAATCCGGGCGCCAAGCAGTCCTTTGCCGTCAGCCTGCCCAAGGACCACCTGCGCAGTGCCCTCGCCGCCGCGTTGCGCAAACGCGGGCATTCGGTCCAGGAATATGTCGGGCGTTCACAGTTCCGCTGTGACTTGGCGATCAGTGACGCCAGCGGCGAACACTTCAGCCTCGGCGTGCTGCTGGACGGCGACACCGCGGCTGCCGCTGACGTGCGTGAGCGTTACATCTTCCGCCCGACGGTACTGCGCAGTTTCGGTTGGAAGATTATCGACGTGCCCAGCCATGACTGGCTGCGCGATCCGGAAGACGTGCTCAATCGCATCGAAACGCTCCTACGGGGTGAGGAAGCCTCTGCGCTGCCAGAACCGGAACAGGCAGAGGAAACTGTCGAGATCGAGGTCGAACCGCCAATCACCCCTGAAGCGCTACCCTTGATGCGCGAATTCACCTTTGGAGACGGCAACGCCAACAAGTTCTGGCGTATTGGCGTGGCGGAGGCCGAGGTGACGGTGAATTTTGGCCGTATCGGCACCAAGGGTCAGACCCTGATCAAGTCCCTCGACAGCCCTGAACGTGCTTTGCGTGAAGCAGAAAAGCTGATCGCGGAGAAACTTCGCAAAGGGTATCAAGAGCAGGCATGAATGAGAGAAAGGCGCCCAACCCGGGCGCCGATCAACTGGCGGGCCCTGCCCGCCAATCCTGTCCGCCCTCCAACCGTAAACCCACACTCCGTACCTCCGCCCCCGCCTAATGCTGAAACGTCATCATCTCCTATTCGCCCGCATGTTAATCTCGCACCACCACGAATAGACATTGATCGTCACAAGACGATGACCAGAACCAGGAAAGCCCATGCCAAAGATTTCTCACTCAGCCCTGCGCCGCACATTCCGTGAATTGCTTGCCACCCCAACCTGCGTTGAAACCGCTTCCGTCTTTGACCCGATGTCGGCGCGTATCGCCGCTGACCTGGGTTTCGAAGTCGGCATCCTCGGTGGCTCCGTTGCCTCGTTGCAGGTATTGGCCGCACCCGATTTCGCGCTGATCACGCTGAGTGAGTTCGTCGAACAAGCCACCCGTATAGGTCGCGTTGCCCAACTGCCGTTCATTGCCGATGCCGACCACGGCTACGGCAATGCCCTTAACGTGATGCGCACCGTTGAGGAGCTTGAGCGTGCCGGTGTGGCCGCCTTGACCATTGAGGACACGCTGCTGCCTGCGCAGTTCGGGCGTAAATCCACTGACCTGATCTCCATTGAAGAAGGCATCGGCAAGGTCCGCGCCGCGCTGGAAGCGCGTGTTGATCCAGAACTGTCGATCATTGCCCGCACCAATGCTGGCGTGTTGCCGACTGAAGCGGTTATCGAGCGTACCCTGGCTTATCAGAAAGCCGGTGCCGATGGGATTTGTATGGTGGGTGTGGCTGATTTTGAGCACCTCGAGCAGATCGCGGAGAACCTGACGGTGCCGCTGATGCTGGTGACGTATGGCAACCCTAAACTGAATGACGCCAAACGTCTGGCCAGCCTCGGTGTGCGTGTAGTGGTTGCTGGTCACGGCGCCTACTTTGCCGCGATCAAGGCGACCTACGACAGCCTGCGTGCTCAGCGCCAGTTGACCCATAGCACCGATAACCTGAGCGCTACCGAGCTGACCCACACGTACACCTTGCCGGAAAACTACGTGGCTTGGGCTGAAGAGTTCATGGACGTCAAAGAGTAAGATTTAAACCGGAACGAGGGGTGCAATGCCCCTCCTTTTCCGATAACGCCTTCATCGAAAACGTCATCCAGCCCACCCGGCAAGCTCGGGAACATGACGTTGAAGCCATCACTGCCCTCCTCGGCGATTTGAATGAGCTGCGGCTGACCGTCGACTATCCGTGTGGCGAGGGAGCTTGCTCCCGTTGGACTGCGCAGCAGTCCCTTTAGAACGGGGCCGCTTCGCGCCCCAGCGGGAGCAAGCTCCCTCGCCACAGAAAGCCACCTCATAGCAAGACAGCTGCGCCCTTATAGCTAGCTCCCTCGCTACATCAGCCCACCCAGCCGACTGCGGTTTTGGGAATCACGTCTGACTCATCCAGCTTCGATGCAAACATGCTGACCGCCTCCACCGCATCACGGGTGCTGGTGCGAATCTGCAGGATCACCGAGCCCGCCTGGTCGGCCAGGTTGACGCCGCGTTGTGCGCCTTCCTGGGTCGAGCTCATGCTGCTCACCGCATCGCGGGTTTCCGAGAGAATCATCCCGATCATCTCGGCAATTTCTGCCGTTGAGCGGCTGGTCCGCCCGGCCAGTTGCCGCACTTCATCGGCCACCACCGCAAAGCCGCGCCCCTGGTCACCTGCTCGCGCGGCCTCGATGGCTGCGTTGAGTGCCAACAGGTTGGTCTGGTCGGCGATGCCGCGAATGGTGTTGACGATGGCGGTGATCTGCTCGGATCGGTCGCCCAATTGTCCCACCAGCCGTGCAGACGCGCCGATGTTGTCGGCGATGCGGCGCATTTCAGTGGCGGTCTCCTGGATCACCTGGGTGCCATGTTCGGCAAACCGCTCGGTCTCGGACGAGATATGGTAGGCCCGGGAAGCACCACGAGAGTCTTCCTCGAACTTTTCCACGCGTTCGGTGATGTCGCTGGCAAACTTGACGATCTTGACCAGCTTGCCGTCGCCGTCGTAGACCGGGTTATAGCTCGCCTCCAGCCACACCACCCGGCCATGCTTGCCCAGGCGCTTGAATTGCCCGGTGAAGAACTCGCCGTTGTTCAAGCGGCGCCAGAAGTCTGTGTATTCGCTGCTGTTGATCAGCGCCGGTTCGCAAAACAGGCGATGGTGCTTGCCTTTTATTTCTGCCAACCCATAACCCATGACGTTCAAGAAGTTTGCATTGGCGTCCAGCACCTGGCCGCTCAAATCAAATTCGATCACTGCCATTGCTCGGTCCAGCGCGGCCAGTTTGCTGCGGGTCGCCGCCTCTTGCTCGACTTTGGCGGTGACGTCCAAGGCGTACTTGACCACTTTCAGTACCTGGCCACGCTCATCCAGCACCGGGTTGTAACTGGCCTCCAGCCAGACGGTCTTGCCGTTGGCGTCCACCCGTTTGAAGGTGCCTGATACAAACCTGCCAGCCTTCAGGTCAGTCCAGAACTGGCTGTAGGCCGGGCTGCTGGTCAGCTCTGGCAGGCAGAAGTCACGGTGGGACTTGCCGGCCAATTGATCGGCGCGATAACCGAGGGTCTTGAGGAAGTTGTCGTTGGCCCGCAGCACCTTGCCGTTGAGGTCGAATTCGATCACGGCCATGGAGCGTTCCAGTGCAGCAATCAGTCCTTTGTATTCAGTGGCTTCGGCCGTCCTGGCCGCCAGTTCTGTCTTGAGTGTTGTGTTGAACATGACGTGCCCTCAGCCGTGCGGAAAAACTGGTTTCTTCATGGGCTATCGGCTGAGAAATACACGACTTTATGCGGCAAAAATGTTTATTTTCTGGCGCCAAATTATTGCTGGAAACCGCGTTATTCAAGGCTTTGCGGCGAGCGACGCCAAACGCTCGCGCATGCCGTCGCTGGCGGCCGGGCCGGCCTGCAAAACGCAGTTCTCCAACGACACGATCTGCCCCTGCTCGCTCGCCAATATCGGCTGCAGCGGACGCCCGGTGCCCCGCTCCACCAACTCGACACTGGTGCCCTCCTCGGCGTAGTGCCGATTACCCCAGGCCACCAGCGACATCAGCACCATACGAAAGTCCTCACCCTTGGCCGTCGGCACATACTCGTCGCGCGGCGGCCGCTCGCTGTAAGGCCGACGCTCCAGCATGCCGGCCTCCACCAGCGCATTAAGGCGGCGCGTCAACATATTGGGCGCGATGCCCAGGCTGCGTGAGAACTCATCGAAACGGCGTAAGCCCTGCAGCGCGTCGCGCATGATCAAGATGCTCCACCACTCCCCTACCCGCTCAAGGCTACGGGCGATGGGGCATTCGTCGCGAGTCAGGGATTTGCGTTGCATGGAAGTTCCTATCGGTCGGTGCAAAGGTGTGTGATGCCATGTTACTTTCATGATGATAGTGACGTCCATAAAGTCTGTACCCTCAACGCAACCGGAGTCGATTGATCATGAGTAAACGCATCGTTGTGACAGGCATGGGCGCTCTGACCCCATTGGGCGCTGACGTGGAGACAACCTGGCGACGCCTGTTGGCCGGGCAGTCGGGCATTCGTCGCTTGCCCCAGGCGTTGATCGGAGACCTGGCCGTGACCATCGGTGGCCAGGTCCAGAGCGTGCAGCAGGACCCCGAAGCCGGGTTTGACCCCGATCGGCTGCTGGCGGCCAAGGAACAGCGCAAAATGGACCGCTTTATCCTGTTCGCCCTGGCGGCGGCGGATGAAGCCTTGAAGCAAGCAGGCTGGACGCCTGAGACGCCCGAACAGCAGGCGCGCACGGCCACCATCATTGCCTCAGGCGTGGGCGGTTTCCCAGCGATCGCCGATGCGGTGCGTACCACCGACAGCAAAGGCCCACGGCGTTTGTCACCGTTTACCATCCCCTCCTTCCTGAGCAACATGGCCGCCGGGCATGTGTCGATCAACTACGGGTTGAAAGGCCCGTTGGGTGCACCGGTCACCGCCTGTGCTGCCGGTGTACAGGCCATCGGCGACGCCGCGCGCATGATTCGCGCCGGTGAAGTCGATGTGGCGGTGTGTGGCGGTGCCGAAGCGGCGATCCATCGGGTCAGCCTCGCCGGTTTTGCGGCGGCGCGGGCATTGTCCAGCGACTTCAATGACACGCCCGAACGCGCCTCCCGCCCTTTCGACCAGGCACGCGACGGTTTCGTCATGGGTGAAGGCGCCGGTATTCTCGTCATCGAAGCGCTGGAGCACGCCCTGGCGCGGGGCGCGCAACCGATTGCAGAGTTGGTCGGATACGGCACCAGCGCCGATGCCTATCACATGACCGCGGGCCCGGAAGACGGCGACGGTGCGCAACGCGCGATGGTGCAGGCCTTGCGTCAGGCCGGTATCAATGCGGATCAGGTGCAGTACTTGAACGCCCACGCCACCTCGACCCCGGTGGGTGACAAAGGTGAGTTGGCCGCAATCAGAACGGTCTTCGGTACGGGCGGCAGCCTGGCGATCAGTTCGACCAAATCCGCCACCGGCCACCTGCTCGGAGCGGCGGGCGGGATCGAAGCCATCTTCACCGTACTCGCCCTGCGCGACCAGGTGGCTCCGGTGACGCTCAACCTGGAAAACCCCGACGCCCTTGCTGACGGTCTGGACCTGCTGCGTGGTCAAGCCCGGCCAATGCCGATTGAGTACGCGCTGTCCAATGGCTTCGGCTTTGGCGGTGTGAATGCGAGCGTACTGTTCCGCCGCTGGGCGTAGTTTGCCCCCTCCGTCATTTTCGGGGACCATGGCGCCTTTCTGAACCTGCCAACGAGAGGCGCCCATGGCCAACCACGACCTGCACTACACCCCGGACCCGGATGCCGATTCGATTTCTTCCGACGTGATCGGCTTCAACGGCATCCTGGTGTCCACCCAGATCCCGACCCGCGCCGACGGCAGCCTGGAACTGGGCGACATCACCCAGCAGAGCGAATGCACCCTTCAAGCCCTGAAAGTCGCCCTGGAAAAGGCCGGCAGCGGCATGGACCGGGTGATGCACCTGACCATTTATCTGACGGACATGGCCGACCGCGCCGCTTTCAACGAGGTCTACAAACGCTTCTTCGCCAAGCCCTGGCCGGTGCGTGCGGCAGTTGGCGTGGCCGCGTTGGCGGTAGAGGGTATGCGCGTGGAAGTCACCGCGATGGCTGCCAAAGCCTGAGTCAGGCTCCACCAGCGGTCACAATCGGACAATGCGCGGATGCTTGTAGGGGTTTTCATCGCTACAATGCCCGCCTCGACCGTGACAAGCCTGACTAAAAAAACTATGTCCTTGCCCAAGCACCACCTGGAATTGCTCAGCCCTGCCCGCGATGTCGCCATCGCACGCGAGGCCATTTTGCACGGCGCCGACGCCATCTACATTGGCGGGCCTAGCTTCGGCGCCCGCCATAACGCCTGTAACGACGTGAGCGACATCGCTTCCCTGGTGGAATTCGCCCGCCGTTACCACGCCCGCGTCTTCACCACCATCAACACCATCCTGCACGACAACGAACTGGAACCCGCGCGCAAGCTGATCCATCAGCTCTACGACGCCGGTGTCGACGCGTTGATCGTGCAAGACCTGGGCGTGATGGAGCTGGATATTCCGCCCATCGAGCTGCACGCCAGCACCCAGACCGACATTCGCACCCTCGCCCGCGCCAAGTTTCTCGACCAGGCCGGTTTCTCGCAGTTGGTATTGGCCCGTGAGCTGAACCTGCAAGAGATCCGCGCCATTGCCGACGAAACCGAGGCCGCCGTTGAGTTCTTCATCCACGGCGCCCTGTGCGTGGCATTCTCCGGCCAGTGCAACATCTCGCACGCGCAGAACGGCCGCAGCGCCAACCGTGGCGATTGCTCCCAGGCCTGCCGCCTGCCGTACACCTTGAAAGATGACCAGGGCCGCGTCGTGGCCTTTGAAAAGCACTTGCTGTCGATGAAAGACAACAACCAGAGCGCCAACTTGCGCGCCCTGGTCGAAGCCGGCGTGCGTTCGTTCAAGATCGAAGGCCGCTACAAGGACATGGGCTATGTGAAGAACATCACCGCCTATTACCGTCAGCGCCTCGACGAGATTCTCGAAGACCGCCCGGACCTGGCCTGTGCTTCCAGCGGCCGCACCGCGCACTTCTTCTTGCCCGACCCGGAAAAAACGTTCCACCGTGGCAGCACCGACTATTTCGTCAGTGACCGCAAGATCGACATCGGCGCCTTCGACACCCCGACCTTCACCGGCCTGCCGGTGGGCGTGGTGGAAAAAGCCGGCAAGCGCGACCTGCAAGTGGTCACCCATGAGCCGCTGTCCAATGGCGACGGCCTGAATGTGCTGGTCAAACGCGAAGTGGTGGGTTTCCGCGCCAACATCGCCGAGCCTAAAGGTGAGTTCGAGGAAGACGGCGAGAAGCGCTACCGCTACCGCGTCGAGCCGAATGAAATGCCGGCCGGCCTGCATCAACTGCGCCCGAACCACCCGCTGAACCGCAACCTCGATCACAACTGGCAACAGGCGCTGTTGAAGACCTCGTCCGAACGCCGTATCGGCCTGTCCTGGGTTGCTCGTTTGCGTGAAGAGCAGCTTGAAGTCATCGCCACCAGCGAAGAAGGCATCAGCGCCAGCGTCACCCTGCCCGGCCCGTTTGGTGTGGCCAACAAGCCGGAACAGGCGCTGGACACCCTGCGTGACCTTCTCGGCCAACTGGGCACTACCGAGTACCACGCGACCCACATTCAGCTGGATGCGCCGCAAGCGTTTTTCATCCCCAATTCGCAGCTCAAGGCCCTGCGCCGTGAAGTGATCGAGGCGCTGACCACTGCTCGCATCGCCGCTCACCCACGCGGTGGCCGCAAGGCCGAAACCTCGCCGCCGCCGGTCTACCCGGATGCGCACCTGTCGTTCCTGGCCAATGTCTACAACCAGAAAGCCCGTGATTTCTACCACCGGCACGGTGTGAAGCTGATCGACGCCGCCTTCGAAGCCCACGAAGAAACCGGCGAAGTCCCGGTGATGATCACCAAGCACTGCCTGCGCTTCTCGTTCAACCTGTGCCCTAAACAGGCTAAGGGTGTGACGGGCGTGAAGACCAAGGTCGCGCCGATGCAGTTGATCCACGGCGACGAAGTGCTGACCCTGAAGTTCGACTGCAAACCCTGCGAGATGCACGTGGTAGGCAAGATCAAGGGGCACATCCTCGGGCTACCGCAGCCGGGCAGCGTGGTGGAGCATTTCAATCCGGAAAATATCATCTTTCAGGGCACGCACTAACCCTGCGGGAGCGGGGCCACCACCAGCCCCGCTGCAACCCTGCAGCCGCCAATAGAATGGCCACCACCCCCAGCCATTGCAGCCAGCCCAGGCGATGCCCGAAGGCGATCCAATCAACGAAGATCGCCGCAATCGGGTAGATAAACGACAGCGCGCCGGTAATGGCCGTGGGCAGCTTCTGGATCGCCCCGTACAGCAATACATACATCAAGCCGGTGTGTACCACGCCGAGCGTCACCACTGCCGTCCAGGCGTTGGTCGAGTCCGGCAGGCTATGCCAAGGCACCCTCGGCGCGAGTAACAGCGCGCCGGTGGTCACCTGGATCAACGCCATCAAATGCGGCGGCACTTCTTTTAGACGTTTGATGATCAGCGCCGCTATGGCGTACAGGAAGGCCGCGCCCAATGCCAATGCGATGCCTGCCAGGTAATCGTCGCCGGTCTGTTGATCGCCATGCGCGGTGACAATCGCCAGCATCCCCAGGAACGCCACGCTCAGCCACGCCAATTTCTGCACGGTGATCTTTTCACCCAGGAACAGCGCTGCCAGCATCACCAACAAGAACGGCTGCACGTTGTACACCGCCGTGCTGATGGCAATCGACGCGCGGGAATAGGATTCGAACAACAGCAGCCAGTTGCCGACTATCGCCACGCCGCTGAGCATCGCCAGGCCCAACGTGGCCCAACTCAGCAGGTCCAGGCGCAAGTAGCCCAGCAGTGCGCACACCAGCAACAGTGTCAGGCCGCCGATGACACAGCGCCAGAACACCACCTCGATCACCGACACGCCGGAGACCAAGACAAACCAGCCAATGGTGCCCGAGATCAGCATGGCGGCGACCATTTCCCACGACCCGCGACGGATAGATGTATCCATGATTGAGGCTCCTCAAGTGAGGCTCAAGTATGGCAATCTGCGGGTCAGTGGCTCCAGCGACTAAAAAAGGCAAAACCGCCAGATCACCTTTTCTTATTAGGCAAATACCATGATCGACACCATCGACCAGCAACTGATCGCCGCCTTGATGGACGACTCGCGCCTGTCCCTCAAGGCCCTGGCGGGCATCACCGGGCTGTCGTCACCCAGCGTTGGCGAACGCCTGCGCCGCCTGGAAGAGCGCGGCGTGCTCACCCACTACACCGTAGACATCGACCCCAAGCACTTTGGCTACCTGCTGCAAGCCATCGTGCGCATCCGCCCGTTGCCGGGCAAATTGCAGGAGGTGGAGCGCCAGATCCAGGCCATCCCCGAATTCACCGAGTGCGACAAGGTCACGGGCGAAGACTGCTTCATCGCGCGGTTGCACGTGCGCACCATGGACCATCTCGACAATTTGCTCGACCGGATCAACGCGTATGCCGAAACCAACACGGCAATCGTCAAGAAAACCCCGGTGAAACGGCGCTTGCCGCCTTTGGCGGATTAGCGTCTCCACTATTCGTGCAGCGTCTTAGCCGCCGCCAGCAACCCCTGGAACTTGTGATAACGCGCCTCCAATACTGCTCGCTGCGTGGCATCGGGGAAGTACCGCGCTTTCACCGCCATCCCTGCCTGAAGCAAGGCCGCCCCTTGGCCGATCGCCAGAAACCCCAGCTTCGCCGCGCCCACGCAGGCACTCAACTCACTGCCGTGCAAGGTGAAGACCTCCCGCTGCAGGATATTGGCCAGCAACTGTGCCCAATATTCACTCCGTGCGCCGCCGCCGACCAGGGCGCAGGCGCCGAGGTTGGCCCCAGCGGACTCCACCGCGTGCAACGCATCCAGCAAACCAAACCCCACCCCCTCCATCACCGCATAACCCAGCAGGGCTGGCGTGCAGTCATGGCCAAGGCTCATAAAGCCACCGCGCAATAACGGGTCGTTATGCGGCGTGCGTTCACCGGCGAGGTAAGGCAGGAACAACGGCGTGTCCAGGGGCACCGGTTGCCCCATCGGCAATTGCGCCTGCACCTGATCCAACAGTGTTTGCTCATCCGGCATGCCCGTCAGGCGCGTCACCCAGCGCAAGCAACTGGCGCCGGCGAGCATCGCGCCCATGGTGTACCAACGGTCCGGCAGTGCATGGCAGAAGCTGTGTACCGCGCTGGCCGGGTTGCCGGCGGCGTGGTCGGTGATGGCGACGATGGCCGCGCTGGTGCCCAGAGTGATAAACCCGTCCCCTGCATTGATTGCACCGATACCCACCGCCGCCACCGGGTTATCGCCACCGCCGCCGGCGATAACGACCGAAGCAGGCAAGCCCAGTCCGTCCACGTTTAACCCAGCGCTGGCGGCACCGCCTTCCACCAACCTGGGCATCTGCTCAAGCGTGAGGCCTGTTGCTCGCAGCATCGGGACGAACCACTCACGCCGTGCCACATCCAGCCACAACGTACCCGCAGCGTCGGACATTTCGCTGATACGCTCGCCACTCAAGCGCAAACGCAGGTAATCCTTGGGTGACAACACGCAGTCGATGGCCTTGAACACCGCTGGCTCATGCTGTTGCAGCCACAGCAGTTTCGGCGCGGTCAGCCCGGCCATCGGCAAGCTGCCGGTCACGTCCGCGAACGCCGCGCCCAGCTGCTCGGCCTCGGCGATGGCGCGGGAGTCATCCCACAGGATCGCCGGGTACAACACGCGGTTGTCAGCTCCCAGCAATACCGCGCCGTGCATCTGCCCGGAGAGGCCGATACAGGCCACGTGGGCGAACGCCGCATGCCCGCGCAACTCGGTCAGCGCCTGTAAACACGCCTGCCACCAGTCTTCCGGCGCCTGCTCGGACCAGCCGCTATGGCGCCGCGACACACTCAGGCGCACGCCGGCGTGGGCCAGCACCTGCCCGTCGAGGTCCATCAGGATGGCCTTGAGTTCCGAGGTGCCGAGGTCGATGCCGAGGGAAACAGGACGGCTCATATGCAGGTCTTCCAATCAATCGCAGCCACATGAATTACGCCATTGCAAGGTCGGCGCCAGGCGCACGCTGTGGGGCGGTGCGGTGGGACACGCCATGCGTTGCAACAGCAGGTTTACCGCCTGGGCGCCGAGTGCCTGGACCGGCTGAGCGATCAAGGTCAGGCGCGGCACGAAAAAATCCGCCCAGTCGAAATCATCAAAGCCCACCAGGGCCATCTGTGACGGCACGTCGATCTGCGCGTCACGCAGGGCCTGCATGGCGCCGAGCGTCATCAGGTTGTTACCGGCCATGATCGCCGTGGGCGGCGCCGCCAGGCCGAGCAGCCGCACCGTGGCTTGCCGGGCGGGCTCAGTATTGGAGCCGCCGTTGACCAGCAGTTGCGGATCAAACACCAGCCCCGCCGCCTGCAGCGCAGCCCGATACCCGGCAACGCGCTCGTCGGTGGTGCTGAACCCCTCGCGCCCGGCGATAAAGCCGATCCGACGGTGACCATGGGCAATCAGGTGCTCAACCAGGGCCTGGGTCGGCAGGGCATTCTCCACCCCGACCTGGTCGAAATGCTCGCTCATCATGCGGTCCACCAGCACTGAGGGAATTTCGTTGGCCCGCAGGTACGCCAGGGCCTTGGAGCCGTTTGACGGCGCCAGCACAATCCCGTCGACCCGCCGATGATGCAGCGCCGTGACCACCCGCAATTCCTGCTCCGGGTCGTCGTGGGTATCGACAAACAGCATCATGAAGCCGTGCTTGGCGCACTCGGTTTCAATCGCGTGCACGGTTTCGCTGAAGTAATGGTTGGACAGCGCAGAAATCGCCACGCCGATGGTGTTGGTACTGGAGCGGGCCAGCGAGCGCGCCAGAGTGTTGGGGATGTACCCCAACGCCTGGATCGCGTGCTGCACCGCCTGCACCGTGGCCGGGCTGACTTTGCGGGTGCCGTTCAACACGTGTGACACGGTCGACGTCGACACCCCTGCCCGGCTTGCCACGTCATCCATGGTCACCACGGTGCAGTTCCTCTCACTGGATCAATGTTTGCTCGACCAACCACTGTAGGTAGCGACGTTGTCGCGGGTAATCAGTTTTGGCGTGAGCAGGGTAATCGCTTCGGCAGGGGCTTTGTCGTTGAGAATGTCATTGCCCACGTTCACTGCGGTTTGCGCCATGGCCCAGGGGTCTTGGCTGGCCGATGCCTGGATCTGCGTGTCGGTCTTCAGCGCGTTCTCGATATCCGGCGCACCGTCCACCGAGGTGATGATGATGCCGCTGCGCTTGAGCTGCTTGGCCGCCAGGTCGCTGCCGATGGCTTGCGGGTCGTTGATCGCGAACAGTCCGTCGATTTTCGGGAAGCGCGTGAGATAGCCCTGCATCACGTTCAGGCCGCCTTCGCGGGAACCCTTGCCGTCCTGGTCATCGGACAGCACCTTGATCTCCGGCGCGGCCGCGAGTGCGGACTTGCAGCCTTTGACCCGGTCAGTCACGGCGGTGACTTGCGGGCCGTTCTGGATAATCACATTGCCCTTGCCGGCCAGCTTGTCCACCAGGTACTGGCAGGCCAGCTTGCCGGCTTCGACGTTGTCGGTCTGCACGGTTGCGTTCACGCCCTTGGCGTCCACGTCCACGGCGACCACGACGATGCCGGCGTCGCGGGCTTTCTTGATGGCCGAGGCCATGGCGGACGGGTCGACGGCGTTGATCAGGATCAGGTCGACCTTGGAGGAGATGAAGTTATCGATCTGCGAAAACTGTTTGCTCAGGTCATAGTCGGCGGACACCGAGGTGACCTTGACGTTGGGGTTCAATTCCTTGGCCCTGGCGGTCGCGCCGTCGGCCAGGGTCACGAAATACGGGTTGCCCAGTGAGCCCATGCTGATGCCGAGCGCTTTCAACTCTCGGGCCTCGACGACGTGGGACATCAGGGCAGCCAAGGCAATGACGGGAAACATGCGTTTAAGGTTCATGCGGGTCTCTCTTGTGATTGTTGTATGAGTGAAATCAGGTCCGCGCACCGGACTGGCGATAACGATCCAGCGCCACGGCGCCAATGATCACGATGCCCTTGATGATGTACTGCCAGATGTCCGAGACGCCCAGCAACACCAAACCGTTGGTGAGTACCGCGATGATCAGCGCACCGATCAGCGTGCCGCCGATGGTGCCGACGCCGCCGGTAAAGCTGGTGCCGCCGAGGATCACCGCGGCGATCGCATCCAGCTCATAGGATTGCCCCAGTTGCAGGCCGTTGGCGGCGAACAGGCGCGACGCGCTCATCACCGCGCCCAGCCCGGCCAAGGCGCCGGACATGGCGTAGACAAACAGCAGCACCTTCCACACCTTGATCCCCGACAACCGCGCCGCTTCAGGGTTGCCGCCCACCGAATAGATCTGCACGCCCATCACCGTGCGGCGCAGGATGAACCACGACAGCGCCACCACCGCCACGGCGATCACCACCAGCCAGGGCACACCGAGGATCGAATCATTGCCGATAAAGGCAAACGGCAGGTCCGGGTTGAAGACGGTCTTGTCGTCCGCCAGCAGGCGCGCCAGGCCGCGCATGGCGGTCAACGCACCGAGGGTGACGATAAACGGCGGCAGGCGCATGAAGGCGATCAACCCGCCGTTGACCAACCCGAGTAGCAGCCCGAAGCCGATACCGGCGGCGATCCCGAACATGCCGAACTGCGGCGACATTGACGCTTGCAACGCCACCACCGCCGACGCCGCCAGGATCGCGCCCACCGACAGATCGATCCCCGCCGTGAGGATCACAAAGGTCATGCCCGCCGCCAGCACCACGTTCACCGAGGCCTGCTGGGTAATGATCGACAGGTTCTGCACCGTCAGGAAGTTCTCACTGGCCAAGGCAAAGCCCACCAGTAACAGGATCAGCACCGGCAACATGCCCACCGTGCGCATCAGTTCGCGTGCGCGCTCAGCTTTACCGATTGTTGCAACATTCAATTCAGCCATTGGCTACCACCTGATCGCCACCGGTGGCGAGGTCAATAATACGTTCCTGGGAAATAACCTGGCCTGACGCGCCGCCGACTTCAGCCACCAACTGGCCTTCGCGCATGATCAGCACGCGGTCGCAGGTGCCGATGATTTCCGGCAGTTCGCTGGAGATCACCACGATGCCAACGCCGGCCTGGGCCAGTTGATTGATGATGCGGTAGATTTCGGACTTGGAGCCGATGTCCACGCCGCGCGTGGGCTCGTCGAGGATCAGCACATGCGGCTTGACCTCCAGCAGTCGCGCCAGCAGCACCTTCTGTTGATTGCCGCCGGACAAGGCGCCGACATTGACCTTGCCCGACGCCACGCGGATCGATAGCGACTTGATCGCGTCCGTGGCGCGCTGCGCGGCATGCCCGCGATCCAGTACGCCGGCATGGGCATCCGGCACGCAAGCGCAGACGTTGATGTTGTCGGCCACGCTCATGTCCAGGAACAGGCCTTGGGCCTTGCGGTCTTCGGTGAGGTAAACGACGCCTGCGCGAATGGCATCCGCCGGGGTGCGCAGTTGCGTGACGGTCTTGCCGACCACTTCCAGCGTGCCGGAGGTGCGCGGGTCGGCGGCGAAGATCAGGCGCGCCAGCTCGGTGCGCCCTGCCCCGACCAGGCCGGCAATGCCCAGCACTTCCCCGGCATGCAGGTCAAAACTGCAGTTGCGCACGCGCTTGCCGTCGGCCATGTCGCGCACACGCATCACCACGTTGCCGGGGTTGTAAGCCGCGTGTTCCTTCTTGTAGAAGCCGGACAGGTCACGACCCACCATCATTTTAACCAGCACTTCGGCCGACAGCGCCTCGCGGGTCAGTTCGCCGATGTATTGGCCGTCGCGCAGCACGGACACACGGTCCGACAACTCATAGATCTCGGCCATGCGGTGGCTGATATAGATGATCGCCAACCCCTGGCTGCGCAGCTGTTTGATCAGCGCGAACAGGCGGTCGGTCTCACGGGAAGACAACGGCGTGGTCGGTTCGTCCATAACCAGGATCTTGGCGTGGGCGTGCAAGGCGCGGGCGATTTCCACCAGTTGGCGTTCGGCGATCGACAGGCTGCTGACCCGCGTTGCCGGGGTGAACTCCGCGCCCAGGCGTTGCAGCACTTCGATGCAACCGGCCTCCATGCCCTTGCGGTCGATGGTCCAACCGCGCCGCAGTTCGCGGCCCAGGTAGATGTTCTCGGCCACGCTCAGGTTGGGGCACAGGCTCAGTTCCTGGTAGATCACGGCGATGCCGAGGGCTTTGGCGGTGGCAGGGTCGAAGGTGGGAATGGTTTGACCGCCAATGCGGATTTCACCGCCAGGGTCGGCTTGGTAGGCGCCGGAGAGGATTTTCATTAGGGTGGACTTGCCGGCGCCGTTCTCCCCCATCAAGGCGTGGATTTCGCCGGGGTAGACCTTCAGGCCGACATTCTTGAGCACGCGCAAACCGTTGAAGGTTTTGCTGATGCCCTGCATCTCAAGCAAGGGTTCAAGGCTCATGGATGAGCTCCTGGATTTATTATTTTTGTTGTCGATTGAGGCCGACTCTAATGTAGATACATTTGCTTACGCAAGCGCTTGCATTGACCATTTATCGAAAGGTGAAACGTTTCATCACGTCGAATTCACGATAAAGATGTCTTTTTTCGTCATACCTATCCGTTTGAGTGTATGTGCAACGGGTCAGCCATCAAAACGCCACAGTCTCTGCTATTGTTCTTGAACCTCATCTCCTCCTCATCGCCCCAAGCGGTCTTCTGTGAGTATGCTCTGCGCCCTCGTCGTCTGACGGTGGCGGGCCTGAACGTCACGGAATAGCCTAGCGATGGACACACCGTTACCCGAACAACCGCAATCGCGAGCGGAAAAGATCGTCGAATTCAAGCGCCAGAAAACCTTGCTCAAGACCGGCGCCCTGCAGGACGCGATCTTCAACAGCGCGTACTTTTCCAGCATCGCCACCGATGAAAAAGGCGTCATCCAGATCTTCAACGTCGGCGCCGAACGCATGCTCGGCTATGCCGCCGCCGATGTGGTCAACCGCATCACCCCTGCCGACATCTCCGACCCCGTCGAACTGATCACCCGCGCCGCCGCCCTCAGCCTGGAGCTGGACACGCCGATCACGCCGGGTTTCGAAGCGTTGGTGTTCAAGGCCTCGCGTGGCATCGAAGACATCTATGAGCTGACCTATATCCGCAAGGACGGCAGTCGCCTGTCGGCCATGGTCTCGGTGACCGCCCTGCGCAACCGCTACGACACCATCATCGGCTACCTGTTGATCGGCACCGACAACACCGCGCGCAAGCAGGAAGAGGCCGAGCGCAAAGGCTTCGAGCGGGCGCTGGAAGAGAAGAACCTGGAGCTGGAACATGCCAGCCATATGAAGTCCGAGTTCCTCGCCACCATGTCCCATGAACTGCGCACGCCGTTGAATGCGGTGATCGGCTTTTCCGAGGCGCTCAAGGATGGCCTGGTCGGCGAAATGAGCGACACCCAACGCGAATACATCGGCGACATTTTCACCAGCGGCCAGCACCTGCTGTCGCTGATCAATGACATCCTCGACCTGTCCAAAGTCGAGGCCGGGATGATGGAGCTGGAGCTGGAAGCCGTGGAGCTGGCGGGGTTATTGGCCAACAGCCTGCTGATCGTGCGGGAAAAAGCCGCGCTGCAACGCATCCAGTTGAAACTCGAAAGCCCCGAAGACCTCGGCTGCCTGGCGCTGGACCTGCGCAAGACCAAACAGATCGTCTACAACCTGCTGGCCAACGCCGTAAAGTTCAGCGAGCACGGCAGCTCAGTGACGCTGACGGTGCGCCAGGTGCCCCGCGAGCAAGTCGGGCAGATTCCAGGCGAATGGCCGGTGTACAACTTTGCCTTGCCCGATAGCCCCCACCAACAGTTCCTCGAGTTGAGCGTCAGCGACACGGGCATCGGGATTGCCGAGGACGACATGGGCAAGCTGTTCAAGGCATTCAGCCAGATCGACAGTAGCTTGGCGCGCAAATTCGAAGGCACCGGCCTGGGGCTGGCGATGGTCAAGCAATTGACGGACCTGCATGGCGGCAGCGTCGCCGTGGCCAGCCGCGCAGGCTGTGGCGCGCGGTTTGTGGCCTGGCTGCCGCTGCACCGCGCTGCGGAGGCTGCATGGCCAACATCCTGATCGTTGAAGACAATGAGGCCAATATGCGCCTGGCGCGCTTATTGCTCGTGAATGCAGGTCACACCGTGCTGTGGGCGCCCGATGCCGAAACCGGCCTGACCCTGGCCCGCGAACAGCAACCGGCGCTGATCCTGATGGACATCCAGTTGCCGGGCATGGACGGCCTGGCCGCCACCGCGCTGCTCAAGGGTGACCCGCTTACCGCACACATCCCGGTGATTGCCCTGACGGCCATGGCGATGAAAGAAGACCGTGAAAAAACCCGGCTGGCCGGGTGTGACGCCTACATCATCAAGCCGCTGCGTTACAAAGAGCTGTACCAGGTGATCGACACCTTGCTGCAACAGCACACCAAACCCCTCATATGAGTCCTCTCCATGGCCAGCCAACCCGCGACGCTGTTGATCGTTGATGATGAACCTCAGGTTCGCAAGCTCCTGGAAACCTTGCTGCAACACGAGGGCTACCAGACCCTCAGTGCGGGCAGCGGCGAAGAAGCCCTGCAATTGGTGGCGCAACAGCCACCGGACCTGATCCTGCTGGACATCATGATGCCAGGCATGGACGGCTACGAAGTCGCCAGCCAGTTGAAAGGTGATGAAACCACGGCAGGCATTCCGATCATCATGTTGTCGGCCCTCAGCGAACCGAGTGCACGGGTCAACGGACTGGAGGCCGGCGCCGAGGAATTCATCACCAAGCCCGTGGAGCGTGTCGAACTCTGGTTGCGGGTACGTAACCTGTTGCGGCTCAAGACGCGCGGCGACTGGGTGAGCCATTCGCGCGAGCTGGCACAACGCCCTACCGGCATGAACGTGCATGACCTGGCCCGGCAAGACTTGGAAAATGCCTTGCGCCAGGCCGTCGAACACCATGAATTCACCCTGCATTACCAGCCCAAGGTCGAGGTGGCCAGCGGCCGCCTGTGCGCCCTCGAGGCGTTGCTGCGCTGGGAACGGCCGGACTATGGCGCCGTGTCGCCGGCCGTGTTCGTGCCCATCCTGGAAAGCCTGGGCTTGATCGTGCCCGTGGGGCGCTGGGTGATCGAACAGGTGTGCCGACAGATCGCCGAGTGGCAACAAGGGCCGATTGGCCCGGTGGAGGTGTCGGTCAACGTCTCCGGTCATCAGTTGATCGAAGGCGACCTGATTGCCGATATCGCGCGCCTGCTCAAGCAACACCTGGTCGAGCCGCACTGGCTGGAAGTGGAACTGACGGAAGGGTCGTTGATGGAAAACACCCAGCACACCATCGCTAGCCTGCAACGCCTGCACACCATGGGCGTGAAAATCTCCATTGACGACTTCGGCACCGGCTACTCGAGCCTGGCGTACCTGCGGCGGTTTCCCATCGACACGCTGAAGATCGACATCGCGTTTATCCGCGAAGTCACCAGCAACCCGCAGGATGCGGCGATCACCCGCACCATCATTGAACTGGCCCACAGTCTCAACCTGCGGGTGGTGGCCGAAGGCGTGGAAACCCAGCCGCAGTTGGCGTTTTTGAAAGAGGCCGGCTGCGATCAGATCCAGGGGTATCTGTTCAGCCGGCCGTTGCCAGTGGAAACCTTGGAGCGCCTGTTGCTGGAGCGCTTAGAGGGGCCGTGAAATCGGCGTGGGCGCAATCACATTGAACCTGCACGCGACGCTTGCTCTCAAACCCGGACAGACCACGGCCCGGTAGATGTCCGATGACTTTTATTCTATGGATGGCCGTACTGGGCGCCGTATTGCTCACGCTTGCCCTCACCTCCTCTTACCTGCGCTGGATGCCGGTCACGACCTCGGCGGTGTGCCTGCTCCTGGGCGTAGGGATCGGCCCGCTGGGCGTCGACCTGTTGCACCTGGATATCAAGCATTCCGCGCGCTGGATGGAGCACCTGACCGAAGTCGCGGTGCTGTTTTCGCTGTTCGTCAGCGGTTTAAAGCTGCGTCTGCCGCTCAAACACCGGCTCTGGCGCATCGCATTTGGCATGGCCGGGCCGGTGATGCTGCTGACCATCCTCGGCCTCTGCCTGACGCTGCACTACCTGTTTGCAATGTCGTGGGGTGTGTCGCTGCTGGTGGGGGCGGTCCTGGCACCGACCGATCCGGTGCTGGCGGGACTGGTGCAGGTCAATAACGCCCAGGATTATGACGCGCTGCGCTTCGGGCTGTCTGGTGAAGCAGGCTTGAACGACGGCACCGCCTTCCCGTTTGTGATCTTCGCCCTGCTGTTCATGCAGCACGGCGGGTTTGACGGTGACTGGCTGGGCGGTTGGGTGCTGAAGAACCTGGTTTGGGCGGTACCGGTCGGGTTGTTGATCGGCTATTGGATGGGCCGCGGCATTGGCCGGGTGACGCTGTGGTTGCGCATCACCCACAGTGACAGCACGCTCTCGCCCAATGACTACCTGACGCTCGCCTTGATCGCGCTGGCCTACGTAGTGGCCGAAGCGGTGGGCGGTTATGGCTTCCTGTCGGTGTTCGCGGCAGGGCTTGGTCTGCGCCAGGCGGAATTTCGCTCAACCGGCAGTTCGCAGACACCCTCGGAGCACCTTGCGCTGCCGGTGGTGGGTCACCTGGAAGTCGAGCCCGAGCACGCGCTGCAGGGCGACGTCAGCGAATTGAAAGATACCCAGATCGCCGCCGGCGTGATGATGGGCGACATGCTCTCTTTCGGCAGCCTGGTGGAGCGTTCGATGGAGGTGTTCCTTGTGACGGTGCTGGGGATCGTGCTGGTGAGCCATTGGGATTGGCGCGCGCTGCCGGTGGCGGCGTTGTTATTCTGTGTGATTCGCCCGATGGGCGTGCTGGCGATGCCCTGGGGGCGTCTGGTCGACCTCAGGCAGCGCGGCCTGATGGGCTGGTTCGGGATTCGTGGGATCGGCAGCATTTACTACCTGTTCTACGCGCTCAATCATGGGTTGATCGGCACCAGCAGTGCGGTGGCCGTGAACCTGACCCTGTCCGTCATTGCCTTGAGCATCGTCGTTCATGGCCTGAGTACCCAGCCGATGCTGGCGTGGTATGAACGACGTGCCCAGGTGAAAGCTCAGTCTTGACCCTCGCTATTACCCACATCTGCCGCGTCATCCAGATCGTTGAGCGGCACTTCTGCATCGTCCATCAACGAACCCGGGTCTTCATTGCCCGGATCGTTGAGTTCTTCGTCGAGTTCTTTTGACATGATCGTCTCCTCTAACCGCCTTGGGTGTCGATATCAGCATCGGTTTCAGGCTTGGGCTCGCGCTCGGGCTTGAAGTCTGGACTGTAGTCGTTTTCCTTGGCTTTGGGGTCTTTGGCCGGAACCGGGTCCTTGGGCGCGTCGGCAGCGGTACCCGGCGCCGGTTCGCCGCCGTCGATGGCCGGATCATTACGGTTATCGAGTTGGGGGTCTTTATTCGTGCTCATGGGTCACCTCTTGGTAGGCCGGAGGGAAATCAGCAGGGCCTGAAGGTAAGGCGCTGCGCCGACCGGCGAAGTTCCGTCCGATTGCTCACCGGATCGGATTGTCGACCTGGATATAGAACGCATAAATCCCCAGCACCAGCCAGAACACCATGAACAGCCAGGGCGCACGCATGGAGAACAGCAACGACTTGCGATAGCCCTTGTGGGACGACTCCATTTCGGAAAACAGCGGCGACTCATCGTAGGCCAAGCCCATCACCGGCTCGCTGCGCAGCAGTTCGCTTTGCTTGTAGTGCCAGTGGTCGATGATCTCGTACGCGGCCCGAATGCCTGGCCAGGCGTTAAGGGAGCTGAGAATGCCTAGCGCGACCAGGAACACCGGCACCACCAGGGTGAACAGCTTGCCCCACTCCGGGTTGAGGTTGCCCATGCCGGACACAAAGGCGATGACCAGGAACGACTGCGCGGTGAGGTAGGCGTCGGTGCGGTTGGCCAAAATGGTGGTTTCGTACTGGATTTCGCGCCGGTAGAAATCGAGGCGGTCCTTGGGTGAGCCGAAGATTTTCGCGTTGTGTTCGCTGTGGTCGGCCAGCGCCGCTTCCGGCGTATTGGGAGAAGGAATGATTCTGGGCACGACAGTGCTCCACACAGGTTCGAGTCCTATTAGAAGAATCGGGGGTGGGTGAAGTTCAAGTTTGTTCGCGCACCATTCCGGCGCACTGCGTGCCCCACGGAAGACAGGGCTCTTGTAGTGAGCGGGCTTGCCCCGCGCTGGGCAGCGTAGCGGCCCCCAACAAACAGGAGCGCTACGCACTCCAGCGCGGGGCAAGCCCGCTCACTACACAGAATTTGGGCGTTTCGGCACAGGCATTGCTTAAACCATTCATCTGCCCGAATAAAGGAGCATTCGTTACCCCCCGACCCAGAGCCGACCCCACAAGAAAGTAAGGACCAGGCCCATTGGCACCATCGGCCACGGGCTCATAAAAATATGCGGTTTTTTAAGCGGCAGTGCCACCCAAGCTCTCCTCGGCACTGACAAGGTACTGGAATGGCTCTATCTTTCTTCGATGAAATGAATGACGCGAACGGCGCGTGCCGCGCGCACTATCAGGATTTCTCCCGCTGGCTGGCGAATACGCCGCCGGAACTGCTGGCCCAGCGTCGCCGTGAAGCCGATTTGCTGTTTCACCGCGCCGGGATCACCTTCACCCTGTATGGCGACGAACAAGACACCGAGCGCCTGATCCCCTTCGACATCATCCCGCGCAGCATCCCCGCCAGTGAATGGAGCGTGATCGAACGCGGCTGCATCCAGCGCGTCAACGCGCTGAACATGTTCCTCGCCGACATCTACCACGACCAGCGCATCATCAAGGCCGGGATCATTCCGGCGGAGCAGGTGCTGGGCAACGAGGGCTACCAGAAGGCGATGGTCGGCCTGGACCTGCACCGCGACATCTACTCGCATATCTCCGGGGTGGACCTGGTGCGCGACGGCGACGGCACCTACTACGTGCTGGAAGACAACCTGCGCACCCCCAGCGGCGTGAGCTACATGCTCGAAGACCGCAAGATGATGATGCGCCTGTTCCCCGAGGTGTTTGCCAAACAGCGCATTGCGCCGGTGGACCACTACCCCAACCTGCTGCTCAAGACCCTTAAAAGCTCAAGCCGCCTGGACAACCCCAATGTGGTGGTGCTGACGCCGGGGCGCTTCAACAGCGCGTTCTTCGAGCATGCGTTCTTGGCACGGGAAATGGGCGTGGAGCTGGTGGAAGGCGCCGACCTGTTCGTGCACGACCTCAAGGTGTTCATGCGCACCACCGATGGCCCCAAGCCGGTGGACGTGATTTACCGACGTATCGACGACGCCTTCCTCGACCCCAAGGCCTTCAACCCCGAATCGATGCTCGGCGTGCCCGGCCTGGTCGCCGCCTATTGCGCCGGCAATGTGGTGCTGGCCAATGCCATCGGCACCGGCGTGGCCGACGACAAGTCGATCTACCCCTATGTGCCGGAAATGATCCGTTTCTACCTGGATGAAGAACCGGTGCTACAGAACGTACCCACTTTCCAGTGCCGCAAACCCGATGAGCTGTCTCACGTCCTGGCCCACTTGCCGGAACTGGTGGTCAAGGAAACCCAGGGCTCCGGCGGCTACGGCATGCTGGTCGGCCCGGCCTCCACCGCCGCCGAGATCGAGGACTTCCGCCAGCGCATCAAGGCCCGTCCTCACGCTTACATCGCCCAACCGACCTTGAGCCTGTCCACCTGCCCGACCTTTGTCGAAAATGGCATCGCCCCACGGCATATCGACCTGCGGCCGTTTGTGCTCTCGGGCAAGGAAACCCGCCTGGTGCCCGGCGGTCTCACCCGCGTGGCGCTGAAGGAAGGCTCGTTGATCGTCAACTCGTCGCAAGGCGGCGGAACCAAGGACACCTGGGTGGTGGAGGGCTGAGTATGTTGAGTAGAACCGCCGCAGATTTGTACTGGATGTCCCGTTACCTGGAGCGTGCCGAGAACCTGGCGCGCATGCTGGAAGTCAGTTACTCGCTGTCGTTGATGCCCCAGGCCGGGCGCAGCGATGGCCTGGATGAACTGGCCATGTCGTTGCTCAGCAGCGGCACCCTGGACAGCTACCTTGAGCGTCATAAACAGCTGGACGCCGAACGCATGCTGCATTTTTTCGCCCTCGACGAAGAAAACCCCGCCAGCATCTACAACTGCCTGCGCGCTGCACGTGGCAATGCCCACGCGGTACGCGGGCGCATCACCGCCGACATGTGGGAAAACCTCAACGCTACCTGGCTGGAAATGCGCAGCATCGCCGCCGGCGGCCTGGCGCGGCATGGCATCAGTCACTTTTGTGACTGGGTCAAGCAGCGTTCACACCTGTTCCGTGGGGCGACCTCCGGGACAATCATGCGCAACGACGCCTATCGGTTTATCCGCTTGGGCACTTTTGTCGAGCGCGCGGACAACACCCTGCGTCTGCTGGATGCGCGTTACGAGATGTTTGGCGAAGAGTCGGAAGAAGTCAGCGACTTGTCGGCACGCGGTTATTACCAGTGGAGCGCCCTGCTCCGCGCGTTGTCGTCGTTTGAGGCGTATACCGAGCTGTACCCGAATGCCTTGAATGCGCGGTCGGTGTCGGAGCTGCTGTTGCTGCGCAGCGATGTGCCGCGTTCGTTGCATGCGTGTATCGAGGAATTGAGCCATATCCTGGCGGATCTGCCCGGCAGTTATGGGCGCACGGCGCAGCGGTTGGCGGCGGAGTTCGAGGCGCGGCTCAGGTATACCGGGATTGATGAGATTCTGGAGGATGGTTTGCATAGCCGTCTCACGGAATTCATCGACACGGTGCGCGAGCTGGCGCGGGCGATACACAGCTCATACCTGGAAGTGGTCTAAGCAGCCCCCGCTTTCCCTAGAAACCCGAGCATCAGTGCGTTGACCTGCTGCCCTTGCTCGTTCTGGATCCAGTGGCCACAGTTGAGCAGCACATGCTGCTCAAGGTGAGGCACTGACTCAGGCATGCGCTTGAGCGTGTGGGCCTCGAAGACCCCGACCGGGTCGCGGTCGCCGATCAGGAACAGCGTGGGTTGCAGCACCTGCTTGCCGGCCAGGCTTTCTGTGCGTTGCCAGTTGCGTTCGAAGTTGCGGTACCAGTTCAACGGGCCGCGAAACCCATGCTCGGCGAAGGTGTGCACGTAGACCTCCAGATCCGCCTGGGAGCACCAGTGCGGCAAGGCGCGGGGTGCCGGAACCCCCTCAAGCAACCTGGCATTCGCGGGTTTGCTTTGCAGAAACACATCCTGATCCTGCATGAACAGGCGCAAGGTACGCTCGATATCGGCGTTCAACTCCTGCTCGGCGACGCCCGGTTCCTGGAAATACAGGATGTAGTTGAAGCGGTCGGCGTACAGCTCGCGCATGATTTCAATCACCGGTCTACGGGCCCGCCCGGCAAACGGCACCGACAGCGTGATCAAGCGCGTGATCCGTTCAGGTTCGAGCAACGCCAGGTGCCAGGCCACGACCGCGCCCCAGTCATGGCCGACCATGACCACCTGCGCATGGCCAAAATGGTCCATGGCCTGCTGGATATCGCCACACAGCGTCAGCAGATCATAATCGGCGATCTCGGCCGGCGAACCTGACTGGCCGTAGCCGCGCATTTCAGGGGCAAACACCCGATAGCCCGCAGCCGCCAGCGCGGGAATCTGCTCGCGCCAGGAGTGCCAGCACTCCGGGAAGCCGTGAAGCAGCCAGATCGGCCTGCCGTCTTCGGGACCGGCGATGTGGACGCTTAACTCAATACCGTTGACGCAGATGAGTTGCTCGCTCATTGGCATGGCCTTTTCGAGGTTTTCCCCAGCGTGCGGCATTGTTTTCAACGCCACCAGCATCATTGATCGCGGGAATGCCTCATGCAACCGCCCACCAACGCGGCAACAACTGACGTACCCGCGCTTCGCCGAAGCGGTCATCGATCAACATCACCACGCCACGGTCCTGCTGGCTGCGGATGACCCTGCCCGCTGCCTGCACCACTTTCTGAATGCCGGGGTACAGGTAGGTGTAGTCGTAGCCTGAACCGAAGATCGCGCCCATGCGCAGTTTCATCTGTTCATTGACCGGGTTGAGTTGGGGCAACCCGAGGGTGGCGATGAAGGCGCCGATCAAACGGGCGCCGGGCAGGTCGATGCCTTCACCAAAGGCGCCGCCGAGCACGGCAAAGCCGACACCCTGGCTGTGTTCGGTGAATTGGTCGAGGAACGCCTGGCGCTCGGCCTCGGCCATGCCGCGTGACTGTTGCCAGAGTATGATCTGCGGGTGTCGCTCGGCCAGCAACTGCGCCACCTGCTGCAGGTAATCAAAGCTTGAGAAGAACGCCAGGTAGTTGCCAGGCTGCGCGGTGTATTGGCGGGCGATCAGTTCAACAATAGGTTCCAAAGAGGCGTGGCGATGCACGAAACGCGTGGAGACCGCATCGACGATGCGCACCTGCAATTGCTCGGCCTTGAACGGCGACTCCACATCGACCCAGGCCGTGTCCGCCGGCAAACCGAGCAAATCCGCGTAGTAATGACGGGGGCTCAGGGTCGCGGAAAACAGCACGCTGCTGCGGGCCGCAGTCAAGCGTGGGCGGATGAATTCGGCGGGCACCACGTTGCGCAGGCACAGGGTTGAGCTGCTGCGTTTGCCGCTGAGCTGGCGTTTGCTGATGTCGAAAATGAAGTGTTCGTTGAACAGCTCGGCGACTTTGGCAAATTGCAGCACCTCGAAATAGAAGGCTTGCAGGTCGCCGCTGAGCGATTCGGGATGCTCATTGAAATACTCGCCCATGCTGCTGGCGCACAGGCTCAGGGCCTGCAACAGTTTTTCCGGGCGGGCGGCATAAGCCTGGTACGGCGCGATCTGGTCCTTGTGCAGCGCGTTCCACTCACGGTTGAGGCGCTGCAAGGGTTTTTTCAAGGGCTCGGGCGCGACGTCGCGCAGGGTCTTGAGGTGGTATTGGTCGAGGCTCGCGCTGTACATCGAGCGGGCCCGTTCGACCAGGTTGTGCGCTTCGTCCACCAGCACTGCCGCGCGCCACTGGTTGAGCTGGGCCAGGCCGAACAGCATGGCGCCAAAATCGAAATAGTAGTTGTAGTCGGCGACCACCAGGTCGGCCCAGCGCGCCATTTCCTGGCTCAGGTAATAGGGACAGACGTCATGGGCCAGGGCCACGTCGCGCAGGTTGCGCTGGTCCAGCAGGCGCACCTTGGACGCGGCGATGCGCGCGGCGGGCAAGCGATCGTAGAAACCCTTGGCCAAGGGGCAGGCGTCGCCGTGACAGGCGTTGTCCAGGTGCTCGCAGGCTTTGTCCCGCGCCACCAGCTCCAGGACGCGCAATTGCAGCTCGGGGCTGCTGGTGTGCAGCACGTGGGCGGCGTCCAGGGCGAGCTTGCGGCCGGGGGTTTTGGCGGTAAGGAAGAACAGCGTGTCCAGTTGCTGGGGCGCCAGGGCCTTGAGCAACGGGAAAATCGTGCCGATGGTCTTGCCGATGCCGGTAGGCGCCTGGGCCATCAGGCAGCGGCCGGTACTGACGGCCTTGTACACCGATTCAGCAAGCGAGCGCTGGCCAGGACGAAAACCGGCATGGGGAAACGCCAGGGCCTGCGCGGCCCTATTGCGCGCTTCGCGGTGCGCCATTTCCTGCTGGGCCCAACCGAGGAACAGCGCGCATTGCTGGTTGAAGAACGGCTCCAGTTCGCTGGCGTGGAAGTGTTGGTTGAGCACCGTCTCGCCCTCGCCGACGATGTCGAAGTACACCAGCGCCAGGTCGATCTGCGAGAGGCCGAGTTTCTGGCACATCAACCAGCCGTACACTTTGACCTGGGCCCAATGCAGTTGCCGGTGGTTGGCGGGTTGGGCGTCGAGGTCGCCGCGATAGGTTTTCACTTCTTCCAGGCGGTTGGCGTCCGGGTCGTAGCCGTCCGCCCTGCCCCGCACCTTGAGTTGCTGGTACTCACCTTCGAGCGCCACTTCATTCTGGTAGTGCGGGCTGCGCCGCGAGGCGACGGTGCGGTGGCCGACAATGCCTTCCTGGGCGCTGGGCGACGGCGTGAAGCGCAGGTCCAGGTCACCGACCTTGGCCGTGAACTCACACAGTGCACGCACGGCAACGTTGTAACTCAAGCGGACGCTGCCCAGCGTACATAGCAGACCGTCACCGGCATCTGGTATTCACCGCAGAACTCCAGCCAGCGCAGCTGGTTGTCTTGCAGGCGATCGCCGGGGCCCTTGACCTCGATCATGCGGTAGGTCTTCTGCGCGGGCCAGAACTGGATCAGGTCCGGCATGCCGGCGCGGTTGGCGCGGATGTCCAGCAGCAGCCGTTCAAACCAGTAGCGCAGGTGTTCGGCGGGCAGGCAGGCCAGGGCCTGCTCCAGCAGTTCTGCGCTGAGCAGGTTCCAGAACACGAAGGGCGACTGGATCCCCCATTTTTCGCTGTAGCGTTGGCGGATGGTGGTTTTGTAGCGCTCGTCCTGCAATTGTTCGAAACACGCGGCGAACAGCGGCGCGCGGCGCAGGTGAAAGTCTTCACTGTGCAGATCCGCCGGCCCACGCTGGAACGGGTGGAAAAACGAACCCGGCAGCGGCGCAAAGATCACGTCCCAGCACAACAGGCCGAACAGCGAGTTGATCAGGCCGTTTTCAACATAGTGCACCGGCCCATCAGGCTCGCTGAGGTGAGCCTGCACGCAATACTCCACCGACATCAGCGGGTCCGGTAGCGCGAGTGCCAAGTCCAGGCGCGTGACCGGCCGTGGCTTGACCTTGGGCAAGGCCGGCTTGCCCAGTTTGCGCCGCAGGCGTGGCACCACACGCAGCAAGTGCTGCTGCTCGGCGGCGCTTTCCGGGGCCTGTTGGGCGGCGTTCGCCAGGGCCATGGCTTGCACGTAGTGCTCCTGGCGCTCCAGCACACGGATCAAGCGTGAGCGGGCGCCGGGGTAGGCGCAGGCGCGATAAATCTGTTCCGCCAGCGCCAATTCGGCAGTGCGCTCGCAATATTGACCCACTTGGAACAACAGCTTGGCCCGCCGTTTTTCCAGCCAGGGATTGTCGGTGTTCAATGTGGCGACCTGGGCCAGTACCTCCTCCAGCGCCGCACCGGTTTCAAAAGCCTGCTGGCACTGGTGCAGGAACAGAAAACCCTGCACGTCATCACGGCTGCGCAAGCCACGGGATTCGGTGCAGAACTCGACTTTTTCGTAGGTGTAGATGCCCAGGTCAGCCAGCACGAACTCGGACCAGTCCTGATGCAAGTTGCCGAAGAACATCAGGCGCAGACGATCGCACAGGTCCATCACGGTGAGGCTGTACAACGTGTCGGCAAGGTCGGGGCACCAGTGGGCAAAGCAGCGATTGTCGGTGAAATGCGCCGACAACCCTTCCAGCCAATCGGTTTTCTTGGCTTTGGGTTGTTCGATCCAAGGCTTGAATGCAGCGAGAATCTCGCCTTTTTGCAGCAAGGCGAACAACGCGTCAAAGGCCAGCAGGCATTCGTCGTCAACCCAGCCCAGCTCCAGCAATGGCCCGGCAGCGGCCTGGGTGCAACCGATCTCCACATAGTTGAGCTTGCCCGCACGAAAATGCACGCCCTTGCGCATCACCATGCGCACCAATAAGGCCTGGGACGCTTGCGGCAACCTGTCAAATTGCTGAATGAAATGCTCTTCGTCCGGGTCGAGCAGATCCGCATAGCGTTGCCCCAGCCAATGCAGGACTTGGCGGAAGTTATGCAGGTAATAGAGCGGTTCTTCGAGGGGATTGGCCATGGCGCGCAGCGATCAAATACTGGTTATGCATACAGAGTGCCGTCGCAAAGGCCCGGTTGCAATCGGTAATAGATAAATGGCGCCTGCAACTTTTTACATAAAAGTGATCAGATGCTGAAGTCGATGGCGTAACATTTGTCGCCCACGGCCTCTGGCGTGGGACTTTCACGGTTAAGGTAAGGGTTATGAACATGAAGAATTTGGGTCTGCCGCTGGTTGCACTCACTTTTCTGGTATTGGCCGGTTGCGCGACGCAAACCGTAGTGACGATGCAAAATGGCACTCAGTATTTGACCAAGGACACCCCAAAAACCAAGACCGCCGACGGTTTTTACGAATTCACCGATATCGCCGGCAAACGTGTACGGGTGAAGGCCGACGAC
Organism: Pseudomonas sp. A39; assembly: GCF_058145955.1. NCBI lineage: Bacteria > Pseudomonadati > Pseudomonadota > Gammaproteobacteria > Pseudomonadales > Pseudomonadaceae > Pseudomonas > Pseudomonas sp. A39. The sequence goes on from NZ_JBYVMD010000001.1 coordinate 327,248, forward strand.
GTCGCCACCGTGCGCAAGGAAGACTGATTCCCAAAGCCGAAACCTATCAAATGTGGGAGGGGGCTTGCCCCCGATGGCGGTGTACCCGTCGATAAATGCGTTGGCTGCTCCACCGCAATCGGGAGCAAGCCCCCTCCCACCTTTTTCAACTGCATTTCAGTCCTAGCCGATCACCACCTCGCCCAACCCTCCACTCACCCCGACCAACGTCACCGAATCGCCCCCCACACTGATCACCGTATCGCCTCCGTGCTCCCGGTAATCCACACTCCCCTGCAGATCCTTGAACACCAGCTTGTCCGTCGATTGATAGCCAATCACCCGGTCTTGCCCGAAATGTCCGCTGAACAGAAAAGTGTTATGCCCGCTGTTATCACGGAGGGTGTCGTTGCCCTTCCCGCCCTCGATAAAATCCACGCCCTTCCCTCCTTGGATCAGGTCATCGCCGTCACTGCCGATGATGAAGGTATTGCCTTTGTGCGGCTCGGCATTGCGGTTGAGGTCCTGCACCCAGGTGTTGGCCCGCGCCGGGTCTGACAGGTTGGCGACAATCACGGTGGCGTCGCGGCTCATCTGCTCGTAGAACCCTGACTCGAGAATCCGTGTCATGCCATCGCCATACCCGGTGGGCAGGTGCGAGAGCCAGGTCGGCAGGTTGGCGATGGAAAACGGCAGCACGTTCCACACCGTCGAGGCGTAGTGGTCGTTGAAGCTGACGATGTTATCGGTGGTCGACTCATGGGGTTTGTCGTGCACGCCCAGGGACGACAGGTTGAAGGATGAGCCATCCAGCGCACGGAATACCGGGTCGTTCTCGTAGCCGATATTGAGCACCTTGTCGCCGGCACTCTGGGTCGGCGACGCGTAGGCCACGTAGTGGGCGTCCTTGTAGAAGCCGCCCCATTTGTTACCGCTCAGGTCCGCCAGGCTGTTGACCGCGAGGCCCCCCAGGCTATGCCCGCTGACCAGCACGTCCTTGCCACTCAGGCCATGGGCGCTGGCGTAGTCGGCGACGTTCTTGAGCAAGCCGCCAAAGGCTTCGCCGGCGTAATTCTTCGCGTAATCCTTGGGCCCCAGCGCCGCCAGCAGATCGCTGACCAGGTCGCCGATGGAGTCGCTGATCAGGGTTTCCCGCGGCCCCGAGGTGCCGCGAAAGCCGATGCCGATTTCCAGGAGTTTGCCGGCGTCATCGTACTTGCCCAGCACCTCGACCTGGGCCGTGGTGTAGCCTGCCTTCTCGCCGAAGAACGTGCCTCGTGCATCGACCTTGCCGCCGTAGCCCAGTGTGCTGGCGCTGATCGGCGTCCAGCCGGCCTTTTGCACCGCGTCCAGGGCGGCTTTCTCTGAATCCGGATTCCACGGTAAGCCGGGGATAACGCCCTGGGAATCAGTGCTGCCGAGCAATGCACCGACCAGCGTGGCCGGTAGGCCCAACCCCAGGCCATTGTGTTGGTAACCCACGGCAAAGCCGTTATCCAGGTTGTGATAGGTGTACAACGTGATCGCCATCGCATCCGCGAACAACGCCTTGGAGCCCTCGGTGCCGAGGTTTTTATAGTCAAATATACCCATGCCAGTCCTCTCTTATTGTTGTTTAACACCCAAAAATCAACGTCCAAACGCCTCATCCACCTTGGCCAGGTCGGTGTCACGCAAGTTGCCGGCGTAGTAATGCAATTTGGTCCAGGCCATCAGGTAGTCATAGCGTGCCTGGGCCAGGTCGCGCCGGGTGCTGTAGAGCTGCTGCTCGGCGTTCAGTGCATCAAGGTTGACTCGCTCACCGCCCAGGATGCTCTGCTTGGTCGACACCACCAGCGCTTCGGCCGATGCCAGGGCCTTTTGATAGGCGCGCAGCTTGCTCACCCCCGACAGGCAGGCGCTGAACTGCCGACGCAGTTCGATCAGGGTTTCGCGGGTCTTGCCCTCCAGCTCGTACTCGGCCTGCTCCATGGCGCGGCTGGCCTGGCGGGTGGACGCCGAGATGCCTCCACCGGCATACAGCGGCAGGCTGACTTCGACGCCGATGGTGTTGGTGTCGTAGCGCTGGTTGTAAGTGTTGCCGCTGTCGGACTCCTGCTGGCGCGAGCT